>CALRMO020000045.1:0-16242 GCA_943369235.1 Sphingomonas paucimobilis
CCCCCGCCTTGGTCCAACGTCGGAACCGGTTGTAGCAGGTCGTATACGGGCCGTAACGCTCAGGCAGATCACGCCAGGGCGATCCTGACCGCAGCACCCAGAATATGCCGTTCAGCACCCGCCGGTCATCAACCCGCGCTACCCCGCGCGGCTTGTTCGGCAACAGCGGTTCAATCACCCGCCACTCGAACTCGCTCAGATCGTAACGGCTCATCATTGGCTCCCTTCCGGAAACCTTGAATCAGAAACCTCCCGCTTTGGGAATCCTGTTTATGAGTACACGGCCTAATTGGCGGAAGCGCAAGCTCGTTGAACTTCGGTGGCATTGCAGAGCGTTGTCAACGAAGCTTCTTTCATCAATGTTATCGGTTGATTGCATATTGCTTCACCGCTGCATTCTTTGTCGTGCGAGTGTGCTTATTTGCGTATAAATTACGATCCGCCGCGGCCACGAGGTCCTCGGGCGACATGTCTGGCTCTGCCACAGCAGCGCCTATTGAAGCTGTTGTTTTTATTGTGTCGCCGTTAATCTTCATCGGAAAGGCAAGCTGTATTTGTAGGGACAATAATAGTCTGTCTACGGCATCACATGTATCGCATAGTATCGCGAACTCGTCTCCTCCAAGCCGCGCGACTACATCCGTTGACGAAACTGCTTTTTTCAAAATGCGGCCGATCTCCTTTAGCAGCGCGTCGCCCGTAAGATGGCCGAATGTGTCGTTGACGGCCTTGAAATGATCGAGATCTATCAGAACAAGGGCGAACCTGCTTCCCGTCGAAACACGCCGGTCCAGCTCTGCTGAAAACGCGGCTCGATTTGGCAATTGTGTGAGATAGTCTACCATGGCCGCCTGTTTCAAAGCACGGCCCGCGATGAACCCCGACCACATGGCATAAAATAGGAATATCGTAACAAGTGACAGGATAGGCAGGATGACTTCAAGCGAACGGATCATCGCGGCGCGACCCGGGTTCGTTGACCGCCAGCTCAGCCTGACCGGATCGCCGGCTTTCGAAGCGAGCACCACCTTGTTCTCCGATTGATCTGCACCGCTCAGGCTAAGCTGTTCGCCGCCGATCGTCTCGTTCATCGTCGCGAGCAACTGGCTGTTGATCGGGTGGATCAGGACGAGACGTCTTTTGGGACCGCGCATCGTTTCCGGCGTTCGATCTTGCGGTTCCGGTACAACATTTGCTGCCGCAACCATTATTGGGGTCGCGCCAGTGGTAATTAGTCCCTTGGTTGAAGCTTCACCATCGGCTTGCATGCCTTTCAGTGCCGGACGCACAAGGGCAGCCATTTCAAGCATTTGCGATTGACCCATGGGCAATCCGGCGCGGGTACCAACAACCGGACGCCCATCGGGTTCCAGAAGCAAGATGCCATGATGCCCGGGAAGGTCTGGCGGAGCCACTGTCCAATTCTCGACCGCCCATTTCACATTTACGCGGGTGCCCCCGACCGCTTTCCACGCTTCGGTATAAACTGCATTATTTAACGTCACCATTTCCAGTCGGCCTAGCTGGTAGTTAAAGGCCGCCGTTACGGCTTCTTTGGCGCGCGTTGCGTCACTACGATCGACTTCGCGCACAATGGCATTCAGGCTGAACGCCGCAGTGCAAAGCATTAGAATTTGTGCAACCGCAATGGGCGCCATAATCCGCCATGGCGAACCAAGAAAAAGACTGCGTCGCGGGCCAGGGAAAAAGCTTCGTAACATTGGTGTCGACCGTACGCACATGAGGTAAACGAAGCTTTACCGCCTGTGAGATAGATAGATCTGCTGTCCCGTTGAATTCTTTTCCTCAGTACGTCGGGTGTAATTTCCAGACCACACTTGGAACTGCTCCGCAAAAGACGCTCCTTGCGGCATTTCGAGCATAAGCGAAGTGTAAAAGCTATCATACTAAAGGCATGGCGGCCATTACAACGGTATGGTTCTGACTGCAAAACTCAGCTTGCATTGGACCGACAAAGGAAACGTTTCATCCGCATATGCCAAATCTACTATTGACGACTCGCTACTCAACCAAATAAGTAGAGAATACATCGAGCGGGATCACTGAGTCCGAACGGCCTGCTCAAAACCAAGATTTCGGACCGCGGCTTTTGATAGGGATGCAGCTTGCTCCGCGTTAACAACGGCTAAAGCGCACGATGCTCAGGCGACCTCGCCAAGCGTCGTGCTCCCCTCAACTATGAGGTGACGACGATGCGCATAATCAACATTATTTAACGGGCTTCCGATTGGATGCCACGTGCTGACCTTTGGGATCAGGGGTAACCACTCACTCCCCTCCCCGTGAGCATAAGACCCCCGCATACCCGCGGGCGACGCGTGGCATCCATACCCTCTCCTAACTGTCTGTCGATCTGGCCGACTGCCGAGGCTCAACATGATTCCTTTGACCAAATCCGATCTGGCGGATTTGGACCGATATCCTGCGTCTTTGCAGCAGGCTGCTCTTGCCCTTTGGGGTCGGGATTTGCCGCGTCGTGTCCAAGCCAACCGCCAGCCGAAACCAGGCCAATCCGATTTGGCCCAATCACGATAAAAAATTTCAGGGAAATATTCGACATGCATTCTTTAACGATCACCCGGCGACCGCTAATAACGACATCGCTTGCTGCGCTGGCAATTTCTGCACCGGCTTATGCCGCGGACGCGGGCATTTCAGTCAGCGAAACCGCCAACGCAGACGTTGCAGCCGCCGACGAAAACGCCGCTTATGATGATGCCGGCGATGCGGGCGCGATCGTGGTTACCGCGCGCCGACGCGAAGAAGGCGCGCAGGACGTGCCAATCGCGCTCAGTGTCGTCAGCGCAGCCACGCTCGAGCAAACGGGCAATTTCACGCTGGGACAAATCCAGCAGCTGGTCCCGAGCCTTCAGGTCTTTAGCTTCAACCCCCGTAACACCAACATCAATATTCGAGGGCTCGGCAGCAACGTCGCGCTCACCAATGACGGTTTGGAGAACGGGGTCGGGTTTTATATCGACAACGTCTATTATGGCCGGGTCGGGCAGTCGCAATTCGACCTGGTGGACCTTGCCCAAATCGAAGTGCTGCGCGGCCCGCAAGGCACGCTGTTTGGCAAGAACACGACTTCGGGTGCGATCAACATCACCTCGCGCCTGCCCAGTTTCGACCCCGAGTTCTCAGGCGAAGCCTCAGTGGGCGACTATGGCTATTACCAGTTGCGCGCATCCGCCTCGGGGGGACTTATCGACGATGTCCTGGCTGTCCGGCTGAGCGGAGCGCTGACCGAACGACGCGGGTTTCTCTACAATGTCACCCAAAATTCGCGCGCGCAGGATTACTCCAACGCCAGCATCAGGGGCCAAATCCTGTTCCGACCGACCGAAAATGTCGATGTCCGGATTATCGGAGACTATTCACGACAACGGCAGAACCATGTTCTAAACGTTATTGCCGGCTATCAGGGAACGTTCGAAGACGGGTCAGCCATTCCCAATAATTTCGCTGTTCGCGCCGCCAGGTTCCCATCCTATGTCGTCCGCCCGATCGATCCCTTTTCCCGCACTGGCGAGGCCGACAGTCCTTATCAGTCAAATATGGAGGGCTATGGTGTTTCAGGGCAGCTGGACTGGGATCTGGGCCCAGCCTCGCTGACCTCGATCACGGCCTATCGCTGGTGGGACTGGGACCCGGCCAACGACGGCGACTCGACGGCGTTACCGATCGTGGTCAAGGCACAACAGGCCAACAGGCAAAGACAGTTTAGCCAGGAAGTACGGCTGGCATCGAACGGCAGCAACACCATTGATTATGTGTTGGGTGCTTATTACTACTGGCAGATCGTGCGCGGCTTTGGCGCGACCGGATATGGTTCAGCGGCAGCTTTGTGGAACCTTCCCGCCGCCAATCAGGTCGTGGCCAATGCCGCACTGAATGGTTTTGAGGCAAATTCGACTTCTACGCCCGAAACCAAGAGTTTCGCCATTTTCGGGCAGGCCGATTGGAACCTCTCGGACAGCTTCATTATCACCGCGGGCTTACGGTATACCCGCGAGAAAAAGTCGGGGTCGTTCAGCCAGTTTCATGTTGCCGGTGCCGATTTGTCGACGCTGCCTCAGGCTCAGGCCGCAGCAGCACTTGCCATCCGCAACCAGTTCAATCCGGTCACCGATTATTCGACGGCATTCAAGGACAATAGCCTGTCCGGATTGATCACGGCCACGTGGAAGATAAACCCTGAGGCGCTCGTCTATGCAACCTACTCACGTGGTAACAAATCAGGTGGATTAAACCTGACGAGCTTACCACCGGGTATCGACCCGAATGTGGCGCCTGAAAAAGTCGACGCGTTCGAACTTGGCTTGAAATCCCAATTCCTTGATAACCGCGTTACCGTCAATGTCGCTGCGTTTCAGACAACGATAAGCGATTATCAAACCGCGATTACCGAGGTCGTCGCGAACACCGTGAACGTAAGGCAATATATCTCCAATATCCCGAAGGTGCGTTCGCGTGGGTTCGAGGCGGACTTTGTCGCTCAACCCACCGATGGCATTTCGCTGAACGCGTCACTGGCTTATGCTGAAACCATTTATCGCGATTACCAGAACGCACCGCAGGCCGTCGAGCGCCTCAACATTTCCGGCGTTCAGGATCTGACGGGCGAGCAGCTTCCGGGCGTACCCAAATTCACCTATACATTAGGTGCCGACATATTCTCGCCATTAGGTTCGCTGGGCGGACGCGAGATCGAGATATATTCGCACGCCGATTTTTCGCACCGCTCGCGCTTCAACACCTCGTCCTCCAATTCGCGGCTTGCCGAGGTGCCGGGCTACGGCATCGCCAACGCGCGGGCGGGCATTCGAACGACAGACGGCCTTTTCGACCTGTCGGTCTGGGCGAAGAACCTGTTCGACAAGGACTATTTCCAGACATTGTCTGCAGCAAACACCGGCCTTGTCACCGCGCTGATCGGCGAACCGCGCACGATCGGCCTGACCCTTAGAACGAAACTGTGAGGCAGCTATGGCAACGGCATTTTTCGACCTGTTTTCGCGTGGCTTTAAAACCACAGCAAATGACGAGGGGCTAAGCGGCAAAAGGCTTGTTCGCTTTTCGGCTGTCGCAGTTCCGGTCGCGGCAGCGGCCTTGCCGGTAACCGTATATTTGCCGCCGATTTTTGCCAGCGAATATGGTCTGTCGCTGACCACCATCGGCATTATTTTCCTCATCGGTCGGCTTTGGGATGCTGCGGCCGACCCGTTGATCGGCACGCTCAGCGACCGCACCGCCAGTCGCTTTGGGCGGCGCAAGCCGTGGATCGCTCTTGGCGGACTTTTGTTCGCGCTGTCGTCGGTCTTCCTGTTCTTCCCCGTGGGCGACGTCACGCCGCTGTATCTCGGCATCATTCTGTTCTTCTTCTATACAGGCTGGACCGCCGTGCAGATACCGTTCCTGGCATGGTCGGGTGAGATTTCGGGCCAATATCATCAGCGAACACGCATCGCGACCTATCTTACAGTGGTGGGCGCGATCGCTCTTTTTATCACGCTGGTGCTGCCCACCCTTGCTGCGCAAATCCGTCCCGACGACGGCAAATTGCAGCTTACCCTGATGGGCATATTGGTACTCGCGACAATTATCCCGGGTTTGATATTGACGCTGACGTCGTTTGCAGAGGCACCTGCACCTCCCGTCACAACCCGGCTGTCCTTTAGCCAATCGTGGCGCGCCGTTTTCACTAATCCGCTGCTGCTTCGTGTCTTAGGTTCCGATTTTGCGGTGACGCTGGGTCAGTCGATCCGCGCCGCGCTGATTGTATTTTTCGTAAGCTTTTATATGGGACGCCCGGAATGGGCCGCCGGGCTTTTCCTGTTCCAGTTCGTTTTCGGCATATTGGCAGGGCCGATCTGGCTGCGCATCGGTCTGCGGTTCGGCAAGCACCGCACCGCAGTCTATGGCGAGCTTGCCCAGGTCGGAATCAACCTCGGCCTGCTGTTGGTAACGCCCGACCGCTTCGGCTTGCTGCTGTTCCTGACCTTTGCGCAAGGGCTGGCGCAAGGCTCAGGCAATCTCATGCTGCGGGCGATTGTTGCCGATGTCGCTGACAAGCACCGGCTTGATTCAGGCGAAGACCGCACCGGCCTCTATTTCTCGGTATTCAGCCTTGCCGGCAAGGCGGCGTCCGCCGTCGCCATCGGGGTCGCGCTTCCGCTGGTCGCCTGGTTCGGCTTCGATCCCAAAATCGAAAACAGCGCCGCAGCGCTTAACGGCCTGCTTCTGGTGTTCGCCATCGGCCCAGCGCTCGCCCACGCGCTGTCCGCCCTCCTTATCGCGCGCTTTCCTCTCGATGAAGCCGCGCATTCCGAAATTCGACGCAAGCTCGAACTCAGCCAGTCAACGCTCGTGCCCGCCGAATAAATCCCGAACCCTCCAACCCAAGTCCCCAACAAGGAGTATGTAAATGACCGATTTATCCAATGGTTATGTAAACCAGCCCGACCGGAATTCCCCGCTCGATATCATCCCCGTCACCGGAAGCATCGGGGCGGAAATCCGCGGCGTTCAGCTGTCCGGTGACCTCACGGCGGAAACCGTGCAGGCAATCGAGGCGGCTTTGGTCAGGCACAAGGTGATATTCTTCCGCGATCAGGATCATCTGGATGATGCCGAGCATGAAGCCTTCGCGGGACTGCTTGGCGATCCCGTCGCGCATCCAACCGTGCCCGTTGCCGAAGGCTCGCATTACCTTCTCGAACTCGACAGCAAGGAAGGCTATGCCGCGTCGAGCTGGCACACCGATGTGACCTTCACCGACGCCTATCCCAGAGCGTCGATATTGCGCGGAATAACGATTCCCGAGGCAGGCGGCGACACGCTCTGGGCAAACACCGAAACGGCCTATGAACGGTTGCCCGAACCGCTCCGTCAGCTCGTAAACAATCTGTGGGCGGTTCACAGCAATGTGTACGACTATGCCGCCACCCTCGCCAACTCACCGAGCATTGTCGACGATGCGGCGCGGACCAAGCTCAAATCCTATCAGAATGTCTTTGCCTCCACGGTATATGAGACCGAACATCCGGTTGTTCGGGTGCATCCGGTTTCGGGCCAGCGCAGCCTGCTGTTGGGGCATTTCTTCAAAAACTTCGTCGGACTGAATGCCGCCGATTCGGCCCGCTTGTTCAACATTTTGCAGGACCATATCACCAAGCCCGAAAATATCGTGCGCTGGCGCTGGCGTGCCGGCGATGTGGCGATCTGGGACAATCAGGCAACGCAACACCGGGCCGTGGCCGACTTCGGGCTTCAGCGCCGCACGCTGCGCCGCGCGACAATCGCTGGCGACGTTCCAGTGGCGATCGACGGTCAGCGCAGCCGCACCATCCGCAAGGAAAAGGCCCGCGAATACGAGCCTGCATGACACATAATCCGGACAGGAGAAATGCGCCCGCGCTCTCGTCCGCAACCTTGCCGCGCCGTGCCCCTTCGCACGGCGCGGTCCTTTAAAATCGAACAACAGGATCAGCACATGCGTTTAGCCACTTTACCGATTTTGCTCGCCGCTCTGGTTTCTCCGGCGCAGGCTACTTCGAACGACAAGCCCGAAAAGCAACCCAATTTCCTTGTAATTGTGGCCGATGACTTGGGCTATTCGGATATTGGTGCGTTTGGCGGAGAGATTGCGACGCCCAATCTGGATGCTATCGCAAACACGGGAATCAAGCTAACCGGGTTTCATACGGCACCGACCTGCTCGCCAACCCGTTCGATGTTGCTGTCGGGAACCGACAATCACCGCGCCGGCCTCGGCACCATGGCCGAATTGATCGCGCCCAACCAGGCCGGCAAGCCAGGGCATGAAGGATATCTGCGGCCCGACATCGCAACGCTCGCCGACCGGCTGGCGGCAGGTGGATATCGGACGTTGTTTTCGGGCAAATGGCACCTTGGCCTGACGCCGGAACTCGATCCGTCGCAGCGCGGCTTTCAGCAAAGCTTTGTCCTGCTGCAGGGCGCTCATAATCACTTTGGCTTGGGCCTGTCGGAGGACCCTGGCAAAGGGGCAACATATCGCGAAAACGGCAAGACATTGTCGAGCCTGCCTAAAGATTTCTATTCAAGCGACGCGTTCGCCAGCAAGCTTATCGGGCAGTTGAAAAATGCGGGCACTGACAAGCCGTTCTTTGCCTATCTTGCCTTTACTGCACCGCATTGGCCGTTACAGGCTCCTGCAAGCGACATCGCCAAATATCGTGGGAGATACGACGCTGGGTTCGAAGTCCTGCGTGCCGAGCGACTGGCAAAACAAAAGCAGCTGGGCTTGATCGCGTCCGATGTCACGCCCCATAATCTCAGGCATCCGAAAGGTGGCTGGGACGGCCTGACTGCCGAGGAGAAGCAAATCGCGTCACGCGATATGGAGGTTTACGCGGCGATGGTCGACCGCCTCGACCAGAATGTCGGACGCGTTATCCAGCAGCTTAAGGACAGCGGCGAATATGAAAACACCGTGATATTGTTCCTTGCCGACAATGGCGCTGAGGCAATGGACCTTGAAACAACCCAATTGACAAGCATCAAAGCGGTTGTCGACAAGGCCGATAACCGGCTCGACAATCGCGGCACGCAATCATCCTACATCGCGTACGGCCCAGGCTGGGCACAAGCTGCCACGGCACCATCCTGGCTGAACAAGGCCTATGCTACCGAAGGTGGTACACGCGTTGTTTCTTTCCTGTCATGGCCGGGCTTTGCGCGCCAGGGCAGCATCGCAACACCGTTCTTGTCGGTGTCGGACATCGCGCCCACCTTCCTGGACCTGGCGGGAATCGATTATAGCTCGACGGTTGTTGGAGGCCGCAATGTCCAGCCGATTACCGGCAAAAGCTGGGTCTCCTTTCTCCAGCAGAAGGCGGAGCGGGTCTACCGCGACAACGACAGCCATGGCACCGAACTGTTCGGGTCGCGTGCAATCCGACGGGGTGACTGGAAGATTACCGATATCGGCGATGGCAAATGGCGACTTTTCAATCTTGTCGATGATCCGGGCGAAACCGATGATCTCTCCCTCCGTCATCCCGATCGCTTGCAAGAGCTGATTGCCGCATGGGATAAGTACGCACAGGATGTCGGCGTCGTCCTTCCAAGCGAAGTGGCGTATCGCCCATGATCCGAAGCCCGAAATCCATGCTGGTGCTCGCCGCGATCCTGTTCGTGAATGGCAGCGCGGCCTTTCCGGTTGCTGGATATTCGCCCGAATGCCGCACCGATAAAGCCACATTTGCATCGATAGCCGGCGGCACGACCCAGATCGGCGACAATGAAGGATATGCCGACGAACGACCCGCTTATGTCACAAGTGTCGACAGCTTTACGCTGCAAACGACCGAGGTCACCATCCGGCAGTTTGCCGAATTTGTTGCCGCAACCGGATATGTCACTACGGCTGAGCAGCGCGGAAACTCGCTCGTTTTTGCGCCGCCCGCGGCCGGCCAGTATCCGACCGACCCGAGCGGATGGTGGAAGATTGTAGATGGCGCAGATTGGCAGCATCCCGAAGGTCCGGGCAGTTCGGTGCGGAACAAGGTGCAATTCCCGGTAACCCATGTCTCGTTCAGGGACGCGCTGGCCTATGCAAAATGGCGCGGTGAACGGCTGCCGAGCGAGGAGGAGTTCGAGCGCGCGGCGAGAGCCGGGCCGGACGACTTTAGCCGCCAACCCGAACCCGACAGCGCCAACACCTGGCAGGGCGAATTTCCCTATGCAAATCTCGCCAGAGACGGGCATTCGGGGATTGCGCCGGTCGGCTGTTTCAAACCGTCAGCCTACGGGCTTCACGATGTTATCGGCAATGTCTGGGAATGGACGTCGAGCCATTATCTCCCGGGACATGGGCCCGTCGCGCAAGCCGTCGGTGAACGCGGCGCGCTGAGCTTCGATGCGAACCAGCCCGACACGGCGGTCCGGGTTATCAAAGGCGGATCGTTCCTGTGCGCACCAAACTATTGCGCGCGTTACCGGCCATCGGCCCGCCATGCTCAGGCCGAAGACGAGACCGCATCGCATATCGGGTTCCGCACTGTCGCTATCGCTCAACATAAGGGCATCCATTCTAATTAGTGGCTTTCATTTTCGTCCGAAATGGGCATTCCGCTCTGGGATTTCAGAAAACCCCGCTTAGACTGAACGTCCTATATCTCGAGCTGCTTCTTTTCATTAATCGTAGCTATGCGCGCGCCGTCCCAGACATAGCATGAATGCCGCTTCTGGAGGTCTCGAACGAACTCTACCCTCCGCTCCCCGTCATCCGTCCCATGGCTAGAAATTTGTTATGACGGTCGGCTCGCAGTTGCTCGTTGTTGAATCTGGTAAGTGACGCGAGTTCCTGGGACAGCGCGGCTGCGACCCGGCTAATCGCGAGGCCCGGATCACGATGCGCGCCGCCGACGGGTTCGTAGACGATTTGGTCGATCACCTTTAGCCGAAGCAATTCACCTGCGGTGATTTTCATTGCACTGGGGGCTTCGGCAGCATTATTTCTACTTCGCCACAAAATAGACGCGCAGCCCTCGGGCGAAATGACGGAATATACCGAGTGTTCCATCATCAAGACGCGGTTCGCAGCGGCCAGGGCGACCGCTCCACCCGATCCGCCTTCGCCCACGATAATCGCGATTATGGGTACGCCCAATGACAGGCATTTTGCCGTGCTTCGTGCGATGGCTTCGGCTTGCCCACGTTCTTCTGCATCAATGCCCGGAAAAGCACCTGGCGTGTCAACCAAAGTCACTACCGGCAAATTGAAACGGTCAGCCAAATCCATCAAGCGAGCGGCTTTACGATAGCCTTCGGGCCGGGCCATGCCAAAATTATGCTTCAGCCGCGACTCGGTATCTTCACCCTTAGCGTGGCCAATGACGACCACCGAACGTCCGGCAAAGGTGGCCAATCCCCCTAGAATTGCAGGGTCGTCGGCAAATTCCCGGTCGCCTGCCAATGGCATGAAATCATCGAGCATGCCCGCAACGAATTGTGGGAAATGAGGACGAAGCGGGTGGCGGGCAACGAGAACACGCTGCCATGGCTCAAGCCGGCCATAAAGGTCCGCCATTTGGCGCCGGGCGCGTTCCTCAAGCATTTGCGCAGCATCGGCCGGACCGCCCGCATTGCGTAACTCGGATGCCCGAACCTCAAGAACCTCAATCGCTTTTTCGAAGGGCAGGTAATGGTTCAAACGGTCATCGCCATGCCGCGGTAAATGCGGGCGCGGTAGCGGGAATCCTCCGCATCGGGAAGCGGCGCACCGAGCAACAGAACCGCCCTTGCAAAACGCTTCACTTCTTCGACATGCTCTTCAAAGTTCCGCGGTTCTTCGGAACGCACCCGGCGCGTCAGGTTGATCTGGTTGATCGGCACGTCGTGGACCAACCGCTCATTCTCGACCGCCAAAGTCACCGTAAAGGCATGAAGCGTCGTCTTGATAAAGTTCGCCAAGGCGAATGCTGGACTTGTGCTTCCCATGGGAACATCCGGCGAGACGAGTACCAGCTGACAGTCATCATAAAGCGAGGCTTTTCGGGCCACCCGGAAATGGTGAGTCAGATTATTCTCGATAACATCGCGGAATGCTTCCGGGGTCAACGGGTCTTCAAGTTCGAATAACTGATCGGGCAGCGGCGTGAACGAGGTAGATACAACCGTCGTTGGGCGCCCCCAGCGTTCGAGTGCGTGATCCATAGCCACTTCCAATCCTGCTTCGCACGATATCGTAACAATCTTTTTGGCGTCGAGGTCTGCCAGTTGCGTGCGGATGGCGGCATCGCCCGCGACCGTGGCGGTGAGCAGCACAACCCGATCGACATGACAGTCCTCGATAAACTGCCGCGTGGCTTCGGCCAGATAGTCTTCGAGATGCTCGCCGATCATCCACACCGTCCGGCCGCGCATCTGATCGATCCGCTCCTGCTTGGGGCTGCCGAAAAGTTCGCGCTCGGTTGTCGAGCGTTCGACGCTCAATCCGCCTGAGGGCATGAAGGTTTCGCCGCTGACAGCGCGGTCCGCGAGGAAGAACACCGTGGCCTGAGCCACTTCGCCTTCGGTTGGCATCTTGCCCAAATGCAATTGTTTGAGCACGCCGCCTCCAACCTTTTTGGCTTCAACCGCGATCTTTTCGGCTGGCAGGAACGGGATATCGTCCGGTGGTACGCGCAACAGCCAGCCGCCATTCGCGTCTTCTGTATCGGGCCGGTCGTTCCAACCGGGGGAATCGATAAAATATCCCGCCTTGCGCAACCTTGAAACCAGACGAGCGGCGATAGCCTTAGTCAACAAATAGCGGTCCCAGCTGCACACGCCGTCACCCTCGCGCGCGCATTCCAGAGCAACCTCACGAAGCTCACGCGGATTGTTGGTGTCGTGCGACATTCGGACTGTGTCATTGCGCGCAAGCCGGGTGAGCACCGCCTCGACGCGCACGCCGCGCCGCAAGGCTTTGACTGTGGCCGCATGAATAGCGTTCAATCGTTTGTTTTCCAATATCAATTTGCCGCGCCGTTCGAACAGTCCGGGCTTGCCGCCGGTCCCTGCCAGTCGGTCCCCATCGACGGGGCCCGGCGCAATCGCATTAAACTGAACTTCAGGTCCCAGATAGCGCGACATTGCCTCGACCATGGCGCGTTGGCCTGCCTTCGACACCGCATAATCGGCGCGGTTGGGGTATGCGACCGCGAGAAACTTTTCGCCGCCAAAATAGGATGAGACATTCAGGACATATCCCGACCCTTGCGCCTTCATCAGCGGCACAACATGGTGCATCAATAAGTAATTGGAGACTAGATTGGCGTCGAGCGTATAGCGCCATGCGTCGATGTCCATATCGACGACCATGTCTTCGGCGCCCGCTACACCGGCATTATTGATCAAATAGTCGATCCGCCCGAATGCCTTTATGGTTTCATCCACTGCGGTTTTGAGTGAGCCCAGATCGCTGACGTCAACGCCTCCAAGCGTTTGTACGCGGCGTTCGACACCCGCGAAACCGACATCTTCAAGTTCACTGACGATACGCGCACGCGCCAGTGCAAGCTCGCTTTCGCGCCTTGCGACCATCATGACCTTGGCACCCGCCAGCGCGAGCAGGCGAGCGACCTGACCTCCAATACCCGCCGAGCCTCCGGTAATCAGTGCGACTTTGCCCATATGAAGCCCAGTGATGTTCTCGCTGAAGCCAGGCATCACCTTTCGTGCACCGGTCGCTTCGCCGATACTTGTCGGCAAATAGAGCGTAACTTCACGGATTTTGCTTTCCGTCAGCAATATGCGCGCAGCATGGCCGCCGGTGAACCGTATGTTTTCCGGTTCATCATTTGCATAGCGGACGATCTGGTTGCCCCATTCTGCCTGACGGCGACGCCCGTGTTTCACGTCGACGTCCGATTCCTCGCGCCAGATGCGAACAAGCTGCTCGATCGCCGCGCGAAGCATGTTCGCGTAGATATCGCCTTTCCCGTCGGTCGCATTGGAAATGAATACGAAGCGCGGATCCTGCAACAACGTGTCATGGAGTTTCCAATATCGCCCAAGCGTTCGCGCCAGTGCGATCGCTCCTATTAACTCATCGTCCATAAATGCTTCGACATCGGCATCATCGGCATCCACCAGCGTTCCGACAAATTCGCCCGGTGCTCGAACCGGCATGAAAATCGCGCCAGTGATAGGCGCTTCGGCGCTGGTGTATTCTTCGAGCGCGGCCTCCATTGCCGCTGGCTCTTTACGGTTGAACCTGATGATCGTCAGCCGGTCAGTCGCGTTTTCCGCCTTGGCGCGAGCCTGTGCCACTGCGACATCGGCTTGCCGCGACAGCCCAAGCAAAACTTGCGCGCCGCATGCAATCTGGATCTTCGCGATCTCAAGCGCTTCTTCCCAGCAGTCCCCCGCTGCAATGAGGACCGCTAGACCCGCCCCGTCCATCGACCGCATCGTCGGGCGTGCCAGATAGATCGACCGTTCTTCCTTTCGAACCGTCATGCCGTGCGTAACCTCGAAATCATGACCGGAAAACGCGGCTGACTCATCGCTGCCCAGGAAGACGCAGGTCGATGCAATGTCCGATGGCGTCGGGAATGTTTTCGCCCGCGCTGCGCCATCGACGCTGCGCTCGAGCGCCATCATGTCGAAAAACTGGTTTGCTGTGGTTCCGGCATCGTCGCCGCGTGCTTTATCCATAGCGGCGAACACCGTGCGGATTCGCTTGCTGGCGATCGGCCCC
Organism: Sphingomonas paucimobilis; assembly: GCA_943369235.1. Lineage (GTDB taxonomy): Bacteria > Pseudomonadota > Alphaproteobacteria > Sphingomonadales > Sphingomonadaceae > Sphingorhabdus_B > Sphingorhabdus_B paucimobilis_A. Next base: position 14,255 of record CALRMO020000045.1, read on the forward strand.
GGGAAGAGAAGGTTGACCCGAACGCCCCGAGCGCCAAGCTCAAGCGACAATTCGCGCGACAGCGCATTCAACGCTGCCTTGGGCACGACATAGGCCGTGCGCGCATAATAAATTGTCCGCGAAAAAATGGTCGATACGTTGATAATCGACGCGCCTTCACCCATAGCCGGTGCAGCGGCGCGCACCAGGTTCCATGTGACGCCGAAGATGTTGCGGACGGCGTCACCGACGGTCTCATTATCCGCTGAACCTGCCTTTTGCAGCGCTGCCAGCTCTTTGGCATCGAGTGGCAAGCTGCCCAGGGTCTGCTTTGGCCCGGCAGATCCCGCATTGTTTACGAGTATGTCGATCCGGCCAAATTTCTTGGTTACTTTGGCAATGCCGTCGCGCACCGACTGGGCATCGGCACCGTCGAGTTCAACCGTCATCAGGCGATCAGGATCGATTCCGGTTTCTGCGATGATAGCTTTCGCCGCCGCATCGGTCCGTGCCGCCGTTCGGCCGGTCATCACGACCGTTGCGCCTTCGGCAAGATAATGCCGGACGATTTCGCCGCCCAGATTTCCTGCAGCACCGGTGACTACGGCGACTTTACCAGCCAGACGGCCGGTCACAGACGTGACAGGCATTTTTGTTTTCGCCATGGTCTCCACTCCCCATCCAAAATAATCAGTTCATTTGCGACGCCCAATATTCGAGCAATGAATCGCGGCTGCGCAGGCCAAGCGCCGGAAGCGCGTGGTTGACGACATAGGTCGCGCCCGTGTGCCGGTTTTCCCACATGGCCTGGTGCGCGTCTGGCAGCTCGTTCCAATCGACCACCTGTGGTTCGGTCACTTCGAGCAAACCAGCTGCGATCATGTCGTTCATGCGTGCAACCTCGAACGCGTTGCACAAATGTGTGCCGAGTATCGACGCCGTCGGCATCAAGATCTTGCGTTGCCGCGTCCACACTTGGGGGGCGTAAAAGGTGAACCGTCGGCCAGCGAGGTCTTCGGCGAAGACGACTCGTCCAGTGAAGGGTTTCACCAGCGAAGTAGATATGCCAAGCGTATCCTGCCGCGCCCGTTCGATAATTAAGTCGGGCGCGCCGCGCGGATTATCGGGCGAGCGAAGAATGCGCCCGACCGCCGAGCCGAACGGCTTCATCACGCGGTCCTGATAATCGCGAACGGCCGCCTTGAAGGCCTCGATATCCGATTTCGCGTCAGGTAGGCGCGGCATGGTGTCGGGCCAATCGAAGTTATCGCCTTCACGGCGACGAATGCTTTCGAGGCTCACGACACCGGCGATCGAATCCTCAAGCCCCAGTGATTGCAAAAATTCCCGCTGACCGTCAGTGGTGGTGGCAACGACGATGCGGGCGTTGAACTGGCGTGCCGCTTCGATCATTTCGAGGCCGACTTCGTCGAGAAGCTCATTGGACTGCGGACCATAATAGACAAGTACAGCTTCGCCACCATTTAACGCAGCCTTGCGCAGCATCACCTCTGGACTGGCAGAGCCCGGTTTGCCCATGAAACTGAAATGATAGCCAGAAGATGCGCCGTAAAAGGCGAGCGTTCCACCTTCTGCAAGCAACTGGAAACTGCGCGGGAATGCGGTTTCGCCTGCGTGGCTAACGACATAATCCGCACGTTTGCCGCCATTCAGGGCTTCATAGGCGGCGACCAGCGGCGCACCGGCGGCTTCCCATGCTTGTGCCTCGTCCGCGTCGTCGGGGACAATGCTGAACAGGTCGGCAAAGCGCGGGTCCTTGCGATCAAGCGCACCCACTGCGCCCTGACCGACGATGAACTCGGCGCGCGCTGGACTTGAGACGAGTCCCGTCACCTGCAAGCCCGTGCGAACCGATGAACGAAGCGCGTCCAGTCCGGTCCCTGTTGCAGCACCTTCTACGAACAGCGTTCGTCCAGGGGCGATTTGTAAGGTCGTGAACAGGCAGCGGCTGATGGTGCCGAGGTTCAAAATGTAGCTGCCAGCCTGTT
>CALRMO020000046.1:0-16185 GCA_943369235.1 Sphingomonas paucimobilis
CGCTTACAGCGTTAGTCGACGGGCTGTGGCTTGAGCTAAGTCTCGGCAGTGCGCCCTTCAGCGCCGACGAGGCTGAGGCGCTTGCTGAAAAGTGGCTGGATAGTTTCATTTGAAACGGTAAGCTCGGTGTATGACCGATGCTTCCGCCCCGATGACCTACGCGCGCTATCTGGCGCTCGATACGCTGCTGTCGTCGCAGCATCCTCAGTCCGAGCTCGACGATGAAATGCTGTTCATCATCATTCACCAGACCAAGGAATTATGGCTGAAGCAGATGATCCGCGAATTGCATCTTGCGCAGGAGCAGATACGCAATGACGCATTGATCCCAGCTTATAAAGCATTGGCGAGAGTGAGCCGGATTCAAGCGGTTATGACACTCAGCTGGGATGTGCTGTCAACGATGACGCCATCCGATTACACGCGTTTCCGGCATGTGCTCGGGCCAAGCTCCGGGTTTCAATCGGACCAGTTTCGCACCGTCGAGTTCATGCTCGGTCTGAAGGACAGCAACCACCTCAAATTCCAAGACGAGCGCCCCGCGGCGCGCGCGGCGATGGTCGCGGCGCTTACGGGTCCAAGCATCTGGGACGATACGATCATCGCGTTGGCGCGCGCCGGCATTGACGTCCCGCTGGGGCAGCTCGAACGCGACTGGACCCAGCCGCATGTATTCTCGCCCGAGGTCGAAGCCGGTTTCCTTCAGGTCTATCGCGACACCGAACGCTATTGGGAGCTGTACCAGCTTGCCGAAAAGCTCGTCGATCTCGATGACGCAATGGCGACGTGGCGGCACAAGCATGTGATTACGGTCGAGCGGATCATCGGCGGCAAGCGCGGGACCGGCGGGACGGCAGGGGTCAGCTACCTCAGCAGCACTTTGACCAAGCGCGCGTTTCCCGAACTCTGGTCGCTCAGGACAATGTTGTGACAGCGCGCTTCAATAATCACCGTAGCCCTGAGCCGCCAGCGCGAAGCGGTGGCGAAAGTGGAAGGGTGCCTGTCGGTGGCAGCGCAAACCTTGAACCGCCCTTCGACGGGCGCAGCCGCGTCGCGGCTGCTGCTCAGGGCTACGGCTTCTTTTTCATCCTATGAACAGCTACAAGCATCTCTTCACCCGCTCACTGTCCGCCGCGCCCGACCGGCTGCATTTTGCCGCGCACAGCCACCATCTGTGGCCCGACGCGAGCCATGACGGGCAGATGGCGGCATGGACGGATGCGGCGCATCTTGCCGATCATAAATGGAGCGTCATCATGGGTTCGCTCTGGGCCGAGGCGCAGGGGCATGTTGCGTCGGAGCTTGGCTTGCCGGATCCCGCCACCATCAGTTTTTCGTCAAACACGCACGATTTCCTGTTGCGGATAATATCGGCGATCGAGCGCAGCACGATCCGCGTACTGTCCACCGACGGCGAGTTCCACAGCTTCCGCCGCCAGATGACCCGCTGGGTGGAAAGCGGCAAAGTCATTTGGGACAGCGTCGCGCCGGACGCACTGAGCTCGACTGCGGTCAACGGCCATTATGATCTGATCTTTGCCAGCCACGTGCTGTTCAATTCAGGCACAATTATCGACATCGAACCGCTGGCGGCGCTCGCAAGGCCCGATGGGCCCTGGGTGGTCATCGACGGCTATCATGGCTTTATGGGCGTGCTCACCGATCTCTCGAGTGTTGCCGACGGCATATTCTACCTGTCTGGCGGCTATAAATATGCAATGTCGGGAGAAGGCGTTTGCTTCTTGCACGCGCCACCCGGGTTCGCCCCGCGACCGGAAATCACGGGTTGGTATGCCGAATTCGACGATCTTGCCTTACCTCCCGGCAGCGTCGGCTATGCTCCCGATGGCAGGCGGTTTTTGGGCAGCACTTTCGATCCCTCCGGACTTTACCGTTTCTGCGCTGTGCGCGCGATGCTTGAGGTCGAGGGGCTAACCACGGCGGTCATTTCGGATCATGTCACGAAGCTGCAACAGCATTTCCTTAGCGCGGGTCCGTTACCGATGATGACTTTGCTCAATCCGCTTTCAACCGCGCCGCACGCCCGCTTCCTGGCGTTTAAGGGTGAAGCCGCGTCGCAGATTCATGATCGATTGAAAGCGCATGAGGTCGTCACCGATGTGCGCGGCGATGTTCTGCGGATCGGGTTCGGCATATATCAGGACGAGAGCGACGTTGACCGCTTGCTGGCAATATTGAAGACGACCGTCGGGGAATAAGAGGGAACGCAAATGTCAATTATACTCGACCGCCGCGCGCTGCTGGCCACTGCAGGCTTTGGAATAGGCGGATTGTTGATGCCCGGCGGCGCGGCAATGGCGCAAGCGCTGCTTGGCCTCACGGGCTTTACCCATAATGTCGCAAGCGGCGAGCCGGGGCCGGATTCGGTGCTGCTCTGGACACGCTATGTGAGCCCGACGGGCAGCCCGTCCAAAGTCCGTGTGGAGATTTCCGAGAGCCAGGATTTCGCCAAAATTGCGGGCGGCGGCGAGATGGTCACAGGGCCGTGGCGCGATCACACGGTCAAGATTACCGTCGATAATCTCGCGCCTGGGAAATGGCACTGGTTCCGCTTCATCGCGCCCGATGGCAGCCTCTCGCCCGTCGGTCGCACCAAGACATTGCCCGTCGGCAAGGCGGCGAAGTTCAACATCGCAATCTTCTCCTGCTCGAATCTGGGCTTTGGCGAATTCAACGCTTACGGCCATGCAGCGGCGCGCGACGATGTCGATCTGGTGCTGCATATGGGCGATTATATCTATGAATATGCACGCGGCGGCTATGACGGCGGCGCGAAGTTTGCCGCGCGGATTTTTCCCGATAGCGAAATTCTGACGCTCGCCGATTACCGGCTTCGCTACGCCAGTTACCGAAGCGACAAGCAGTTGCAGGCGCTACACGCAAATTTCCCGATGGTCGCCAATACCGACGATCATGAGGGCGCGAACGATAGTTGGGAGGGCGGCGCGCAAAACCACCAGGCCGACGAGGGCGATTGGACCAATCGCAAAAATGCAGCGATGCAGGTGTGGCGCGAATGGCTGCCGGTGGGCGAGCAGCCCTGGAAAGAATATCCAATCGGCGAGCTTGCGACTTACTATCGCACAGACACCCGGATGGTCGCGCGCTCGAAACCTTATGTCGTCGGCGACCTGATGCGCGGTGCCGACCCGGCGAAGGCGCTCGCCGAATTCCGCGATGGTGCATGGCGAGACCCGTCAATGACGATGTTCGGCACCGAGCAGGAAAGCTGGCTGTTCCGGGCGATGACGCGCAATAAAGCCACATGGGCCGTGCTTGGTACCGGGACCAACATGGGGTATAATTACACGCCCGAAGAGGCGATGAGCTGGTTTCCCGCCGACGCGCCGGAGCGCACGAAAAGCTATGTGCGGCAGGGGATTGCCGCCGCGAAAGCGGGTCTGCCTTATAATCTCGACAATTGGGGTGGCTATCCGGTTGCGCGTTCCCGCGTGCTGGCCGCCGCGCAGCGCGCCGACGCGAACCTTGTCGTGGTAACCGGGGACAGCCACAATGGCTGGGCGTTCGACTTGCCAGAAGGTGGCAAGCCCGCCGGTGTCGAGTTCGGCGGCCACAGCGTGTCGTCGCCAGGCTTCGAAAACGCTACGCAAGGCATTGATCCTGCGGTAATCGCACGCGAACTGCTCGATGCCAGCAAGCAGGAGCTGCGCTGGGTTGATACGTCAAATCGCGGTTACATGCATCTGTCGCTAACGCCTCAGGCGGCGACCAACGAATGGGTGTTCATGCAGACGGTGAAGGATGTCTCGCTTGCCACCAAGCCAAGCCACAAAATGAAAGTGCGTCCCGGGCGAAAAGTTCTGGAGCAGGCCTGAATTTAACCGTTCGATTAAACCGGCTTGATTTCTTGCGCCGCCTCGCGTCATAGACCATGCAACGACGCGAGGAGAGAATGATATGCAGATGGCGGGACTTGGCTATAGCGAGGAGCAGATCGAACTTCTCGATGTGGCAACGACATTTTGTCGCGACAAATCGCCCATCGACAAGGTCCGCAAGCTCATCGACAGCGAGCATGGCTATGACGCGCAAGTCTGGAGTGAAATAGCCGGGCTTGGCTGGACTTCAATTGCCATTCCGGATGCGCATGGAGGCGTTGGCCTGACGCTCGCTGAAGTCGTCCCGGTGGTCGAGCAAATGGGCCGTCATCTGATGGCTTCGCCCTTCACCGCGACCACCTTGGCGGCGCAGACGTTGATCGCTGGCGGCAGCGAAGCGCAGCAGGCGGAATGGCTGCCCCGCCTTGCCGAAGGCGCGATCGGGACGCTGGCGCTGTCCGAGGCACATGGCGACTGGGATCTGACCAACATCACGGCATCGGCGAAATCAGACGGCGACAGCCTGATCCTGTCGGGCGAAAAGCTGTTCGTGCTGTGGGCCGAGACCGCCGAGGTTGTGATCGCATCGGTCATGCTCGACGGCAAAGCGGCGCTGGTCCTTTTGACGGCGAAGGACATCGAAGGCAGATTGCGGCGCGAGGCGATAATCGACGAGACCAAGCGCAGCTTCGCGCTGTCGCTTGACGGCATTGCCGTGCCCAAATCAGCTCTGCTTGATGTCGGCAAAACGGCGCAGACATTGGGGCATCTCGATCAGGCCGCAGCCTTGCTGCAAAGCGCCGAAATGTGCGGCGGAGCGCAAAGCGTCATCGACTACACCGTCAGCTATTTGCAAACGCGCAAGCAGTTCGGCAAGGTTATCGGTGAATATCAGGCGCTCAAGCACCCGATCGTCGATGCCTATGTCGATTACGAAAAGGCACGGTCGCATTTGTACAGCGCGGCGCACAGTTTCAGCGATCAGGGTCTCGGCGAAATCGCGGTACGGATGGCCAAGGCGGCGGCCGACACTACCTACAGCTTTGCGGCCGACCGCGCGATCCAGTTTCATGGCGGTTTCGGCTTCACGCATGATTGCGACGCAGGGCTTCACCGCCGTGCGTCGATTTTCCACGCCTCGCAATTTGGCGATGCGGCTTGGCAAAGGGCAAAACTCGCGCCATTGCTGTTGGGATGAGTGCAAAATTTATATTGCTGATCAAATGTAAAGACCGCCCCGGTATTGTCGCCAGCGTCGCGCAGTGCATTGCTGGGCAGGGCTGCAACATTCTCGAAAGCGCGCAATATGGCGACGGCGAGAGCGATACATTCTTCATGCGCGTGGCCTTCGCACCGCCCCCCGGTCTGGCTATCGACGCCTTCCGCGCTGCCTTTGCACCGGTCGCCGACGATATCGGATGCGACTGGCAGGTGCATGACACGGCACGCAAGCCGCGCGTCGCCATATTGGTCAGCCAAGGCGGACATTGCCTCAACGACTTGCTCTACCGCACCGCCACCGGACGGTTGCCGATGGCAGTGACGAGCGTCATTTCGAACCACACAACATGGCAACGCCGTGCCGAGCATGAGGGTATTGCCTACCATCATTTGCCGGTCACGCCGGAGACCAAGGTCGCCCAGGAAGAGGCATTGCTGACGCTGTTGGAAATGCAGCACGTCGATCTTGTCATCCTTGCGCGCTACATGCAGGTTCTGTCGGCCGATCTGTGCAGCAGAATGAGCGGCCGGATTATCAATATCCACCACAGCTTTCTGCCAGGGTTCAAGGGCGCAAAGCCCTATCACCGTGCGCACGCGCGCGGCGTCAAAATGGTCGGCGCGACAGCGCATTATGTCACCGCCGACCTCGATGAAGGCCCGATTATCGTGCAGGATGTATCCGCAGTAGACCATGCCGACAGCGTGGAAGACCTGATTGCGCAAGGTCAGGACATCGAAAGCCGCGTGCTCGCCCGCGCGGTCAAGGCGCATATCGAGCATCGCGTGCTGCTTAACGGGCAACGGACTGTGGTTTTCAAATAATAGAAATTGGTAAGCCAAGAGATTTTGCGCAAACCATCGCGTGCATGTTGCATCGCAGCGAAAATTCGGAAAATGTAAACCCAGCTGCTCGTTTGATTCGGCCCTATTCCGCGCCAGTCCGATCAGCCCGGGACATGTGTATGCAATTCCGACGTTTTTGCGCAGCGGCTTCCTTGTGCGTGATGGCTATCGCTTTACCGGCTTGCTCCGAGCAATCGCCGCCTTCGCCCCCGCCGCCGCAGGTTGACGTAATTGTTATAAAGCCCGAGGCCGTGGTCAATATAGTCGAGTTACCCGGGCGCGTGGCCGCCATCAGAACGGCCGAAGTACGGGCACGGGTGGATGGGATTGTCGAGCGGCGTCTGTATGAGGAAGGCTCCGATGTTCGGGCCGGTCAGGTGCTGTTCCGCATCGACCCCCGTGAACGCCGCGCCGACTATGAAGCCGCCTTTGCCACACTGCAGCGCAATCAGGCTGCGGCCGCGAATGCCGCACAGGTGGTTGCCCGTTACCGGCCGCTTGTTGCCGAGCAAGCCATCAGCAAGCAGGAATATGATGCGGCGATTGCGCAGCAGCGCACCAGCCAGGCCGATGTTGCCAATGCGCGTGCGCAGGCCGACCGGGCGCGGCTGGCGCTGAGCTATACCAATGTCACTGCGCCGATCAGCGGCAGGGTAGGTCGGGCCGATGTCACCGAAGGCGCGCTGGTAAGCGCGGCATCGGCAACGCTGCTGACGAAGATCGAACAATTGAATCCGGTCTATGTCAATTTCGGTCAATCGAGCAGCGACGTGATCGCGCTTCGCCGCGATATCGCGTCGGGCAAGCTCGATTCGCCCGGTCTTGGCCGCGTTCGCGTTAAACTCATTCTGGAAGACGGCACAGCCTACGAGCCCGAGGGCGTACTGGATTTCGCCGATGTCGCCATCGATCCCGAAACGGGCACAGTGTCGCTTCGCGCGCAAGTCCCTAACCCCGGACTGGTGTTGTTGTCCGGGCAGTTTGTCCGGGCAAAAATCGAATCGGGTGTCGTGCCTAATGGTATCATGGTGCCCCAGCGTGCGGTGACCGTCAGCGACCGCGGCGCAACCGTCATGGTTGTCGGGCCGAAGAATATCGCAACCCTTCGGCCCATCAAGCTTGGCGAGCTGAACGGCAAAAACTGGATTGTGCTGGGCGGCCTCAAGGCGGGAGACCGCGTAATCGTCAACGGCCTTCAAAAGGTCAGGCCGGGCGCGCCGGTTACCATCGCACCTGCCAAGCCCAAAGCTGCCGGCGCGCAGCGCTGATGTTCGCTTTCTTTTTCATTCAGCGCCCGATCTTCGCCTGGGTCATCGCGCTTGGGATCCTACTCGCAGGGTTGCTGACATTGCGCGTCTTGCCGATCGAGCAATATCCCGACGTCGCGCCGCCATCCTTGCAGATCAGCGTTGTCTACCCTGGCGCAGACGCGAAAACGCTCGAGCAGAATGTCACGCAGGTTATCGAGCAGGAACTCAACGGCGTCGAAGGCTATCTGTATATGGCCTCGAGCAGCCGATCCAACGGCACCGCACAGATCACGCTTACGTTCGAAGCCGGGACTGACATTGATACGGCGCAGGTCAATGTCCAGAACCGGCTTTCGCGCGTGGAGTCGCGCCTGCCCGAAGAGGTGCGGCGGCAGGGGATCAATGTCTCCGAAGCGAATGCAGGCTTTTTGCTGATCGTCGCGCTGACCTCGAAATCTGGCGCAAATGATTCCACTGAGCTCGGCAACATCGCCTCGAACAAGATTATCGACGAATTGCGCCGTGTGCCTGGCGTCGGCGACATCACGTTGTTCGGTTCGCCTTATGCGATGCGCATTTGGCTCGATCCCGACAAGTTGGCCAGTTTCAACCTGTCGGCATCCGAAGCGCTGGCTGCGGTGCAGGAACAGAACAGCCAGACCGCAGGCGGTTCGCTTGGCGACCAGCCGATTGCCGATGGCAGCGACCTGAACGCCACGATCATTACGCAGAACCGCTTTTCAAGACCCGAACAGTTCGAAAACATCATTCTTAAAGGCAATCCCGACGGATCGACGGTAACTCTCGCGGATGTCGCGCGCGTCGAGCTTGGCGCGCAGGATTATATTTCCGGCACCGAATTGAACGGCAAGCCGATGGCCGGGATGGCGGTTCAACTGCGCACCGGGGCCAACGCGCTGGCAACCGGTGAGGGCGTGAAAGAGCGCATGAAAGAGCTTGGCGCCGACTTGCCGACCGATGTCGCCTGGTCGATCCCCTATGACACAACGCCGTTTATCGAGGTGTCGATCGAAGAGGTGATCAAGACGTTGATCGAAGCGGTCATCCTCGTGTTTCTGGTGATGCTGTTGTTCCTGCAAAACCTGCGCGCGACGGTCATCGCCACCATCGTCGTTCCAATCGCGCTGGCAGGGGCGTGTTTCGGGCTTTTTGTTTTCGGCTATTCGATCAACGTGCTGACGTTGCTCGCGATGGTACTGGCGATCGGCATATTGGTCGACGACGCCATTGTTGTTATCGAGAACACCGAGCGGATCATGAGCGAGGAGGGGCTGCCCCCGCGCGAGGCGACCGCCAAGGCCATGCGGGAGATATCGAGTGCCTTGTTCGGCATTACGCTGGTTCTTATTGCCGTATTCGTGCCGATGGCTTTCTTCCCCGGCTCGACCGGCGGGATATACCGGCAGTTTTCGGTCACCCTTGCTATTTCTATAGCCTTTTCTGCGTTGCTGGCCTTCACCCTGACACCCGCTTTATGTGCGACCTTTCTGAAGCAGCACAGTCGTGAGGGAGAGAAAAAGGAAAGCTGGGTCGATCGCCGGTTGCCGTTCATTCCGCGCTTTTTTGCGTGGTTTAACGTAAAGTTTGCGCGGACAAGCGAAGGGTATCAAAAACGCGTCGGCAATATGATGTCCGCGCCGCTTCGCTGGCTTGGCGTGTTCGCGCTTCTCGTCGTGCTTGCCGCATTCTTCTTCACCCGCGTTCCGGGCGGCTTCCTGCCGCAGGAAGACCAGGGCTATGTGATTACGGTCATCCAGGCACCGCCGGGATCGACTCGCGAGCATACCGATGAAGCCATTCGCGCGACCCAGGCATTTTACGCCGCGCAGCCGCAAGTCGCCAACACCGTCGCGGTTCGTGGTTTCAGCTTCTTTGGGCAGGGGCAGTCCGCCGCTCTCGTTTTCGCACCCTTGCATCCGTGGGACGAGCGCCCAGGCGAGGAAAATTCGGCTCAAACATTGGCCGGTAAAGCCTTTGGTGCGCTGATGCAGGTCAAGGAGGCGATGATATTCACGCTTTCGCCGCCGCCGATCCAGTCGCTTGGCAACGCAACGGGTTTCTCCTTCCGGCTTGAGGCGCGTGGCGGGCAAAGCGCGGAGGAGCTTACCAATGCGCGCAACGCGCTCTTGGGGCTGGCGGCGCAGAGCAAGGTGCTCGCCAACGTAAGGCCGGAAGGGCAGGAGGCGGCACCTCAACTGGTGGTCAACATCGACCGCGTGCGGGCCCGTGCGCTTGGCTTGTCGATAGGTGATGTCAATGCGACCTTGTCGATTTCCGCGGGGTCGGCATACGCGAATGACTTCAATCTCGAAGGCCGGGTTCGCCGCGTATATTTGCAGGCCGATGCGCCGTTTCGCATGACGCCGGAAGACATTCTCAACCTTCGCGTTCGCAACAGCGAAGGCCAAATGGTGCCCTTCGGCGCCTTCACCACAGCAACGTGGAGCGCCGGTCCCCCGCAATTGGCCCGCTACAATGGCTATCCATCGGAGGCCATTTCAGGGGAGGCAAAGCCGGGTTATTCGTCGGGCGAAGCGCTGACCGAGATGGAGGCGTTGATGGACAAGCTTCCCGGCGACTTCAATTACGAATGGACAGGCACCTCGTTCGAGGAAAAGCAGGCGGGCGGGCAGATCGGGCTGCTGTTGTTGCTGTCGATGGTAATCGTCTTTCTGGTGCTTGCGGCTTTGTATGAAAGCTGGACTACGCCGCTTGCGGTATTGCTCGTCGTACCTCTGGGGGTATTGGGTGCCGCTGTATTTACCTTCGGGCGCGGTTATGCCGCCGATGTGTATTTCAACGTCGGGCTTATTACCATCATCGGGCTCGCGGCCAAAAACGCCATTCTCATCATCGAATTCGCCATCGAGCGGGAAGTTGAGGAGGGCATAAGCGTGTTTGACGCGACACTTGAAGCGGTCAAGCTGCGGCTTCGGCCGATTATCATGACGAGCCTTGCCTTTATTCTCGGCATGGTGCCGCTGTTCATCGCGACCGGTGCGGGTTCGGCCAGCCGCCGCGCGGTCGGGACCGGGGTCATGGGCGGAATGCTGACCGCTACAATGCTGGGGATTTTCTTTACGCCGATATTCTATATCGCCATCCGGAAATGGCTGACCAAGAAAAAGCCACACGGGGCAAAGCCCGCAGAAGGAGACGCCGCACGTGCGTAAATCCTTCCTTGTAATAGCAAGCCTGATGCTGGCGGGTTGTAATTTCGCGCCCAAGCATGTGACACCAGCTTTGTCCACGCCGACCGAGTTTCCGCCCGAAGTGTTTCCGCAAGGTTCGGTCGCGGCTGCCGATATTGCCTGGAAGGATTTCTTCCTTGATGAACGGCTTCGCGAGTTGATCGCACAGACGCTGGAAAACAACCGCGACCTGCGTATCGCGGTGGCGCGGATCGAGGAGGCGCGCGGCCTTTACAGGATCCAGCGGGCGGAACAATTACCCCAACTAGGCGGTTCTGCGGGCGTGAGCCGGAGCCGCATCGGTACCAATTCGCTCGGCACGGGTGGCGTTCCGGTAACGGGTGGCAGCGGCATCACCGCGACCAACTATGACATTGGTGTCGCGGTCACTTCGTTCGAGCTGGATTTCTGGGGCCGGGTACGTAATCTTAGCGACGCCGCACGATCGCAATATCTGGCGACAGTGGCTGGCGAACGCGCGTTTCGCATCGCCCTCATCCGCGATCTGGCGACCGCTTATATCACATCGCGCTCGTTGGCCGAGCAGGCAGAGCAAGCCGACCGTGCGGTCGAGGCGCGCGAGCGGGGGCTGCGCCTTGCCAAATTGCGCCTGGATGCCGGAGTAACGTCGGCACTCGATTACCGTCAGGCGGAGGCTTTGCTCACGCAGGCACAGACCGAGGTGGCGTCGCTGCGCAATCAACGGGCAAAACAGCGCAACATCGTGCGGTTGCTGGTCGGATCGCCCATCGACGAAGACGCGCTGGCACCCGCGCGCCGCCTTGGCGATCAGGGTATCATCCGTGACATCGAAGCGGGCCTTCCGTCGGCGTTGCTCGTGAACCGGCCAGATATCATTCAGGCCGAGGAATCCTTGCGGGCGGCACGCGCCAATGTCGGCGCTGCGCGCGCCGCATTCTTCCCCTCGATCAGCCTCACAGGAACTGCGGGCTTCGCATCGACCAGTCTCGATGGCCTGTTTACGGATGAAGGCCTTAACTGGAGTTTTGGACCCTCGATTTCCATTCCGATTTTCGACTGGGGATCGCGCAAGGGCAATCTGACCGTTGCAAAGGCGCGTGAAAGCATCGAGATTGCGACATATGAGCGCACGGTCCAGGTCGCGTTTCGCGAAGTCTCGGACGCGCTGGCGGACCGCAAATTTCTGGCCGAACAAATCACCGCGCAGCAGCGCGCGGTCGATGCCCAATTGGCCCTGACGCGGCTCGCGCGACTGCGCTATGAAAATGGCGTTGCACAGTTTCTGGAAGTTCTCGATGCCGAGAGGAATCTGTTTTCCGCACAGCAGACGCTGATTCAGCTACGTGGAGCGCAACTTAGCAGCCTTGTGACATTATATGCGGCATTGGGAGGAGGGCTTGGCGGTGTTCCGCCCGCAGCGAGTTAAAAGGGCTCGATCACGGCCAGAGGCCGTTTGCGATATTCGCTTCAGCAGATAAGATTCGAAAGACAGATACCAAAATATCGGGCACGTTTCGCGGTTGTGAGTAGCGTCAAAATCTGTCCAAGTGTTTTAATGTTGCGCAAAATTGCTATTTGAACTTTATATCTGTCATAACGGGTCTTTTCAAAGACCAAAATAAAAATGGCGAGGATATTTATATTTGGTGCAGCCCGTAAATTTGACGATCGCGCCTGCCGTCATTCCGGCGGTAAACCCGGTGGATTCCGCTGGAAAATGGCAAGCGATGCGGATGGCTTGCCTGGACGACCCCGGCGGATTTCACGGGGACATTGCGCGTTCGACTATCCACTGGTTTGTCCCCGATGTGGGTTCTGATGGAGCATGGCTAATTTACGGCGAAGATGGCGTTTGGGCGGGGTGGGATGCCGCCACCGGCGATTCCGTCACACCAGCACTTGCGGAAGATTTTTCGCCCTGGAGCTGCGCTTTTGATGCTGACGATGCGCCGCATTGGCGCTGGTTCACTGGCGGCCGGACAAACGCGGCGTTCAATGAAGTAGATCGCCATGTTCTGGCGGGGCATGGTGCCGAGTCCGCTTTCATATTCGAAGGCGACCGGTGGGACATGTCTTCTAATGGCGGCAAGGGCGCGCCTGTCGACTGCTTCACTGTTTCCCGCAAGCAACTGTTACTCGAAACTGCGAAATGCGCGGCCGCACTGAAAAGCCTGGGGTTGAAAACAGGCGACCGAATCGCGCTTAACATGCCAAGCATCATGGCCCAGATATATTGGACGGAAGCGGCGAAACGCCTTGGTATTGTTTACACGGCGGTGTTCGGGGGCTTTAGCGACAAGACATTGTCCGACCGGATTGCCGATGCAGGTGCGCGTGTCATCGTCACATCGGATGGCAGTTACCGCAACGCCCAAGTTGCCGCTTTCAAGACCGCCTACACCGATCCCGCGCTGGACAATTACATACCTGTCCAGGTCGCGCTCTCGACGATCGCTGGCACCGATCTGGGTGTCGATGCACACGACGCGGAAGTCATTTGCGCAACTGTGGCCGAGGCGCTCGCCGGTGAGGTGACGGTTGAACGGTCCGATGTCATGCGCGGCGTTGGCAGAGCGCTTGTCGCGCTTGGCAAAGCGGGACGGCTCGGTCCGGCAGATGCCGCGCGGGTCCGCATTGCCATTGCGTCAGGCCTCGTCAACGTGCCGCCGCGAGTCGATACGGTTATTGTCGTCAAGCATACCGGCCAGCCTGACATTGTATGGCGACCAGAGCGCGACAAATGGAGTCACGATCTAACCGATCAAGCGCTCGCAACGATTTTGCGCAATGCGGGAATTGAGACCGAAGCCGAGCTATTGGCGCTGCCCGACAAGGAATTTGTTCGGGCCATCTGGGCAACATCGGTTCCGCTGCCGGTCGATTCCGACTATCCGATGTTTTTTATCTATACCTCTGGGTCGACAGGGAAACCCAAAGGTATCGTTCATGTGCATGGCGGATATACCGCGGGCATAGCTCATACGATGAAGGTCTCATTCGACGCCCGCCCGGGGGATACAATATATGTGGTTGCTGATCCGGGCTGGATTACGGGGCAAAGCTACCTCATTTCGGCGGCGTTGCTCACGCGCGTTACCAGCGTCATAGCCGAAGGCTCGCCCGTGTTCCCGCACGCCGGCCGCTTTGCCTCGATGATTGAGCGCCACAATGTCACGATTTTCAAAGCCGGGGTTACATTCCTGAAATCGGTTATGGCCGATCCGTCAAACCTGGCGGATGTTGCGCGATATGATATTTCCGGCCTCCGCGTGGCGACATTTTGCGCCGAGCCTACCTCGCCCTCGGTGCAGTCGTTCGGCATGGAGCACGTCACCCCGCAATATATCAACAGCTATTGGGCGACCGAACATGGCGGAATTGCCTGGACCCATTTCTATGGCAATGCGGACTTCCCGCTAAAGGCAGATGCGCACGCCTATCCTCTGCCCTGGATTGTCGGCGAAGTGTGGGTCGAGGATGCCGAAGCGCCTATTACGACCGCTCCATTTGCGCGTGGGGACGGCGGCGGCGTTAGCTGGCGGCGTGCGGCGGTAGGTGAGAAGGGCGAGATCGTCATAGCGGCCCCTTATCCCTATCTGGCGCGGACGATTTGGGGCGACGTGGAAAATTTCCGGGTTGAAAATGGCAGTGTTGCAGGACATTGGCGCGGCGACTCAGATCGCTGGGTCAATGGTTACTGGACTCGCTGGCGCGATGCGTGGGGTTATACTCAGGGCGACTTCGCGATCAGTCATGACGACGGCTCATTCTCGTTCCACGGTCGAAGTGACGATGTCATCAACGTATCCGGCCATCGGATGGGTACTGAGGAAATTGAAGGCGCGATCTTGCGCGACAAGGCGCTCGATCCGGACTCGCCCGTCGGCAATGTGCTTGTCGTTGGCGCGCCGCATCGCGAAAAAGGTCTTACTCCACTGGCGTTTGTTGTGCCGGTCGCCGGACGCAAGTTGATACAAGACGACCGCCGCCGCCTGTTCGATCTGGTCCGGACCGAAAAAGGCGCAGTCGCGGTCCCGGCGGATTTTATCGAAGTGACCCAGTTTCCCGAAACGCGCAGCGGGAAATACATGCGCCGCATGGTGCGCGCGCTTGTCGAGGGTGGCGATGTTGGAGATGTGACAACGCTCCGGAATCCGGAGTCGTTGACTGAGCTCAAATCCGTCATCGATGATTGGCAGCGCAAACAGCAATTGTCGGAAGAACAGACCTTGTTCGACCGCTACCGCTATTTCCTCATCCAGTATAATGTGGTCGCGCCGGGCAAGCGCGTCGCCACGGTCACCGTTACCAACCCGCCCGTGAACGCGCTTAACGAACGCGCAATCGATGAACTTGTCATTGTGGTCGATCATCTATCGCGCAAGGACGATGTCGTGGCCGTGGTCTTTACGGGCGAAGGCACATCGTCGTTCGTTGCCGGGGCCGACATCCGGCAGATGCTGGAAGAAATCCATAATCTCGATGAGGCGATGGTGCTGCCCAACAATGCCCAGTTGGCCTTCCGCAAGATAGAGATGATGGGCAAGCCATGCATTGCAGCGGTGCAGGGCGTAGCGCTTGGTGGCGGTATGGAATTTGCCCTGGCCTGCCATTACCGCATTGCCGAGCCGACCGCGCGCTTTGGCCAGCCGGAAATCCGTCTGCGTCTGTTGCCCGGCTATGGCGGCACCCAGCGACTCCCAAGGTTATTGGCGGACAAAAATGGTGCAACCGGTGTTCGCGATGCGCTTGATCTCATTCTGGGTGGACGTTCGATTGACAGCGATTCCGCTTTCGAGATCGGTCTGGTCGATGCCGTGGTTGGCACCCCGGAGATTGAAGGCGACGACGTTGTATCGGCAGCCCATGCAATGGTTCGCGCGTTCGTGCGTGATGGCTCGGAAAGTGCGCTTGGCAAGGCATGGGCCAAGCGGCAGGCGCTGACCGCCGAGTGGGAGAAGCCCTCGCCGGTTGAGCTTGAATCTGTCCTTGCCGATGAATTCCTTCAACGCATATTGCAGCAGCTGAAATGGGCTGGACGGAAAGTTGCAGGCGAACGGGCGCTCGACGCAATCCGCACTGGGCTTGAGCGTGGAATGACCGCTGGTTTGGAACGCGAAGCATCCGTTTTTGCGCAGGCGATCGTCGATCCCGATGGCGGCAAGACCGGCATTCGCGAGTTTATGGACAAGACCAGCCCGCCGCTTCCCGTCCGCCGCAACGGCGTGTGGATCGATGCCGAGCATGAGCCGCGCGCTCGGGGTCTGGAGGCTGCTGGCGAACTGTTGCCGGTTGGCGCACCGTTCTTCCCGGGCGTCACTCCAATCCCGCCCTATCAATATGCGTTCGGCATTGCCCGTGACCCCGACACCGGCGCGCCGCGTTTCGGACCGCCCGCAACGCATGAGCGCGAATTGATTGTGGAATTGCCAAAGCCAGCGCCAAACGAAGCATTGGTTTACATGCTCACGTCAGAGGTCAACTTCAACGATATATGGGCGCTGACAGGCATTCCGGTGTCGCCATTTGATGGCCATGAGGAAGATGTCCAGATCACCGGTTCAGGCGGTATCGCGCTGATCGCAGCGCTGGGCAGTGAGGCTCGGGCGCAAGGGCGGCTGAAGGTCGGCGACATGGTTGCCGTGTATTCGGGCACGAACGATCTGCTCAGTCCTCAAGTCGGCAACGACCCGATGTATGCAGGCTTTGCGATTCAGGGCTATGAAACCAAAACCGGAAGTCACGCGCAGTTTTTGATAACGCAAGCACCGCAATTGCATTCGGTCCCCGGCGATCTGACGCTGGAACAGGCTG
>CALRMO020000047.1:0-16061 GCA_943369235.1 Sphingomonas paucimobilis
ACAAATAGATGGGAAGTGCCAGCAAATTATAGCCAATGACACGCACGACCGACTTGAGCGCCATCGCAGCGCCGCTCGCCAGCCCAGGCCGTTTGCCGGTCATTGCATGTTTGGGATAATGCCGGTCTTCGACAGCGTCGATGATATCGTCGGCAAATATCCAGGTGATGGTGACCGCGACGATGCGGAATAATAACAATGTCGACAGCACGGTCGTTGCGGCGGCAAGAAACGCGCCGAAAACCGAAGCGTTGTCGGCGCCGATCCCAAGACGGCCGAGGCCGAACCAGCTCATGCTCCAGCTCATCCCCCACCAAAGCGCGAAACCAAGAAGAAGGAAGGCCAGCAACGTCAACAAAATGACGCGGATGAGCAAACGCTGCACCCGGGCGTCAGCGAGGCTTCGAAAGGCCATGATGATTGCCTGGATCATGTGCGCAAAATAGGAGGTGTGTTACTCATGTCAATCACCTAATTTTCTTGCGCCTTATGGTAGCCCCGACTACGGCGCGCGAAACTTTCAGCAGGAATATTATGACCGATACCCGCTTCGACGTTCTCGCCATTGGCAATGCCATCGTAGACATCATCGCCGATACCAATGATGCGTTCATCGAAAGCGAGGGGCTAATAAAGGGCAGCATGCAGCTTATCGACGAAGCGCGGGCGAAGGCCTTGTACGATCATATGGGTCCGGCGCGCGAAATCAGCGGCGGGTCGGCTGCCAACACTCTTGCAGGACTGGCACGGCTCGGTCTTAAAACCGCATTTATCGGCCAGGTTGCAAACGATCAGCTCGGCGGCGTGTTTGCGCATGATATCCGGGCAGGAGGCATCCACTTCGATATTCCGGCCCGCGACGGCGCGCCCGCAACGGCGTGCTGCTACATCCTCGTTACCCCGGACGCGCAACGGACCATGAATACTTTTTTAGGTGCCTCGCAATATCTGCCCGCGCAGGCCATCGACAAAGCACTCATAGAGAGTGCTGCTATCCTGTATCTGGAAGGTTATCTCTGGGATCCCGAAGAGCCGCGCGCTGCGATGCGCACCGCTATTGATGTAGCCCGGGCCGCTGGCCGCAAGGTTGCGTTGACGCTGTCGGACGCGTTCGTGATTTCGCGCCACGGCCCTGATTTCCTTGCCGAAATGGACGCTGGCCGGATCGACATATTGTTCGCCAACGAGGTTGAAATCTGCGCGCTCAACCAAAGCGAAGATTTCGAGGCCTCGGTCGCCGCGATTGCCGCGAAGGTGCCGTTGCTGGTGTGCACGCGCGGCGAGCATGGTGCGATCGCGGTCGAAGGCGGCGTGCGCACTGAAGTTCCGGCTGAGCCGGTTGCAAAGCTGATCGACACGACGGGTGCCGGTGACCTTTTCGCCGCTGGCGTATTTGCCGGTATCGCTCAGGGTCGTTCGATGGCGGATTGCCTGACGATGGGCGCCGTATGTGCTGCCGAGATTATTTCGCATTACGGCGCGCGGCCCGAAGCCGATATCGCCGAGCTGGTCAGGGCTCGTCTGGGCTAGGGGTCTTTCTAAACAGGACACGGTCCTCGGGCCCGAAGCCCCATCGCCAGATGATCCAGCCGTAAAGCCCCAATATCGCAGGAATACCGATCGCGAGCTCGACCCATTCGAGACGTGCCGGCACGCTGACGATTAGCACGCCGAGCGCCGCGGCGGCGGCAACCGCCCAGACCAGAGCCATTCTCCAGATGCTGATGCGGTGGCCCAGCAGGCGGGCGAGAAAACGTGACTTGATCAGCGAGCCGACGCCCAGTGAAATCATCAGGCCGCAGGCCACAGCCGCTGCCTGATAAAGCCCCACATAATCCGGCTCGACCGGAAATTCGTCGACGAGCATAATGAGCCCAACGCTCACCAGCGCCTGAACCGCCAGCATCCCGATCGAAATCAATAAATTGCGATGCCGCGCCATGTAGACCAAAGCCGCCTCGCTGACGACCGCAGTAGCGGCGGCAACTTCGGCCGCCAGAAGAAATGCCAGCGCACCGGTGCCGCCGACGAACTGCGGGCCGACCAGCCCCATTACGGCTTCACCAGGAATGCCAAGCGCCAGGGCGATGCCAGCCTGTGCGGCGATAATCCAGAAGCCGACTTGGCCCACCTGCCGGGCGATTTCGGCATAGTTCTTTGTCTGTAAATTGCGGGTGATCACCGGGCCCAATATCGGATCGAAGCTACTCTTCAATTTTTGCGGCAGGCTCGCAACCTGCTGCGCGACATAATAAATGCCGACCACCGCAGGCGAGGCAAACAGGCCTAATATGGCGAGATCAAGCCTGCGGCTGCCCCACTCGGCGGCGTCGGCTGCAGCCAGCGGCAAGTTTCGGCGGGCGATGGCGTAGGAACGTCGTAGATTCGGTACCCAGCCCCACGGCAGGCCGTAGCTCCGCCATAGCGGCCACAAAGCAAAAAGCAGTGCAGCGATCAGCGATACCACATAGGCAAGGATCAAACCGTCGCGCGCCGAGTAAAAATAGAAAGCACCGGCTGCGATGCTGATCGTCCAAGGCTCGACAATAGCGCGCGCGCGCACCGTTGATACAATGTCGAACCGATAGGCCAGTGCCGCCAGGGCGATATCGGTCGCAACAATTGCGAATATTACCAAAGGTAAAAACCGGTCGAATCCGTTGATTTCGCTATTCGGGAACATGATCTGCGGGACGGCGATGAGGAACGCGGCGCCCAAAGCAGCGGCGATCATGGCGGCCAGCAACGCGTCGGCGATAAGATGCGCATGGGGGCGGTCGTCGCGCGATAGCAGTTCGGCAAGCCCCCGCCGCAAACCCAGCGACGCCAACTGCGCGGCGAGTTCAACGATCAGGAGAGCATAAGCAAAACGCCCGAGCGCTTCGGGCCCATATAGCCGCCCGGCAATGAAGAGAAACGGGATACGCGCCGCAAGCCGCAGCACAAATCCGAACACATTCGTGCGCCCACCCTTGGCCAGCGCCTGAATATCCTCTTCGTCGGTTCTGGCTGCCGTCAAAATGTCATCCCTGTTTGGCAAGGCTAGCGCAAACGCATGCGCGTTACCAGCTTTCGGGCTTGAGCGGGCGGGCGAGCAAGGCGGCGGTCACTTCGCTGACGGTCGCACTGCCCTCGAGCAAGGCGCACACCGCTGCAACAATCGGCATCTCGATGCCGACCGCCTGCGCCGATTGCAGCAGGACAGGCGCGGTAAAGGCGCCCTCCGCGATAGTCTTGCGATCTGCAAGCATTTCGCTCGCTGGCTTTCCCTGTCCAAGACCGCGCCCGAGCGAAAAGTTTCTGGAGTTTTCCGAGGAGCAGGTCAGGACCAGATCGCCCAGCCCCGATAGTCCAGCAAGTGTCTCCGCCCGGCCGCCGCGCGCCAGCCCGTAGCGCTGCATTTCGGCAAAGCCGCGCGCGATGAGCGCAGCGCGGGCATTAAGGCCAAGTCCGGCACCATCGACAACCCCGCAGCCAATGGCGAGCACATTCTTGACCGCGCCGCCGATCTCTGCACCGACCACGTCGTCGGTCCAATAAGGCCGGAATGCAGGCGCAGCAATCAGGCGCATGAGTACCGATCCGAGCGCCTGATTGGTTGTCGCAAGCGTAATCGCCGTTGGCTTGCCCGCCGCGACCTCATGGGCAAAAGTCGGCCCGGAAAGCACCGCCAATGGATTATCGGGCCTGACCTCGGCAGCGATATCGGAGACCAGTAATTGCGTGTCGGCCTCGATACCTTTGGCGCATAACAGCAACGGCACATTGGTGTCTGGCAGGGCAGCCAGCGTCGTGCGAACATGTTGCGCGGGCGTCACGATCAGCAGCGCGCTGCAATCCGCCATTGCATCAAGGTCGCCGGTTGCTCCGATTCTTTGCGACAGTTTCAAGCCTGCAAGGAACGCGGTGTTTTCGTGGGCATCGTTGATCGACTTCACCACGTCGGCTTCGCGTGCCCATAACAGCACCTCATCGTGAATTTGCGCCATGACCGCAGCAAGCGCGGTGCCCCAGGCCCCGCCGCCAATGATACCGACCGGATATTTCGGACTGCTCATGCCTTCACTCCAGCACCGCGCGCCGGAGCTGCGCTGGAGTCGAGCGGCCAGCGTGGACGGGCGACAAAATCGAGACCATCGGTTAAGCCCAAGGCATAACGTTCGGCACCCGCCCATGCGATCATCGCGCCGTTGTCGGTGCACAACCACAAGGGCGGCGCGACAAAACGCATCGCATGTTTGGCGGCGAGCTGCTCAAGCATATCACGGATGGCCATATTGGCAGCGACGCCGCCGGCGACAACAAGCGCCGCTGGCGGGTCGATGCGGTCAAGCGTATAGGTCAGCCGGTCGGCCAGGCAATCGACAACCGCTTGCTGAAACGACGCAGCGATATCTTCGACTTTATACTGTCCTGTATCGTGGGCACGCAGCACAGCGCTTTTCAAACCCGCAAAAGAAAAATGTGGCTCGGCCGCGCCTTTGAGTGGGCGTGGCAGCGGAACGGCTTTCGCATCGCCGTTGGCGGCGGCGCTTTCGACGGCTGGACCGCCAGGGAAGCCAAGCCCCAATATCTTTGCTGTCTTGTCAAACGCTTCGCCGACAGCATCATCTATGGTGGTTGCCAACCGGTCATAATCACCGACACCATTGACCCGAAGCAATTGGCAGTGCCCACCCGAGACCAGCAACAGCAGATAGGGGAAATCGAGGTTCGGATCGACCAGGCGTGGCGACAAGGCGTGGCCCTCAAGATGGTTGACCGCGATCAGCGGCTTGCCACATGCCAACGCAAGCGCCTTTGCTGTCACAAGCCCGACCATCACTCCGCCGATCAAACCCGGCCCGGCGGTGGCCGCAATTGCATCCACATTATCAAGTGTCATTCCGGCATCGGCCAAAGCGGTTTCGACCAACGGCATCATCAATTCGCTGTGCGCGCGCGCCGCAATTTCGGGCACGACGCCTCCAAAGGCGCGGTGATGGTCCTCTTGTCCGGCAAGCGCGTGGCTTAACACCGTGCGGTCGGAACGCACGATTGCGACCGCTGTTTCGTCACAACTGGATTCAAGGCCGAGGATGATTGCCATTCGCCGTTGCCATAGGTGCAAGGCACGTTATGAACAAGTCGCATGAGCTTTACTTCCAACAGGCCGCTGCGCATCGGGACCCGCCGTTCACCACTGGCAATGGCGCAGGCCGAGATGACAATGGCGGCGATCCGCCACGCGCATGACTTACCCGAAGACGCGGTTCAGCTGGTGCCGATGCTGGCGACCGGTGACAAAATCCTTGACCGGCCGCTGGCGGAAATCGGCGGCAAGGCTCTGTGGACCAAAGAACTCGAACGCGCGCTGATCGACGACCAGATCGACATTGCGGTGCATTCGATGAAGGATGTCGAAACCGTACGCGCTGATATCTTCAACATCTCCGCAATGCTGCCGCGTGCCGATGTTCGTGATAAGTTGATTGGTGCAGAATCGATCGAGGCATTGCCTGAGGGCGCGCGGGTCGGGACTTCAAGCCCGCGGCGTTCGGCGCAGTTGCAACGGCTTCGTCCCGATTTGCAGATCGTTCCCTTACGCGGCAATGTCGCCACACGGCTCGCGCATATCGCTGCGGGCGATGCGGATGCGACCTTGCTCGCGGCGGCGGGGCTTGACCGGCTTGGCATGTCCGAGGTTGGATACACGCTGTCGCTTGATCAGTTTTTGCCCGCTGCATCGCAGGGGGCGGTGGGCATCGACCGGTTGACAGGCCGGGACGATCTGATCCCGCTGCTTGAAGCAGTAAACGACAAGCCGACCTTTGCGGCGGTGATGGCCGAGCGTAACCTGCTGGAGGCGCTTGGGGGCAATTGCCACTCTCCGGTCGCTGCCTTTGCGCAATTCGAGAACGGCAAAATTCGGCTTCGTGCCGAAATATTCACCGGCGACGGACGCGAAATGCAGTCGGGCGAAGATGCCTTCGATGCAGATGACGGCGGTCCGGCGCGGCTCGCGGCAGACCTGTTAAGCCGCGCCAGCGCAGAATTGCGGGCAATATTCCATCCGTGAGGCTGCTGATCGTCCGGCCTCAGCCCGGCGCTGACGCCACCGCCAGGCGAGTCCGGGAGGCTGGTTTTGGACCAATTGCCATGCCTTTGTTCGCAATTGAGGCACTTGAGTTTCCTGCGATATCGGCGAGCGATTATGACGCGGTTTTGCTGACCAGTGGAAATACGGTCCGTGCGGCCGCAGAAAGTTTGCTGAAGCTTGGCTCGTTGCCTTTTTTCGTTGTCGGCACCGCCACCGCGAACGCACTCGCAAAACTATCTCTGGATCCCCAATTCGTCGGAGCCGAAGGTGTGAATTCGGTATTGTTAAAGGCGCAGGGACGCGGTCATCGAAAATTGCTGTGGCTGACGGGTGAAGACTTTAGCGAGCCGGATTTACCCGCGACGATGGAATTGGACATTCGCTTTGTCTACCGGAGTGCGGCGTTACCGGTACCGGATGATTTCGAGGAGGCGGTAGCACGCGCTGACGCGATTATGCTTCATTCGTCTCGCGCCGCGTCGCATTTTGCGAATCTCTGCGACAATTCGGGGTTTGCCCGAAAGGACATTACCATCGCCACGTTCTCGCAAAATATAGCGGACAGCGCGGGCAACGGCTGGGCCGACATCATCGTTTCGCCGGCTCCGAACGACGCAGCGCTCTTGCCCGAGCTGCAAAGGCGCTTTACAATTGTAACCCGCGACCCCTAACTGACCATAGCTATTGAGGGGATAATATGAGCGATTACGCCACGACTCAAACTGCGCCGCGCACCGGCATGAGGTTCAAACATGTTCTGATCATGCTGCTGATTGCGTTTGTCGGGGGCGGCGTTGCGGTCTGGTGGCTCGCCGATGAATATGGCTATCTGGACCAGGCCAGTCCGGCAGCAATCGAATTGTCGCCGCCTCAGACACCAGAACTGATCGCGGGCAATATGGCACCCGCCAGCGCGCCAGAGATGCTTGGCGGCGCCGATGGCAGGCTGACCCAGATAAACGCCGATGCTGCATCGGCTTCGGGCAATGCGGCGCGGGCCGAAAGCCTGCTCGTTGCCTTTGCCGCACGCCGCGCCATCGACAGCGGCGCGCCGCTTGGATATCTCGCCGACCAGCTTCGTTTGCGGTTCGGGGCAAGCCAGCCACAGGCCGTCACCACTATAATAGCGGCATCGCAGGCGCCGGTAACTATCGAGATGCTTAAGACTGAATTGAAAGGGCTTGAGCCTGCACTGCTGACCGGGAACAGCGACGCAGGCATCTGGACAACCGTTAAACGCGAAATGTCGGAACTGTTCGTTTTGCGAAAGGACGGCGCACCATCGCCAGCACCGACGCAGCGGCTTGAACGCGCGCAGACCTTTGTCGAAGCGGGCAATATGTCCGCTGCCATGGCTGAAGTGTCGGCACTACCTGGTGCCGCGTCGGCGCAATCATGGTTGGTCCGCGCCAAGCGATACAGCGATGCGCGCAAGGCGCTGGATCGGCTTGAGCGCGGCGCGCTGGTAGCGCCAATTGCCGCGCCGGCCGTCTTGCCGCCGCCGCTGACGGAGGAGGCTCAACCGCCGCTGTCGGACGACGCCGCTGTGCAATAAACACATATTATCTGTCATAAATCTTTCATAAATCTCAAAGCTGCATATATCGGGGTTATGGCAACCCGATTCACACAGATTCCCGTTCAGGCTGGTAGCATTGCATCAGGCGCTCGGGCGCCGGGCCTGCCGTTATTTGCGCGCGAGGCTGTATCGTTCGCTTATATGCGCGCCAGTGCCGCTTTTGCGTCGACGGTTCCGCTCGATGTTGAAGGGAAGGGCCGGGCGGTAATGGTTGTGCCGGGTTTTCTGGCCTCGGACCAGACAACCTCGCGACTGCGCCGATCGCTTGAAGGCGCGGGCTTTGCGGCATATGGCTGGGGTCTTGGGCGTAACAAGGGGATCAAGGCCGATATCTTCGACCGGCTCGACGCCAGGATCGACGAACTTGGCTTGGACGGCCCGATCATTTTGGTCGGCTGGAGCCTCGGGGGCCTGATTGCACGTGAATATGCGAAATATGCGGCTGATCGTGTCGCCAAGGTCGTGACATTGGGAAGCCCGTTTTCCGGCGACCTGCGCGCCAATAATGCTTGGCGCATCTATGAATTTGTTGCCGGTCACAAGGTCGATTCACCGCCTGTCGAGGTTTCTCTCGCTGATAAGCCGCCGGTGCATACCTGTGCTTTCTGGTCTTCAAACGACGGGGTCGTTGCCCCTTATTCGGCGCGCGGTCGCCGACATGAATCCGATGAGCGCATCGAACTCGATTGTTCGCACATGGCGTTCGTCGCGCGGCCCGATGCGATTCGCATGATTGCAAAGGCCATAGCCGCGTAACAAACTGGCACGATGATTGCTGAACTTTGGAAATATTATCCAAAGGAGTTATCATGCATTCCCTTTTGTTACTCGCCGCATTGGCCTCTGCCTCGTTCGAAGACCTCGAAATTCTCGACGAGCGCATTCTCGCATTCTCCGACCACGCCGAGCAAATCGACAAAAGGCTTAAGCTTGCCGAATGTCCCGAGGAGCCGATTATCGCACCATTGGCCGGGAGCGCGATTATTGTGCGTTGTCCCGCGCTGGGCTGGCGGTTGCGTGTCCCGTTAAACGCGCCGGCACGGGCTAGCACGCCTGCCGAAATCGTGGTTCGCAAAGGTGAGATGGTTGAATGCGTGTCGGGTGGTCCGGGCTTTTCAGTCTCCACGCCGATGATCGCACTCAACAATGCCGGGATGGGCGAAGCGGTTCGGGTCAAATCGCAGGCTTCGCCAATACCGATCACCGCAACCGTCAAGGCGCGCGGGCTGGTGTCCTTTTAGAGACTAAAATATCAGCTACACCTGCCGTTCTTGTTCCTGCGATGCCCGTCGGTTTTTCGACAGGCCGTCAAAAAGGGAACAATTCATGGTGGATTCCGTCAGTTTCGGACCGGCCAAGCCGGTTCCTCTAGCTCGTGCCGTCGCGTCGAAAGATCTGCCGATGGATAAAACTTTGCAGGCTGCGCCGTCAAACAACGCGCAAAGCTTGAGCCTAGCCAGCGCATTGGCGCAAATGGGACCGCCCTTCGACGCGGGCAGGGTTGCATTGCTGAAGGCAGCCATTGCCAACGGCAGTTACCAGATCGATCTTGGCAGTGTTGCCGATGGTATTGTTCGCTTTGGTATCAACGATCACACATGACGATTGACGACGTCATTGACCGCCAGACCGACCTGATAGCTGCGCTCGATCGGCGCGAGGCAGATGCGATTTTGGCCGCCGCCGGTGCACTCGCAACCGCAATTGAGATGTTGAAGCGATCCTCCGAACCAGCAGCTGCTGACCGCCTTCATTACGGACTGAAGCAATCGGAGGCCGCGCGCATCCGGATCAAATATCTGACAGCGTGGAACCGCCAGAAGTTTGACCGACTGGCCGAATTGCGAGGCCATACTCACGGCAATATCTACGCAAAGCCGTGCGAAATCGCCAAATAGCTGTTTTGGCACGCGGGTTGCAACTCAACCTGCATGATTGACCGCACCCACACCCGACCAGCAACCACGCAGCGCGTAACGACGGCCATTGCCAATGCGTCGGCGCGCACAGGCGTTTCATTTGATTACCTGATGGATCAGGCGCGGATTGAGAGCGGCATGCGCCCCGACGCGCGCGCCAGCACTTCCAGCGCAAGCGGGCTATACCAGTTCACCACGCAAACCTGGCTCGGCACCGTCAAGCAACATGGCGGTGCGCACGGTCTCGGCTGGGCAGCCGAAGCGATAACCCAAAACGCCGATGGCACCTTTGCTGTGGCTCGCGATTTTCGAACCCATATCCTCAAATTGCGCAATAATCCCGAGGCGGCCGCCGCGATGGCTGCCGAATTTGCTGCAGATAATGGAGAATATCTCCAGTCGCGTCTCGGCGGCGGTCCCGAACCGGTCGATCTGTACCTGGCTCACTTTCTGGGTGCCGAGGGCGCGGCGCGGTTTCTGTCTGCGCATGAAGATGATCCCGAGCAATCGGCTGCGGCTTTATTCCCGTCCGCTGCCAATGCCAATCGACCGATTTTCTATCGCGATAATGATAGCGCGCGAAGCCTTTCCGAAATCCGCAACAACTTCGCCGCCAAGCTTGGCAGCTCGCAAAGCCAGCGCCCCATGATTGCCGTCGAACGCCGAAGCATAAAAACGGACGGGGATAGCGCGACGCCAATGCAGCTTGCGCAAATGGAACCAATGCCCAAACAGCTCGACCTGGATTTCGCGCGCCAAGCCTACCGGCGGCTGTCCGGGGGTGCCGCATAATGGGCCGCGTCAATCTTGCAAGCATTGTTGCCAGCGTAAAAGGCGGCGCGTTGCCAATGGCCATCCTGCTGCTCGTGATGCTGATGATCGTGCCAGTCCCCGCGATATTGCTCGACGTTGGCTTTATTCTCAACATCATGATCAGCCTCGCGGTCCTTATGGTTGCAATGAACGTCGCCAAGCCGCTCGATTTTTCGGCATTCCCGACCGTCCTCCTGTTCGCAACATTATTCAGGCTTGCGCTTAACGTCGCCTCGACCCGCGTTGTGCTGGTTGACGGGCATTTGGGGGCCGCAGCGGCGGGACATGTCATTGAGGCCTTCGGCGCGGTCTTGATTGGCGGCGATTATATTGTCGGATTGTTCGTCTTTGCGGTGCTGATGATCATCAATCTGGTGGTCATTACCAAAGGTGCCGGTCGGGTTTCGGAAGTGTCGGCGTGTTTCACGCTCGACGCCTTGCCGGGCAAGCAAATGGCCATCGATGCCGACCTGAACGCTGGCCTTGTCACGCCGGACGAAGCCAAGGCGCGGCGTCAGGAAGTTGCCACTGAGGCCGACTTTTATGGCTCGATGGACGGTGCTTCAAAATTTGTGAAAGGCGACGCGGTTGCCGGGTTGCTCATCCTGTTCGTCAACATCTTCGGCGGTCTCATTTTGGGCGTGGTCAGCCACGAGTTGAGCTTTGGTGAGGCAGCGCAGACCTATATCATGCTGGCTATCGGCGATGCCTTGGTGGCGCAGGTGCCCGCGTTGTTGCTGTCGATTGCCGCCGCGTCCATCGTCACCCGCGTGTCGTCCCCGCTCGATTTGTCGGGCCAGATCGGAACGCAATTCGGGAACGCCAAGGCCTGGGGTCCGGTCGCCGGGATATTGACGCTGCTTGGGCTTGTCCCGGCGATGCCGCAACTGGTGGTGCTCCCGGCAGCGGCGCTGGCTGGCGGGATCTGGTGG
Source organism: Sphingomonas paucimobilis (assembly GCA_943369235.1). Taxonomy (GTDB): domain Bacteria; phylum Pseudomonadota; class Alphaproteobacteria; order Sphingomonadales; family Sphingomonadaceae; genus Sphingorhabdus_B; species Sphingorhabdus_B paucimobilis_A. The sequence goes on from CALRMO020000047.1 coordinate 11,323, forward strand.
TTGCTTCACAAGTCGGAGAAAAACGTTCCTGCCCCAACGGAGGCCATAATCGACGTGGCGCCGGGCCATGTCATCGAATGGCATGAAATCGCCGAAACTGCGCCGATAACCCTCGAGCTTGGCTACGCGCTCGTCAGCCTTGTCGACGACCGCAAAGGCGCTCCGTTGATGGGCCGAGTCACTGCAATCCGCCGGCAGCTATCGAGGGAATTCGGCTTCGTCCTGCCCATGGTGAAGGTCGCCGACGACCTATCGCTTCCCGCCAACGCCTACCAGATACGGATTTCGGGCGTCCTTGTGGGAGAGGACAATGCCTGGGCCAACGAACTTTTGGCGCTTGATTCGGGCGACGTGCTAGAAGGCGTCACCGGCCGCGCTGTGAAGGACCCGAGCTTCGGTCTCGACGCACTCTGGATAGCCGAGCGCGACCGAACCGACGCTGTTGCCGCGGGCTACACTGTAGTCGATCCTGCGACCGTTATCGCGACTCATCTCAATCAGCTCGCGACCGCGTCTGCCGCCGAACTGTTCGGTATGGATGACGCGCAGGCGTTGATCGACAATCTGAAGGACAGCTATCCGCAACTCGCCGGTGGCTTGACCCCGGCGCCTTATTCGCTCGCCGCGATCACCGCAGTGTGTCGCGCACTGCTCTCGGAGCGCGTACCCTTGCGCGATTTCCGGCGTGTGGCCGAGGCGATGGTCGATCTCGCGCCGCGCAATCTTGATGCAACCGATCTCGTCGAAGCTGTGCGGCAAAGATTGGGCGCGCTGATCGTCCAGACCATCGTGCCAGTCAAAATGCCGCTTCCCGCCATCACCTTCGATGGCGAACTTGAATCGTTGCTCGTCCAGTCGGTTCAATCCGCACCGCAAGCGAGCTGGCCGTTTGAACCCGGGCTCGCCCGCCGCATCATCGCGGTCGTTGATGAGGCCGTGCAGCCGATGCTCGTTGCCGCGCGCAGCTTTGCCATCATCACCTCGCCACTGTGCCGCGCGGCCATCGGTCGGTTGCTGCGCGCGCAATTCAGCGATGTCGTGGTGCTGTCGTTCCTCGAAATTCCCGAAACCAAAAAAGTCGATGTGTTCGCCGTGGTCGGCGGCCAGCCACACCTTATCGACGAAACGCAAGACACTGGAGAACCTTATGCTGAATGAAGCCCGTATTGCCTACAAGCGGCCCGATATTACCAATCCGGTCCGGCTGATCGAGGCGCACAGCACGCTCGTCCGCCGCATCGCGTGGCATGTGCATAGCCGGATGTCGTCGGCAATCGAGGTCGAAGACCTGATACAGATCGGTCTGATTGCGCTCGTCGAGGCGGCGCAGAATTTCGAGGATCGCGGGCTTGCTTTTGCCCCTTATGCGCAAACCCGGATTCGCGGCGCCATGGTCGACGCGCTTCGCCGCGATGCGCGGATGGGGCGGGCCGGAATGGCGAACCGGCGCTACCTTGCCGGAATTCGCGCAAAGCTTGAGCAGGAATATATGCGCACTCCGAACGACGCCGAAATGGCCGAGGCAGCCGGGCTTGAGGCTGATGCCTATCATGCCATGGCCGCTTCAACCGTCCCGGTCGGGCAGGAATCGATCGATGACAGCTATTCCGATCACGATATGTGGTTTGCCGACCTTACTGAAGGCGCCGATACCATGCTTGAAAAAGCGCAGTTGCGTGCAGCCCTGATTACCAATCTCGGAAGGCTGTCCGAGCGCGAGGCGATGATCCTTCAGCTTTACTTTGTCGAGGAATTGAACCTCGATGAAATAGGCGAGACATTGGGCGTCGGCGCGGCGAGGGTATGCCAGATCAAAAAAACTGCGCTCGACAAGATGCGTGTGATGATGGCGGACTGACCTAGCACCAGCTTTGCCGCCCGCTGCCGTACCAGCGCGCCAGCCCGTCATCGACCAGCATCCCGCCAATGCTCTCACCGCCGCGCGTTAGAACGCGCAGCTGGCGGCCATAACGGTCGGTATCGCGATCAATGCTTTCAAGCGAGAATGAGCCTGCGTTCAGCAAGGCTTGCAAACGCTGCGTTGCCGCTGCCCCAAGCCGCGCCTTTTCATCACAACGTGGTGGATGAGTCTCGGGCGTGTCGATATCGGCAATGCGGATTTTGGTGCCCTGATACCAGATCGTGTCGCCATCGACGACGCAGTTCGTGCCGCCGCCGCTGTGGCAAAAGCCAAAGCTCGCGATCTCGCTGTCGGTCGAGGTGCTTTCTGACGGGCCCCACGCCGGTATGCGCAATTCGGCAATATCCGGCGCAAACCAGACCGCTACGAAGGCGAGCATCGCAATATTGAAAATCGTTGTGCCCGAGGGATTCCACGCCTGACGGTATCGTCGCGGCGGCTTGCGCGAAATATCTTTGCGGGCGGGCTGGGGCCGAAGCTTATAGGCTGCGTCCATGTCGGCAACGCGCCGGTCGAGCTTCGCGAGCGGGTCAGCCTGGCGGGCTTCTGCCCTCGCGGCTGCGTCCTTGATGCGTTGAAATGTGTCGAAGCGGACGATTTTTCCCATGACCGTGTAGGTCGCACGGGGGTGGTCAAAATTCCCTTAAAGACGCGTCGATTCTGGCGGGACATCGCTCCAATTCGGAGCGACCTATAGCGTGATACCAACCTCAACCGCATCGCCCGCAGCCAGTCCCTCGGCCTTGCGCACCGAGGCCTTGACCGGCAACAGCCAGCTGCCGCTGCTTTTGTCAGGGAAGATCGACGTTTCCCAACGCGTATCCCCAATCATCGCCACGACCTTCATCGAACCCCAACCGCGCCGCCGCCCGCTCTCCAGCCTCCGCATCAGCGCGAGCGCATGAATGGCCTGGGCGACGTCGCCATCGATAGTCAGAAAATGCCAACTTGCCGGAACATCGCCGCTGGTCCAGACCACAGGGTCGCGGTGATTATGTGGGTTTCGGTCATTCAAGCTCCCCCTCTCCCCTTGCGGGAGAGGGATGTGGAGACTTGGCAACTTGTTGCCTAGTCGTAGCTGGGTGAGGGTATTCCCACGTCGAAACCCCTCACCAACTTCGCCTAGCGAGCAAGCTCGCAGGGCTTCGTATCCTCTCCCGCAAGGAGACAGGGGTTCACTCACTTCCCGTCCGCCGCACCGGCACCGGGATATTGCAGATGTCGGCCCCACCCGCTGGCACGTTGAAGAACGGATCGCGCCGGTTTGCGCGCGCGTCGGCATAGTCGGCAAAGCTTTTGCTTTCGGTCGACAGATATTCGAACACAGGCGCATCCTTCGCCTCATTGCCAAGCCGCACCGACAGGATTGGCACGCGCTCCTCTTCCTTTTCGTAAAAGCCAAGTGCGGCGGTGCCGCGCGGCAGGCTGGAGAGATGCTCCATCCCCTCGATCACCCGCCCAACGAGCGCGATATTGCGGTCGAGATGGCGCGGTGCATGGCCGATGACGGTGTACAATTCAGCGCCGGTGCCGGTATCGGGCGACAGGTTGCGGCCAACGCCGACCATGCCGTAGCAGTGGGTGGGCCAGTTACTTTCGCTGTCGGGCGTCCCTTCGCCTGCAACGGGGAACCCCAGGTGAAAACTGGTCCAGTGCGAAACGTTGTTTTTTGGAAGGAATAACCTGTCGAGCGCACGCGGGCGATTAAGAGATCCTGGAAAAACATAATCAGTCTCGGCAATATTTGCCAACCCCTCCGGCAAAGCTTTCTTCTCGGTCGGATCGCCCCACTGCGTGACATAATTGTCCTGCACCCTGACCACTGCCGTCCCGTCCCACCAATGCGCCGCCGCCAGCTTGCGGATATTGCCGACCCAGCCCTGACTGAACGGCGCTGGCATCAGCTGGATGACCACGCGGCGCGGTTTGGCTTTGGCATCGGGCGCGAGGTCCATCACCAGCAGGTCCGACGTCGGAATCGCTACCCAATCGTCAGCCTTCGCTGCGGCAACGATTTCGCCGGGCGCTGGAGACACCTTCTTCGCCTCTTGAGCAGAAAGTGGAAGCGCGGCAAAAATCGCGGCGCTGGCGGTAAGGGTCCAATATCTTTTCATGGGCTGGGTTATTGCAAATCCCTTGCGCTTGCGAAAGCGCAATCAAGCCGCTAGGGGCGTCGCTTCCCGAAAGGGATATGCGGAGACGTGGCCGAGTGGTCGAAGGCGCACGCCTGGAAAGTGTGTATAGGGGTGACTCTATCGTGGGTTCGAATCCCACCGTCTCCGCCATTAATCTTCCGCCCTGGATTTGCGTCTAATATGGCAGTATCGGCACTTCGATTTGGCGCACAAAATGCACCGTCTGCCGGTATAATTAACTGGCTAATTTGTGAAAATTCGGTGCCGTTAAGATAACAAGACAACGATTTTTTGAATCGATTTCGAACGTTATAGCTTACTGATTCGACACAGAAAATGCTAGCGCATCTCCAGAACGTGGCCGCGGCTATTCCCATGACCATAACCAATTTTACACGCGCTAACATTTTATTAACGCTCGTTGACTCGCCAAAAAATGAGTTCATATTTGCCGCATCAACACGAGAAATGACGAGTCGATACGCTCGAATTTCCGCTGGTTGCTAAGGGTCGATGAACCAAGGACGCACATAAACGCGCCACACATATGATCTTTGCGAGGCAACGAAAATGCATCGAAATTTATTTGCGGGAACTGCTTTGGCAGCGGGATTTTTCTGTGCGTTAGGCGCTCAACCGGCGCGTGCGTCGGACCTGGTTTACACTCCCATCAATCCGTCGTT
>CALRMO020000048.1:0-15934 GCA_943369235.1 Sphingomonas paucimobilis
AGCCGGGCACGTCAATGTCGAGGCCAAGGTTGGTGTTGCGGGCGATCTGGTTGAGGTTGTTGCCGACGCGGTTCATGGTCGCCATGAGCTGGGCAAGGGCGGTGTGTTCTATGGGACGGCGGCGGCGGGCACGTGGGCCAGCGCCGTCAAGACCGGCAGCACGGGCAAAAGCGCCGACGGCAAGGCCAGCGCGTGAAGCCCGTTCCTGATACCGAGCATATTCTTCATCGGTCACGCGAAAGGTAATCAGCCTTGTTCGCTGCCGCTTGTCACTTCCTGTTGCCACCCGCCCTCCTGTAATGAAGGGTTCCAAGGCACCGCCTTGGTCGGTTGCAGGCTCGAAATGCCTGCCGGGGGCCGGGGTTCGCAATCCCCGGTCTGGTTTCCAAAGGGCACGAAGGCTCTTTGGTTGTGGCCGCTGCAATCAGCGGTCATGGGTTTCCAAGGGAGAATGAAATCTCCTTTGGCGGGACAAAAACATTTCCGCATACGCGGATTTGTATTGTCCCGATCCAGGGTGCATGGGGAGGGAATTCCCCTGCTCTGGAGGTTCCACAGGAGGGCACGAAGGCTCTCCTTGGTCGGGGATGCAACGGGGTCGAAGAACCCCTTGCCAAGACGCGCGGTAATACCGCGCATGGCTTGCATCTCCTGTTATTAGCATAACATAAGTTTGCTCAACTGTGAATTGCTAATGGGTTGCCAGATACAACTGACGTAACGCTTTAACTCTGCGGTGCATACGCGGGCATGCACTTCGTCTAGCGGTTTAGGCCCGCGCGGCGAACACTGGCTTTGCAACGGTCAGGGTTCTCGGTGATGTCAAAGCGATAGTGGCAGCGATCTCTACGCACTTCGGAAATGCCTGCTCGCGGGCATTATCTGGGAGGCGGTCACGATCATCGACCGTCGCGGTTATGTTCGCCTCTTGGGGATTTGGATTGAACAGGCTGTTGAACAACGCGCTCATGTCGTTGCCGCTCAAGTTATCCCTTACGTTCTCATTCCAGATATTTTTGTACGTCAATATACACCTGCCCTTGGGGGTGTATTATGACACTAACTCAGGGTAATTTTCTTTCGTTTTTGTTGATGTCGCGCATGAACTATTCGGCGGCTGTGCCCTGTTCGTCCGTCGCCGTCTGCGCATAGGGGTTGGGATCGACGACGAGCGGCTGCGCGTAATAGACCTGCATTGTGGTTTCGCGATAAAGCAGGAATTCGTCGCGGATGTTCCGGTAGTCCACGCGCCATGTCTGAAACGGACGCCCCACAGGCGGCAGCACGATGGCCTTCTCGCGGCCAAGCTGCATCACCTCGTCAGGGGTGAGCAAAGGGCGGCCCATTTCCCCGTAAGCCGTGCCGCTGGTGGCCTCGCCCTGTCCGCTGGTGCCCTCGTTCATTGTCTTGGTGCCAATGGTGCGATTGCCAAGGGTGTCGGAGACATACTTGGCGGTCTTGAGGTCGCGGACGTTGCACAGCCATTTCCATGCGCAGTTGGCCATGATGGTCTGCGTCTGCTGTTCGCCATAAATGCCTTCGAGCTGCCCCATGTCCTGCACGATCAGCGTGTAGTCGAGGCCGTAGCCGCTCATGGTGGCAAGGTCGGTCGGCAGGTCGGCGATACGGCCCAGCGCGGGCAACTCGTCGATCAGCATCATTCCGCGCGTCTGCCAGCGCGGCTGTGCCGTGCGGTAGGCGTATGTGAAGGCGGCGATCATCAGACGTAGCCAAGTGCCTTGGGCCTTCATCCGGTCGGGCGGAATGACCAGAAACACCGTTTCCGAGTGAGGGTATGCGCCGGGGGTGCGCAGCGGGAATGTGCGCAGGTCAAAATCGGATTCCGCCGTGGCGGCTTTCAGGCGCTCGTCGCTGATGAAGCGCGTGGCCTCGGCCAGTGTGCGCAGGATCGAAGGCATGTCGCGGGAATCCCCGGACGATACGAACGGCCCGATGTTCTCGGCGATTGCGCCGCCATAAGCGGTGCTCGCCGCCATCGGGATGAAATACTCCTTCTCAAGCCGGTCGAGCGGCAGCGTGACGATCTGGCGCACGCGCGCCAGCGTCTTCGCCTCGCCATCACGGTCGGCAAGCCAGAGAAATACGGCGGTCAGGATCGCCGTGGCATTGCCCTCCCAATAGACGTTCTTCGCGTCGCCGGAGCGGGCGCAAATACTCTCGGCCATCGTATGGGCGATGCTAGCCGCGTCAGGATCGCCGCGCCGGATCACGTCGAGCGGGTTGTAGCGCGCGGGCGTGAGTCCCCGCGCTGCCAGCTCGTCGGCGAGAACACCCCACGGATTGAGGACATGCACCGGCCCAAGGCTGGTGCGTTGACGACCCGCAACGGCGGCGTTCTCACCCTTGGGGTCGATGACCAGCATCGAGCCCATATAGCGCAGCAACGTCGGCACGATGACGGACGTGCCTTTCCCCGTTCGCGTCGGAGCCATGATGAGGGTATGCGCTTCGGGCGTGGTGAACACCGGCGGCGTTTTGACTTGCGGCGTATCGTGACTGGCAAAGGCGTATTTGCCGAGAAACACACCCGTAAGTGGGGCAAACGGACGTGCTCTCTCATCCATTGGCCCCCATGCAGCCGAGCCGTGGTTGTCGGACAGCGGCGGCCTGCCGCCGCCCTTGCTGTTCCTTGTGAACATCATGCTGATGAGGATCAGTACCAGCACAACCGAACCGATGATCGGGATAAGTGCGCGAAAGCTCACGCCATCTTTTTTGATCTCGTGCGCCCGCTCGGCGGCTTCGCGTTCATCTCGGAGTTGCGCCTGATACTGCTTGTGCCCGGCGCGGCTGCCGCCGACGCCGGTTGAGTCAACGAAGCGTTCGCGGAAACTCTCGGGGAAATAGAGCGCCGTCGTTTCCTGCGCGCGTTCAAGGTCGTGCTCGTAAAGGACACGCGCGCGATTAAACACTTCTCCTCGTGTTTTACACCAGAACTGCCAGCGCGCGCAGGTGTCCGTGAACGTCGGATTCATGCGGTCGCGGAGGTCGTAAAAATGTAGCCAGTAGATGCGGATGCGCTGCGTCACGTCGGCAGGCCAGCGGCTTTCGGCGGCGTTACCCTGCAAACCTTTGAGCGAGTTGGCCAGCATGGACATGCGGCCAGCCTGACGGCCTGCAAGCTCCGCGTCATTAACATCGCCGGAACTGGTCGCAAGGTCGGCGCGCACACGCTGCGGGTCGGGAAAGCTGCGCAAGTAATCGGTGCGTAGCGTCGCGCTAATAGTGCGATTGGCTCGGCGCTCCGCCTCCTGACGTATAGCGCGGCCTTGTCCTGTCCGTTCCGCTGCTGCGTAGTTCTCGGAAAGTCGCTGACGATTGAGGGCAAACATGTCGGCGGCAAAATCGTCGGGCACATCGGCACGGGCGCGTTCGCGCTCGATCAGCGCATTGTCGGTCAGTGCGTAAGTGATCCCACGGGTGATCTGGTCGCGATCTTGGGCGTGGCTGGCAACAGGCCAGGCAAGGCAGAAAGCGATCAACAGCCAAAGACGAATAATTCGATTCAAATAATTCCCTGCGCACACGAGTCAGGCTCTCTTTTCAGCGTCATTTCTCCGATTGTTCAAGCATTTCTGATGCGGGTTGTATTCAACAGCACATTTCCTCCCTTTGCGCCGACGCAACACGGGCCTTCTTCATGGTCATCCTTGCAGGGGATTCGCCCTTTGGGCCGCAAGCCACTTCGTGGCTTCTCCACTGCGTTACGTCGAGTGCGGCCAAGGCGAACGCCCTGCTTCCTGTCTGCCATGAAGGCCCGCGATGGTCGCGGCTACAGACAGGGAGAAAAATCATGTCGCTGTTTATCACCCCCGCTGAACTTGTCGGCATGAACGAACAGGAACTCCGCGCTCTCTACGGTCGCCTTCTGAGTGATCAGCGCCGCAGCGGGCAATCCCGCTTCGTCACCTCCGATATTCACGTTTCGCTGCAAAACGTGGCTCAGGCTCTGACCCGCCTCCAGCAACGCCCCCGTCCACCATCTGGCCCGCGTTTCTAATCGAAGCGCGAAGTGCAGCGCCGCCGGCATATCGCCGGCGGCGCGTGGCACGGCCTAATATTCACTTGCGAGCATGATCGTCAGGACACGGGTGGTCTGGGCGGGATCGGCAGGACATTCGGAGCCATAGAGGCAATCCCGGTCGTAATAGTCGATCTTCCAAAACACCTTGCGGCCATCAACAGTGACGCAACCAAAGTCGTGCTCGCCGTATGGATCGTTGTCGGCGCTGAAATCGGTAAAGCGTTGCACCGCTTCGACGCACCCGCTCGTAAAGTTCTGACCGAGGGCAGTGATGCCCTCGGTAATCAGAACCCGCCCACCGATGAAGCAGGTGCGAAACAGATCGTTCAGTGCGCGGATGCGCGATGCTGTGTGAAGGGGCGCGTTCATACCAGCTCTCCCTGATTGGCATTGCGGTCAGCTTTGGGGGTGAAGGCTCGGGCAACCAGACGACCCTGCAACGGGATCGCATGACAGCGCATGTTGAACCCCTTGCCATCCTGATGCAGCCACGCGGCCCCGATGCGAGTCCAGCGGGCATCCTTGCCGTCACCTTCCACGCACCAGAGCATGAAAGCGGGTGAGTTTTGATCGACATTCGCCATTGTAATTCTCCTTGAGATTGGAGGTGCGCAGACCATCTGCGGCCTCATGGGGAGAAGTCGGCGCGGCCCATCAAGCCGGTGGTCAACGCCGGGCGAAGCCCGCCCGAAGGTGCAAGCTGCACAAGCCAAAGCGAAGCGAGAGGCGCGGAAGCGCAGGCGATTGACGACTGGCGGGGCTGTGCCAGAAGCGACCCAATAAGAGGCCGTAATGGACTGAAACGTGCCTTCCCTTGTTCTCAAGGAGTCAAAGGCGACCGAGAAAAATTCATGCCGTTGCTGTGCGTTTCAGGTGGTGAGGGTAAGGATGCCCGCCCGCCGCGCGGGCAGGCTGCCGATGATCGGCTTGGTTCTCACGCTGTTTGAAATACCCGCGTCGCGGGTAGCAAATTGCGCGCGCCCCACTCACTGCGGCACCCTAATGCTCAGGGGAACAGGACGCGCTCCAATGCCTGCACAAGGGCTTTGCGTCGATCTGCTGCAAGCTGATCGAGATTGTGCTGCTTCCATCTGACGGCAGGAAGGTGCTGGGCGTCAGCGATACCGAGCAGCGTCCAGTCGGGTTCACCTTTTTTGAAGCCAATGAGGAAATGGCGATGATCGTCAGGCATGTCGGCGACCATGATGCCGATGATTGCCTCGCGGGCTGCAATGAGTTCATCAAGACTGACGGGCGTTGCGGTCATGCCCGCAAACCCGCGCTCGAATTCGGCCTCAAGCGGCTGGCGCGTCGGCGCAAGAATTTCTGCCAGTGGACGCGGATGGCTGATAACGTAGATCAGGAAGGCGCGGCGTAGCTCGTCGCTGACGCCTTCATTTGCCAACAAATCGCGGACATCAAAGAGGTCGCGCGGGTGCTGGCGATCCATTGCGGCAACGATTTTACCCGCATAGAGATCGGCAATCGAGACAACCTGAATTTCGGCGAAGCCATAGGCATCTTCAACCGCAGGCGACACACTCATCATGGTGGGGTCATAGGCCGTCCCGCGCAGCACGGGCGTCACCTCGATCTTGATCTGCACATTATCGGCGCGCACGACGAGCTTGGTGACGATGTTATCCCCTTGAACGCGCGATGGCGTAACGCGCGCGCCGGGAATCCCTTGCTCGATCCTATCCTTGATGCGCAGCATGGCCGCGTCGATTGCGGCCAGTGACGCGGGGCGATCTTCAACGGGCAGATAGGTCAGGTCAATATCGACCGAAAGGCGCGGCAGGTCGCGCACAAAGAGGTTGATGGCGGTGCCGCCTTTGAGGGCAAAGGCCTTTTCTTCCGCCACAAAGGGCAGCGCGCGGATCAACAAGGCAACCTGTCGGCTGTAAGATTCAAGCAAGGCCATGAAGATCCCCCGGCACGGTTATCAGGTAATGCGGATCAAGTTTGCCGCCGCGCGCAAGCACGCGCTTGCCTGCACCTATATCGACACGCGAGGCGTCGAGCTTGGCAAACCATGCGTGGTGGTGGCGCTCGGCAAAAAACAGAAACAGCCGTTTCACTTTCACGCTGGCGCAATTCTCAAGCAAGGTTTGCAGTCTGCGCGGACTGAGATCGCTTAATCCTTCCATCAGGGCATCGACTTGATGGAAGCTCTCGCGGTCGGGCAGCTCGTCGAGCATTTCCAATATGGCGCGCTCTTTGGTCGAGGCGCTCAAGGGCAGGCTGGTGAACTGATTGGGGCTAACAAAGTGGCTGGCGGGGAGGGACGAAGCCGTGAGGCCGGGCACCAATCGGTGCACGTCACGCTCGGGAACAGGGTCATTGGGGAATAGCCGCTGGCTATTGTGCCAGTGAAATTTTGTGCCGAGGGGCAGGTCGCCTACCCATGTGGGTGGGCGCATCGGGCCGTAGAGGTGAACCTCTTTTACTTCGTGTGAGAGATAATGGGCGTAGCCCTGTAGCTCTAGGCCTGTGCGTCCGCCGACTATGAGCGGATAATCGAGCACCCCTTGCAGGGACATGACCACCTGCTGCCAAGTGAGCGGCTGGCGGTTTCGGCGATAGACGCGCCGTGCTGGCTGATCGAGCCACCCTGCTTTCACATACTGGCTGCGCAGCGAAGATGAATAGCCATGCGCTTCCATCCATGCAGCATCCACCAAGAGTCCCTCGGGAAGCTCGTGTTGCAGACGGTTTATCTTGCTGTCAAAACCCTTAGCCATACTTTGCATTCTGGCATATTGTTAAACCAATGTCCAGTTTAAGTTTACACGAATTTGCTAAGTAAAACTGCGCGTTTTAGCATTTTTATAAACCTTCCCGTTCTTTCCCCTCCCGTCAGGGATCGTCACCCGCATGGGCCGAAACCGTCATACGCATGTATGCGCGGGTTCGGCCGCGCCAGCGATAGAGCCCAGCCCGTGGCATGTCATGCCACGGGGACGGCATAGGAAATCGCAATCAAATTATCAGGCTTTCATGTTCAAATAGAGAGAGGAACAGCCAGTCGGGGTAGCAGCGGATGGATCAATGGGTTCCCGCTACGGACTTTATAGCCGCAGATGTCATCCGCTGGACGGAAGGCATCTATGATCGGCGCAAGCGCGGCAAGGCGCTGCGCATCGGAGAGCGTCTGGTTGCAGCCGAGGTTATCGAGCGCGGCAAAGACGGTTGGGTCAACCTGCTTGTTCGTGCCAGCACAATCACCAAAGACGAGGTGGCCGGAAGGTCGATCATCCTTTTGAAACCCGGCGAGGCTTTGCGTCGCGGGGAAAAGACGATCCTGCGTGGCAAAGTCGAGCGGCTCCTATGGGATGACGAAAGCGCGCGAGCGGCGGTGCTGGCAAGCAAGCCGATCAAGTCGCAATTTGTGAAGCCGGTGGTCGACTCCTGACCATGACAATGGGCGCTAACGCTGCGACAGGTCGCCCCATTCCTGCCGGATCGCGCGCGGAACCTGCGCAATCGGGCAATGGGTATAGCGGTCGCCATATTCGACGTTGGTGAAGTTGGTGCGGCCCTGCACCGCGATCACGGAGTCCACGCGCGTGGCTCTGTCATTCTCATCGAATGACATTGCGCGTATCCTGTAGCGGTTGCCGCCAAGGGCATCGAAGCCCTGCACCTGCTGCCCGCCATCGAAAGACGCGAAGCGCCGCTCGTCCAGATAGGCGAGTTGATCGCCGCCGCCCGTGATGGCCTGCGCACAGGAGACGCCAATCGCGTAATAGCCCTTCTCGATAGGGGGAAAGGCGGCGGCGCTGTTTTGTGCTGGCGCGGCAGCGCCTGCGGCGATGGAGGCTCCCGCCAGTTGTGGTCGCTCGACTCGTATCGCCGCCTGCATCTGTTGCGACAACTGTGCGAAGCTGCATTTTTGATATGTCGCTTCGCTGGTCATGGTCCTTCCCGTCGCGCCGGCGATGCCGGTTTGGATAGTCATGAACCGACCATTCCCTAGCGCTTTGACACCGAGAATCCACTTCTCATCGTCCAGATTCTCCATGTCTTCGTCGTCGGCATTCTCCGTATTCCAGACCGCCGTGTAGCCACGATAATCTTCATAGAACTCACTGCCACGAGGCGGAGAGCCGACGCGGGCGATACGATAGACCGAGGAATATGAGTCACCAGCAGGTTCTGCATGGCTCACGTCACCGTAATTCGCGCCGTCGTAGAAGAAGACGAAAGCGGTGCGCGCGCAGCCGCCATTCGTGACATCAACATAGATGCCCTGTTCGATCGGCAATGCCACTGGCGCGGCTTGGGCTTGCGACGAGGCCGTAGGCTGCGCCGATGCGGCGGCGCTCATAGCCGAGTTGCCCTGCGCCTCATTTGAGGCGGCGGTGGATTCCGAACCGCAGGCCGTCAAGGACGCGGCTGCAAGAATCAGGGCGATGTGGCGGCCAAGGCGGCTCTTGATTTGGTCAGTTTGCACGCGCCTGTCCTTTCTCTTTTTGCAGGGTCGATTGCGCGACGTTTTCGACTTCGAGGCGCACCTGCCGGTAGAGGGTCAGCCAGCGGAACACCTCCCATGCCACCACGCCGCCGCCGATAAGAAACACGAGCGGCATGATGCCCCCGCTGATGCGTCCAGTAAGAGCGTTTGCGATGAACGCGAGGACGACAACAACAGCGCCAGCAGCAATGGCGTAGAGCTTGATCCTATTGCTCAAGATCCAGTTTACCCGCGCGGGGAACACCTGATGGTTGCCAGTGGTGTGATTGACCAAGGCCATCGGATGGCCGCGCCCGGTGCTTTTTGGTCCGGCGCATACGATAGATACGCGATGCCCTTCGCGGATGCCGAAACGGACATCGGGGAATTCAACGTCGAACTCCTCGCCATTGTCCTTTTGTGCGAACAGGCGCTGATGGTGCGTCGAGGATGACGACACGGAAGTTCGGGTCGTCGGCGCGGCCATGTAGCCGCTTCCCTGATGCAGATAGCCCCCGCCGCCCTGCGTCGTCATTTCCGCCGCCAGGTGCGTGGACGTGCGGCCCTGCTGACCGACCACCGTTCCTGTCGTTGTGAAAATATCTAGTTCCGCAAAGCTGCGGATTTTTCCAACTGTCGCCATATTAACCCGCCCTCTGCGTAACCCACGGCACTTCCGAAAAGGATGTCCGTCGTTGAACTCTGGCGTCTTCCATCACTGCGGACAGAACACGCCTTCACGATGATTGGAGAAGCACCCGGTCGTCTCGTTGAGCCTGAAATCCATCGAGCCGACGTTGGGGTGGGTCATCTCAAAAGAGAGAATGCGCCCTGCGGAGTCGCGCACGGCGGTGTAAGCCCACTCGTGATCCCCCCGGTTGCCGAGATATTTGACATGGTCATCGGAGACGAACTGGAGCCGCCACTCCGGCTTCTGGGTGTGGACGTAAGTCGTCTGCTTGCTTCCGCACGCACTCACCATGAGCAATGCGCTGAATATCGTGAGCGTTGAAATTGCCGGACGGCTTGCTCTCTTGGCCATATGCTTTTCCCCCTGAATGGATCGGTTGGGGCCAACCTAGAAAAAGCGATCCATCAAAGTCTTGATGGCGTTCTCAAGAATTTCTAAAGCCGTAACGGAGGGGGAACGACATGCACGGCAGCACTTCATCACGGCGGCGCAGGCGCCTTTGGAAATTCGCGGGAGCCGAGTTCGACGAGGCGAGCTGGGCGCTGCGTGTCGATGGCCACGTCGTGGCGCTCGAAGGCAAGCCGCTTGAGGTGCTGCATGAGTTGCTGCTGCGCGCAGGCGAGGTCGTCACCAAGGATGAAATTCTCGATGCAGTCTGGCCGGGCGTGTCCGTGGTCGAAGGCTCGCTGCCGACCGCCATCTCTAAACTGCGCAAGGCGCTTGGCGAGCGGCAGGACAACATCATCGAAACCGTGCCGCGCGTCGGCTACCGGCTGACCTGCTCGGTCAAGATCGACAGCATCGACTCTCCGCTGGCTCCGCGTTTCACTTTCGACGCGGGCGACACTGTTCCGGGCCGTGCGCAATGGAAGTTGGAACAGCCATTAGGGGATACCGGCGCACAGGATGTCTGGTTGGCGCGGCACGCCAAGACCGGCGAGCGCCGCGTGTTCAAGTTCGCCGACGCGCCTGATCGCCTGCGCGCGCTCAAACGTGAGGCGGCGCTGTCTCGGGTGCTGTTCGCCGGTCTGGGCAAGGCGGCTCCGCTGCCCGCACTGCTGGAATGGAATTTCGACGCCTCGCCTTACTTCCTCGAATACGCCTATGGCGGTCATGATCTGACTGTCTGGGCGAATGAGGCGGGCGGGCTTGCGTCCGTTGCCCTCGAACGGCGCTTGGCCATCGCGGCGGACATCTGCCGTGCTGTTGCCGACGTTCATGGCCTTGGTGTGCTGCACAAGGATTTGAAGCCTGCCAATATCCTCATTGCCGATGGTGAAAACGGTGAGGTGATTAAGCTGGCTGATTTTGGCAGCGGACGGCTACTCGATGACACCGTGCTCGACAGCTTTCACATCACCGATCCCGGCTCGCTTGATGCCGATCTTGGCAAGGATGAGCCGCGCTCGGGGACATTAGCCTATCGCGCACCGGAACTAACCGGCGATGTCATGCCGACCGTCAAAAGCGACATCTATGCGCTTGGCCTGATCCTTTATCAGTTGGCGGTGGGTGATTTTGGCAAGACGCTGGCTCCCGGCTGGGAAGATAATGTTGCCGATCCGCTGCTGCGCGAGGATATCCGGCTGGCCGCCGAAGGTGCGCCGGAGCGCAGGCTCGACAGCGCCGCTGATCTGGCGCAGCGCCTCCGGCATCTTGATGAGCGGCGGCAGGCTGCTACGCGGGACGCGGAACGCGCGGCTTTCGTTGTCGAACAACAACAACAAGCGGAGCGCACGCGTGTTCGCCGCCCGTGGATACGCGCCGCTGCCGCCAGCCTCGTGCTCGGTCTGATCGCCAGCACCGCCTTCGCCGTCTATGCGTGGACGCAACGCAATGAGGCCATCGCTGCGCGCGAACTGGCCGACACCGGCTACAGCTTCATTGCCGAAGATGTGCTGGCCAGCCCTGATCCGGCACGTTCATCTCCCGATGAAACCGTGATCGACGCCATCAAGCGCGCGAGCCGCAATATCGATCAGCGCTTTGCCGGTTCACCGGCAGTCGCGGCGCGATTACACCTTGCGGTGGCACGGGCTTTCCACGGACGGTCGGATTTTGACACGGCGCGCGCCGAATATGCGCGGGCTGGCCAGTTGTTCACGCAAGCCGGGGAAGCGGACAGCGACGCCGCCGTGATTGGACGGCTGGGGCGCATCCATATGGAAGCGACCTCTGGCCAGCCCGACCGCCTCGAAGAAGCCGGACGACTGCTGGCGCAAGAGCGCCAGCGCCTTGGCGCGCGCGGCAACAGCGGCAGGGTCGGTTTTGCGCTGGCACAGGCCGAAGGCGCTTTTGGCTATATGGCTGATATTGATCTGGCCGAGCGCGCGTTCCGCCGCGCTGTTGCCATCGGCGAAGTCGCTGGATCGGGCGTGCCACCCGCCCAGCTTCTCAAGGCGAAATCATCTCTCGCCCTGACCCTGATGCGTCTTGGCCGCGCACAAGATGCAGAGCCAATCGCCCGTGCCATTATCGGGCAATCTATTCGCGTGCGCGGTGCCGAACATCCCGACACGCTGGTCACGCGCCAGCATTGGCTCAACAGCCTGTCCATGCTGGGACGGCACGATGAAGCTCTGCGCGGCAGCACGCCATTACTAGCGGCGATGCAGGCGCGGTTCGGCGACAATCACCGCTTTACGCTAGCGCTGCATTCGACGCGGTTTGAGAGTTATGCAGCCCTTGGCCGCTATGATGACGCCGCTCGCGAGGCGGAGCGTGTTTGGCAGGGTGCGTCTGCACAGGCAGGCGCGCAATCCCACCAAGCGCTCGTTGGTCAGATCGATTATGCGTCGGCGTTGTGCCGGACACCGCAGCGCGGTCGTGGCGTCACAGTCGCGCAAAATGCCCTGTCATCGGTACGGCAAGCGTTCGGCGCGGATTATCCGCTCACCCATGCCATCCGCTACTATGCGGCGGAATGCCTGATTGCCAATCGCCAGTTCGCGCAAGCGGGTGCTCTGCTGGAAGGTCTTGACAGGCAGAAGGTCGCGGATCTGATCGGACAGGCTAATTTTGGTGCGATGGTCGATCTCGCCCTCGCTGAAATCGCCCTTGCACGCGGTGATCGCGCGACAGCACAGCGAGCATTCAATGCCGCCAATGGCGTCCTGCGCAGCACACAAGAACAGGCCATCAAGAATCGGGTGGACGCGCTGCGGCGTGTGCTTGCTTAGTTCGTTAGAAAAGAGGGCCTTTGCCCCGTATCCTCTAGATCGCCACGGCTGAGAATACGAAACGATGGCAAGACGCGGGCAAAGGGGGTGCTTGAGGCTCGGCGCACCTTTTTCCCCAAGCCCGCTTGGCCGGGTTCACGACTAAAGAGCGCCAGCGGCGCGTCGTGAATCCGGCAGCACTAAGGGCGATGGCCGCTCCCGTTCGGGAGCGTGAAGCCAACGGCCCAGCCTGTTCAGGCTGAGCCTTCGCGAGAAGGGCAGTCGCCGGTTCCGGCTTGATTTGCCCCTGCGTCCCGTTCGGGACTTGATCGGAAGAGAGATGGTGCGGACGGGGGGACTTGAACCCCCAAGGGCATAGCCCGACGGATTTTCTTACCTGCTACGGTTTTCACCGCCACTCGGCTTCCCGAGTGTTTGTGGTCTGGACTATCCCTTCACCGTGCCACGGCGAACCGTGGGTTAGGTGCTGCCCGTCTAGTCTCTACACCTTCCTTGACGCTTTCGCACCAAGGCTTGGCTCGGGATTGCCAGTTGAAAGGTTTCCCCGAATTTGAGCAGTTCTGCATCGCAGGTTTCCCTGTGAGCACTCAAGATTGGTCTAAGTCCGTTGCGTCTACCGATTTCGCCACGTCCGCGTATCCAGTTTCTACATTAGGCGGTTCGATTGAATCTGCCAAGGAAAACAAGTCAAATTTGATCTCGCGTTAGCGTGATCCGCGCCCTTTTGGGGGTAAAGGGCTGCGCCCTGTTGAAGATGTGGGCCTTTGGCCCGCTTTGCCGGTCGGTTTGCGGTTGGTGGCTTTAGCTGCCGCGCGCGCTTTCGGCTTCTCCTTACGGACATTGATCGCCGCCGCATCGAGCGTGTTCTTGATATGCGAGGCGTAATACTTCTCGATCATTTCAACACTCGTGCGGCAGTTTTTAGCGATCTGATAAATGTCAGCACCCTCCATCAAGCGAAAGCAGATGTAAGTGTGGCGAAGGCTGTAGGCAGTGCGCTGGTTCCCTTCGCGATCCTTCTTCATCTCAAGTTCGTTGAGGATAGCGTTGAAAAGCTGTTTCTGAAATTTAGGGAACAGCCGATCTGTCGGCTTGCCGCTGTTGCGCTCTTGGAGGCGTTGAAAAGGATGAACTGCGCCAGGCATACTTTTGCAGTAGCCGATACCGCGCTTGCCGCGCACCTCGATCTCAAGGATGGTTTCACCCGTCGCATCGTCAGCGACGACTTCGACATCGCGGTATTCGAGGCGCAAGGCTTCGTCAGGTCGAACGCCGGTGTTCACCATGAACAGGACATAGTCGTGCAGGTTTTCCGACGCGGTGCGCCACCGCTCCTTGAGCGGATTCTTCGCGCGTTCCCGCGTTGCCTGATAGAAGCGTTTATATTCTTCGGGCGAGAACCAAGCCCGATGGGTGATTTTGCCAGATGTTTTGTAGGGCGGTGTCAGGTTCGGCACCGACTCAATCCAGCCGTGTCGTTGCCCGTATTTCAGCACCTGACGCAGGCACACGATTTCCTGATGGAGCGTGCTGCGCGCGGGCGGCTTGCCGCGCCAGCCGTTCTTCATGCGGTGCATACGATAATCTTGGGCGAGGCCAGCGGTAATCTCGGCCAGCGCCTTGCTCCCGAAAAACGGGATGAGATAGTTTTCGAGTCGGCGACGGTGGTGCGCCACATAGATGGGGCTGCGTTGCCCCTGCGTGATGACCTCGAACTCGTCGATGAATTTGGCAGCGGCGGTTTTGAAGGTCTTACCTGCCTTCACCTCGCCGCGTTTGAATTTTCCCTTTAGCTCTAAATACCAATCCTCGGCGAAATCCTTGGCTTGCGCGAGGCTGTCTTCTTTCGTGCTGACGCGGTGGTTCTTGCCACCGAGGAAGGTCGAGCACTGCCAGTAATTGCTGTTGTCACGTTTGTAGACGTGGAGCTTGCCTCCCATGAGTTCGTGATGCGCTGCCATCGTTGCCTCTGCATGTGAAAAACTGTGCAATTTGTGTAAGAACTGTGTAAGAGGCCTTACGAGGCTAGAATAGCAGAATGTGGCTGATTTTCAAAGATTTTCGACGTTATTTATTGAAAATAAAGGGCTTTTAAGTCTGTAGCGTCTACCATTCCGCCACATCCGCGTGCAGCGCCCTCAAAGCCGAAGGATAGTGGGCGGTCAAGCCTTCTTCTTGTCGGCAAAGCGGCTTACAACGCGATCATGAACCCGATTCTCGAAATATCCGGACTTTCCAAGACCTATGCGGGCGGCCACCGGGCGTTGTCCGATATCGACCTCACCATCGACAAGGGCGAAATCTTTGCGCTGCTTGGT
The DNA here is from genome assembly GCA_943369235.1 of Sphingomonas paucimobilis. GTDB lineage: Bacteria > Pseudomonadota > Alphaproteobacteria > Sphingomonadales > Sphingomonadaceae > Sphingorhabdus_B > Sphingorhabdus_B paucimobilis_A. The sequence goes on from CALRMO020000048.1 coordinate 14,690, forward strand.
CCGAACGGCGCTGGCAAAACGACGTTGATCAGCATGATTTGCGGCATTGTCAAAGCCGGCACCGGCAGTATCCGCGTGGCCGGGTACGACATCGTACGCGACTTTCGTCCGGTGCGTCAAATGATCGGACTCGTTCCGCAGGAATTGGACACCGACGCTTTCGAGAAAGTTATCACGACCGTAAAGTTCAGCCGAGGGCTATTCGGCAAAAAGCCGGACGCTGTGTTTATCGAGCAATTGCTGCGCGACCTGTCGCTGTGGGACAAGAAGGACTCGACCATTGCCGAACTATCAGGCGGCATGAAGCGCCGCGTGATGATCGCAAAGGCATTGAGCCATGAGCCCGAATTGCTGTTTCTCGATGAGCCAACCGCAGGCGTCGATGTCGAGCTTCGCCGCGACATGTGGGCAATGGTCCGCCGTTTGCGCGACCGTGGGGTCACCATCGTTCTCACCACGCATTACATCGAGGAGGCCGAGGACATGGCTGACCGGGTCGGCGTGATCAGCGAAGGGCGGCTGGTGATTGTCGAGGAGAAATCGGTTCTGATGAAGAGCCTTGGCCGCAAGACGCTGACGCTCAATCTTTCAGAGCCGCTGCAGGCGATACCCGATGATTTGTCCGAATGGGCGCTCAAGCTGGAGGCTCAGGGCCATGAGCTTGTGTACGAATTCGACACGCAAGCCGAGACGACGGGCGTGCCCTCGTTGCTGCGGCGGATGAGTAATATCGGGCTGCATTTCAAGGATTTGCACACGAGGCAAAGCTCGCTCGAGGATATTTTTGTCGGGCTTGTCCATCGCAAGGAGGAAGCGGCATGATCGGCAACCCGCGCGGCATGTGGTCGCTTTACTGCTTCGAAATGGCCCGTTTTGGACGAACGGTGTGGACCAGCCTGATGCTGCCCGTGGTGATGACGTGCCTGTATTTCGTCGTGTTCGGCTCGGCCATTGGCAGCCGCATGACCGAGATCGACGGAATCGCCTATGGCGCTTTCATTGTGCCAGGCCTGATGATGCTGACGATGTTTACCGAAAGCATCAACAACGCGTCATTCGGCATCTATCTGCCGAAATGGACTGGCACGATCTACGAAATGCTCTCCGCGCCGATGTCGCCGCTCGAAATGGTGATTTCCTACGTCGGCGCTGCGGCAACCAAGTCGATCCTGATTGGCTGTATTATCTTGGCGACGGCGAACCTGTTCGTCGATGTACACATCGCGCATCCGTTTTTGATGGCGT
>CALRMO020000049.1:0-15733 GCA_943369235.1 Sphingomonas paucimobilis
GCGGTTTATGTTTCATTGCATGTTCAACCGGCTCGACCCTTACGCACAATGAGTGAGCCCACCGCCCGCGTCATCCGACATGCCAGCGAAATACCGTTGGGCCGACGCGTGGCCGTTTATCTTGTCGCTCTCATCGGCTACACGCTTTATTGTTATAACTTCGTGGTTTCCGATTATGTACGACCCTATGTTGTGTCTGAACTCGGCTTTACTGTTCAGCAAACGGCGATTGTTTCAAGCGCAGGCAATATCGGGATTACCGTCGGAGCAATATTCTGGGCCGGATTCATTGCCTGGGCCGGACGGCGCTGGTCGGCTTTTGCAGTGGCCGCAGCCATCGGTTTGTCAGCGGCCATACTTGCAAGCTACAGCGCCTTTGCCATTTGGGTGCCGGCACGGGCATTGCTGACCGCTGCCCTCGGCGGCTATTATGTGGTTGCAACCGGATTGGTGGTTGCGCTTTTTCCTCCGGGCGTTCGCGGGAAGCTAATTGCCCTGAATTCAGCCATGTATCCGGCAGCCAACATGTTCGTCGGCTTGCTTGGCGGCTGGCTCGGCGACGCGAACTGGCACTGGTTGTTGTGGATTGGCGCGTTGCCGCTGCCGATTGCGTTTATATTGCTGATCGTTGTTCCCCGCGATCGCGATTATCGCGCTTATGATGAGACCGAGGAAACCGATAGTGAACCTGCCGGTAGCTGGCGCGAAATGCTGGGAACACGCTGGCGGTGGCTGACTATTGGCTGCATTGCGCTATCGGGGCTTGATTTCAACGCTTACCAGCTGTTCCAGGGATTTCTGACGCTCTATCTGCGTAATGAACAAGGCATGGCGGCGCAGCCGATGGGCAATATTGTCGCGTTGGTTAGCGCCGGATCGTTGGTCGGCAGCTTTTTCTGGGCGTGGCTGTCCGACCGCTGGGGCCGCCGTATTCCGTTGGTCGGATATCTTGTATGCGGCGCCGCTGTGCTGACCTTCCTGCATGTCGATGCGGGCTATTTGGGTCTGGCAGTTTCGGGCGTCGTTTTCGGATTCGGGCTGACCTGCACCACGGCGTGGGGGCCGTGGTTTGCGGAAATGTTCCCGCCACGCCTGCGACCGCACGGAGCCGCACTTTTCCACGCCGGTCATATACTTGCTTTAGGCTCGCCGTTGTTTGCGGCGTGGGCAAGCGCCGGGCTTGGTCTGGCGACCGCGATGAGCCTTGCAGCAGTGGTGTACGCTGCAGGCGCGGCATTGTGGTTCTTCTTGCCCGAAACGCTTGGCAAACCGACCCAAACAAGGGTCGCATCGCCGGCTACTTAGCAGCAATATTATGAATTTCCTTTTCATTATCATTCAATAGGCAGGACATGACCATTTTTATCGGCAAACTCCCGTTCACCTTACCAGCGCGGCCGTCGGTGCGTTGCATTCGCGGTTCAGAAAAGGATGCGGCGACTGCCGCCGCGCGAACCCAGCCGATGAAAGGTTTCGAACCCCGCTTTACCGATATCGTCGATTATATTGTGCGGATCACCGACGAAATCTGGACCGACAGGGCAATCGGTTATATCCGAAATACGTACGATCCCGAGTGCATTGTCTATTCGGGTTACGGAATCGTCCGCTCTGCAGAAGCAGTCGTGCAATCGACGATTGCCGGAATTGCGGCGGTTCCTGATGGCGACACCAACCATCTGAATGTTGCTTGGAGCGGCGACGAGGCTGCAGGTTTTTACACCGCACATTTGGGTTTTGGCGGCGGGATCAACCGCGTTGCTACTGTTTACGGACCGGCCACTGGCAAGGTCTACAGCAACCGATTCGCGGCGGATTGTATCAGCAAGGATAATTTGATCCATACCGAATGGCTGGTGCGTGACAACGGCGCTTGCGTTCGGGATCTGGGTTTCGATCTGGACGATGCCGCCCGCGCCGTGGCGGATCGCGCTACCGGCGAGCCGTTGCTTGAGGTGCCTGGAAAGGACCCGTTGGCCGCGGACTGGGTTCAAGGCTCGGCCGAGGCCTGGGCGCAATCGATGTTCGACAGCATATGGAACGACCGCAGGCTCGACAGGCTTGCCCAATATTATGCCTCCGATGTTGTCGCATATAGCGGCGGAGGTCGGACGGTCGAGGGCTTGTCAGCGCTTTCTACCTTGATTGTGCAGTTGCTCGCCAGCATTCCTGACGGGCGCATCGACGTCGGTCATGTCTGCTGGTCAGAAGAAGCTGACGGTGTTATCGTTGCAGTACGATGGACATTAACCGGATCGAGCCGGCGGGGCGGTTTGCTCGGCGACCGATGGCCGGAGGGCAGGCAGGTTTGCATGATGGGTAGCTCGCACTTGCGGCTTACCGGGCCGTTGATTGTCGAAGAATGGACGGTCTTCGACGAAGTGGCGGTGCTCGCAATGGCTTACCGCGATTGACACATATGCGGGTAGATCTTGCTGCCCGGCTTGATGCCGCTCAAAAAGATTCGGCGATGGTCGCTTTGGCTCTAGCGTTGCAGCAGGGCCGGCTGGATATCGCCGAACGGGGGCTGCGAGCGCGGCTTCGCGAGGATCCTGTCGATGTCGCCGCGATCCGCATGATGGCGGAGGTGGCAGCGCGACTTGGGCGCTATCGCGACGCGGAAAAGCTGCTTGGTCGGGCACTTGAGCTAGCCCCCGATTTCCACGCGGCGCGGGCAAATTACGTCACCATACTTCAGCGGCAAAGCAAGTTTGAGGCCACCTGTGCGCAAGCCGACAGGCTCATCGCGGCGCAGCCCGAAGATTTCGGGCATCTGGCATTGAAGGCGGGTGTACTGGTGCGAACCGGCGGCTATGAAGAGGCAGTTGCACTTTACCAGAAAGTCCTGGCCCTTTTTCCCGACCAGCCACGTTTGTGGGTCAGTATCGGTCATGTGCTAAAAACGGTCGGTCGGCAAACCGAAAGCGTTGCGGCCTATCGCAAGGCGATCACTCTCGCTCCTGCGTTCGGCGATGCATATTGGAGCCTTGCCAATCTCAAAACGGTGGTGCTGGATGCCAATGACCGGGCCGCTATGGCCGTCGCGCTCGACACGGCGACGTCGCCGAGCGACAGATACCATCTGCATTTTGCGCTAGGCAAAGCATTTGAGGATGCCGGAGAATGGGAGACGGCCTTTGTGCATTATGCCGAAGGAAACCGGCTGCGCCGAAGTGAACTGCCTTATAATGCGGACCGCACTACCGCGCATGTCGACCATAGCTGCAATTTGCTGACGAAAACCGTTTTTGCCGAGCGGATGGCGGGCGGATATCCGGCAGACGACCCGATTTTCATCGTTGGCCTGCCACGATCCGGCTCCACACTGATCGAACAAATTCTGGCATCGCATGGCGACGTTGAAGGCACGATGGAGTTGCCCGATATTGGTACAATCGCCGCCGATCTGGGGGGACGGGAAAGCGATCCGGACGACCCGGCGGGGTATCTGCCACGCTTGCTGGCGCTATCGGACAACGAACGCCGGATGCTCGGCCAGCGATATCTCGATGGCACACGGATCCAGCGCAAGACAGCCAGGCCGCGTTTTGTCGACAAGATGCCCAACAATTTTCAGCATATCGGTCTTATCCATTTAATCTTGCCCAAGGCGACCATTATCGACGCCCGCCGCGATCCGATGGCAACCGGCTTTTCCTGTTTTAAACAGCATTTTTCACGCGGACAGGGATTTACCTACGACCTCGCCGATCTCGGACGATATTGGAATGATTATGCAAGATTGATGGCCCATTTCGACGCGGTCCTCCCAGGCCGGATATTACGCGTCTCGCATGAAAGCCTGATTGGCAACCCCGAGCGTGAGATTCGAAGGCTGCTGGATCACTCGCAACTTCGCTTCGAGGACGCCTGCCTCACCCCGCATAAAACCGACCGCGCTGTAAGAACAGCGAGCTCCGAACAGGTTCGACGTCCAATCAATGACGAGGCATTGCATCACTGGCGGCATTTCGAACCGTGGCTCGCTCCCCTGCAAACTGCGCTGGGCTGTGCGAAATAAGGCTTGCATAGCCTTGCAATAAAATTGTTGACTGCCAATGCAATTTGCGTCAGTTTGATGACAGGGTGAGGGGACCGTCATTGCTTGCCCATGCGTTTTATTGAAAGGGTGTGCAATGCCTTCTGCGCGTTTATCCATGAAATCCTTTGCCGCTGTTTTGCTTTCCACCTCTTATCTGGTGGCTCCGGCGAGTGCGCTCGCACAGTCGGCTCCTGAAAATGGCATCGACGATGGTGAAATCGTCGTGACAGCACAAAAGCGGTCGGAAAGTGTGCAGAGCGTCCCCATCAGCATGCAGGTTTTGAATACCGAAAAGCTCGATGAACTTCAGGTGCGTAATTTTGCCGATTATATGCAATTTTTGCCAAGCGCCAATTTCACCGTTGGCTCCGTCGGGGCACCAGGAAATGCTTCGGTCATTTTTCGCGGGGTTGCAACCGATGGCGGGCTGGTTGTTTCAGGTTCGCTGCCGACGGTCGGTACATATCTGGACGAGCAGCCTATCACGTCGATTCAGGGCACCGTGGATCTGCAGGTTTACGATATCGCGCGCATCGAGTCGCTTGCCGGACCGCAGGGCACCTTGTTTGGCGCTTCCAGTCTTGCCGGAACGATCAGAATTATCACAAACAAGCCGGACCCGGTTAATTTTAGCGCATCGTACGATCTTGAGCTCAGCCACGTACTTGGCGGCGGCTTTGGCGGTCAGGTTAAAGCTTATGTAAACTATCCATTAGCGCAGGACCGCATCGCGCTGCGGGTGGCTGGGTGGTACAATCGCACGCCGGGCTTCATCGACAACGTGTTTCGCGAACGCACGTTCCGCAGTTCCGGAATAACGCAGGAAAACAGCGCGCTGGTTGAGAAAAATTTCAATACCAGCGATGTCTACGGCCTGCGGGCACAGCTGGGGATCGACCTCGATGACAGTTGGACAGTCACGCCCAGCCTGACATTTCAGGAAACCCAATGGGACGGAAATTTCCGGTCGAACGACGATAAGGTCGGTGAATTGAAGGTGTCATCCTTCTATCCTGAATTTGGCAAAGATAGTTTCATTCAAGCAGGGGCAACGATTACCGGCGAAATTTCGGATCTCGAAGTAACCTATGCGGGTTATTACATGACGCGGACGCGGACCGACCAGAACGACTATTCTGACTATGGCTTTTTCTACGATCTCGTGGCTGGCTCAGGGGCTGGCGTCGTCAACAATGTAGGGCAACTGATCGATCCGTCGCAAATTGCGCGGAACCGATCCAAGTTGGAAAAGGTCAGCCAGGAATTGAGGATCGCCACGCCCGCAGACCGGCGAATTCGCGGTATTGCCGGACTATTCTATCAGCACCAGTTCCAGAACGAGACCAACGAATATATCACACCGGGATTCGCCGACAGATTATCAGTGCCCGGCCGACCCGGGACAGTATGGTTGACTTTGCAGAATCGCCGGGACCGTGACTATGCGGCTTTCGGGCAGGTAGACTTCGACATAACGGACAGGCTGACTGCGACTGGCGGCATCAGGGCGTATAAATTCAACAATGATCTGGTTGGATATTATGGTGTCAACACCACGTATTTCGGCACGGGCGTGCGCCAGTGTCTGGGGCGCGCGGCAGGAGGCGGGCCTTTTGGTGTCGGCGAGGCTGTAGTCCCCGGGAGTCCGTGCACCAATCTGGGCGTCCTCAATGCCGACGGCAGTATTTCGCCGAAACGATCCAAAGGCGATGGCGTAACGTGGCGGGCAAACGCAACTTACAAAATTACCGACGACAATCTTTTATGGTTCACAGCATCCTCCGGGTTTCGGCCCGGCGGGATCAACCGTGCGGGCAATGCCGAACCGTTTGATGCCGATACGCTCTACAATTACGAAATCGGCACCAAAAATACCCTGGTAGACCGGCGACTGACCTTGAACCTTGTCGGGTTCCTTCAAAACTGGAAGAATGTCCAGGTCGCCTATCAGCCTCCGGGCGGATCAGGCGTTGTCCTGGTCGGGAACGTCGGCAGTGCGCGTACCAAAGGCATCGAAGCCGATGTGGGCTGGCGTTCGGGTGACGGTTTTTCTATCAACGCCTCCGGTACCTACGTCGACGCCAAACTGCGCGAACCATTTATTCTGTTTGGAGTGACGACTGCACCGGCAAGACAAAAACTGCCGCTGACGCCAAAGTTCAAGGGCAATGTCGTCACCCGATATGAATGGCCAATGGCCGATGGCACCGCGCATGTTCAGGCCGCAGGTGTCTATGTTGGCAAACGTACGCCGGTGATAACGACCGCGGACATTGTAAAAACAGGATTGCTGCCATCGTACTTCATGCTGGATCTGACGACCGGTTTTCAAAAAGGGTCGATGAAATTCGAACTGTTCGTGCGTAATATTACGGACTCGCGAGCGCAATTGTCGCGGGCCGCACGCTGCAACATCAATTATTGCGGGCCGACGACACGCGATCCGGTAGGCGAAATATATCGGCTTTATGCACAGCCGCGAACCTTCGGCATCAGGTTTGGCCAAAGCTTCTAGGGAAATGGAAGCGGCGTTCCATCTCCGCTTCAGACCCCCAGACCGTTCAGCTTCGCCGTTCGGCCAAGGACATCCAGCCCCTGCATGTTCAGAAAATGCAGGATGTCGATAAATATCCAGTTTTCGGCGAGCTTGCCGTTGTGATGCCGGTACATATCAACGACGCGCATGTCGGCAGGCCCGGGTCCGGCGGTCATGCCGAGATAATTTCCAGAGTTTTTTAGCGTCAGGTTTGCCCAGCCAAAAAAGCCTCCGAAATTACCCTCCGCCAGACGGCAAAGGTGACCGTTAAATCGGTAACCTTCGGTAAGCGCCTCATCGAAGGGAACGCAATGCTGCTCGATGTACCGGTCGATGGTATAGGTTGCCCCGATACCCGCGGGCCCCCACCAGATCATATCGTCGTGCCACGCGCGCTGGAGACGTGCCGACTCATCAATTCCATCCACCTGACTGGATGGGTTATTCAGCATTGCATTGATTGCGGCGAGCGTTGCCGTTCCCATGGCGGGATCGGTGGGCCCGTAATAAAGGCCGTCGTGCGTCATCGGGCCCGGCTGAACCAGATGAGCGCCGGTCGCTGGAGGCATCGGGTTTTGCCCCGCCTGCATCATGAGGTGCAAAATATCGAAAAACATTGCGGTCTCGACGATGCGGCCATCGACGACATGATTGAATTCGACGAACCGCAGCATGATAATTTTCGAGGTCGGCCTTATGCCCAGCCATGGCTTGTCAAACAGTGCCATCAAATGGCCCATCTGAACAACCCAGATACCCTCGAACCCATCCATTTCATTACGGCCGGCGATGAAGATGTCGGGGCGCCGCTGGATTCGATGCAGTGCAGTCATCAGAGGTACCCAAAATTGCGCTGCAACTGCTTCCGGTCCATACAGGTCGTTGAAAGGGTGCATTCCGCGCCAGTGCCAATCGGGCGACACATAGCGAGCGAGCACTTCCGAGATTGTATCCGCATTGGCGTGGGCGATCTCGTCATGATACCGGCGCACCAAATCCTTTTCAGCCTGAAAACCTGTCATATCGCCATATCTTTCAGCATTACCATGATCGATCTCTTTTATCCATGAGCGCGCGAAGAATTGCAAGGCTTTGCAACGCCACGGACCTTCGAACTTCGGCAGATTTCCGCAGCTTTGAGCAACGTTGCATATAAACAAGTTCCGCATTAAGAGTTTCGAATGCATCACTTTCATCAATGCGACGTCACATCTTGTGCCAAATCAAACAGGTCGCACTCCAAATGAAACGGAAGACAGCATCGAAGGGCCACGAATCCGATGCCGCAAAGCGGCAACGCCCTTCCCGGATGCGAGTGAATTCGCACGACGTCGCAAAAGCAGTAGGGGTTTCGGCCTCAGCGGTATCGCGCGCGTTTACGCCCGGTGCAAGTGTTGCGCCCAAGAAAAAGGCGCTCATTCTCGCAGCCGCGCGCAGGTTGGGTTACCGTCCAAATGTAATGGCTCGGGCAATCGCCAAAGGCCGGTCCAATGTCGTCGGCCTGATCATGTTTGGAGAAACGAACCGAGACCATCCTGAGGTCTTGCTTGCGCTTTCGCGTTCTTTTTCCGCGCAGCATGTACGCGTGATGCTGTTCATAATCGAGCATAGCGATGAAATTGCGAGGGTTGTCGACAACATCCTTTCATATCAACTCGATGGCGTCATCGCAGCGGCACCGATACCATCTTCCGATTTGGCGGCACTCGGTCAGGCAGAAGTTCCAGTCATATTCTACAACCGACCGGGCACGCAGATATGTTCGTCGGTGAGCTGTGATCACGTAGCTGCTGGCCGCATGGTCGCAACGCATTTGCTCGAAATGGGGCACAGGGACTTTGCGTTGATTCATGCACGCGATTCGTACGTTGCCGAAGAGCGAATGCGTGGCGTCAAAACGGTGCTGGATGAAGCAGGCGCGCGAGTCGCTGCGACTTTCGAGGGCGATTTCGCCTATTCCCACGGTGTGGACGCCATTGAATATTGGGGTGCTCGGAATATTACAAACTTCACGGCGCTTATCGCAGCGAACGACTTAATGGCGATCGGCGCGCATGATGCGCTGGCGCTGTCCACCAAGTCTACATCGATAACGGTTGCCGGGTTTGACGCGGTTGAAGCTTCCCGCTGGGCGAGCCACCGGATAATTTCCATTTGTCAGCCCATCGAGCAGATGGCCGATGCCGTAGCTGAAATAATGAAGAACCGATTGGACAATGATACACCATCGGTCGAATATCGCCTGTTTCCAGGACAGCTACAAACCCTTAAACTTCTGCAACCAAACCAGACCGAACAGTTTAAATTGCTTGGATAAAAGAGAATCCTGGAGGCGTGTACGCTACCGGGCGCGGTGTTTACAGCATGGCACGCCACTGGTGAACTCGGGATGGCCGGTGAAGACAAGTTAGTGGTGGTTGAAACTACGGGCGGTAGCTGCTCTCGGCTCTATTCGCTCTCGCGATGTCTTCGAAAACGATCATTATGTCCGGTCTCACCGAAAAGCTTGTATTTGCCCGTGAGCTTGGAGTGCTCGACCTGATCAACTCCCCGGAAACCCTGATCAGGATCAGGAGGTGATAGTGATGACCGACTGCCCGGGTGCAAAACTCAAAACTGGTTCTCGACATGGGTCTGAAAAATGGATGGCTGCGATCATGTCGGTCTGCAGGTTTCGAAGGAACCCTTGCGGTTGTCGACGCTGTTGGCGGCTTGACGACAAATTTCGATATCGCATCAGTCGTGCAGAACAATCGTTGCGTCCATAGTGTCGACACGGTTTCGCGGTTCGACAGAATGACCTATTTTCTAGAGAACACCGCATCCGCCCTTTCGCAAGCCAAATTTATACTTTTGGTCAGGTTCACGAGGCTTTTGATGCTGAGGAACAAGGTGCTTTGGCAAGGTCGTAATCACGACTTGAATTTGCCGTGAATGGCAAATTGTATTCAACCTTCCTCGATCGGAAGCAATTTGCCTCGAGCCACGACATCAACGGGTTGAGGAAGTGGTTCAGTTCCGCGGTTGGTGTCGATAACCAAATTATTGCCTTGCCTAAGCAACATCTGCACATCGTGCCGAACCGGAATTGAATGCGATATGACCGGACTTACAACGCCGACATAGGTATAATTCGTGCCGTTGGAAATCCACAAGTGGTAAGTATGATTTGGTAATTCGCGAGCGGTTGCAGGATTGCTGCGAATAAATCTGCCGTTCGCGGTCGTGGCCAGGACAAACGCTGCTCGAGACTGAGTCCCGGCCGATCCAGTCATCAACGCTGTTAGCGGCGCCTGCGCGATAACAATATCGCGGGGTTGCTCCGGCGGCGGAACGGGGAAGCGCGGTTTGTCATTTACTATAAGGACAAGGAGCAGCGACGCGGCAAGGGCGGACATTGCAGCAGTTGCAATCTGCCATCTGCGGTATACGAATCTTTCCGTGCCTGTCGTTGCTACGCTTTTCGGGCGCTTCAATGACCCTCCAATGCGGTCCCACAGATCACCAGGTAGCCTGCCGACCGGCAGAGCAGCATAAAGCGGCTCCAGCCGCACCGCCAAATCGAGCATTTCTTCATTCGGACAATCCGGATCGCCATCGTCTTGCGGCGGAATAAGGCCGAAATGTTGTTCGATTTGTTCGAATATCTTTTTCTCATCGCTCGTCATGATTCAATGCAGGCACGCAACGCGCGAAGCCCCCTTCGAATGCGGCTTTTAACGGTTCCCAGCGGAACCCCGATTGTTTGCGCAAGCGATTCATAAGTCATACCGCTGTAAAAGGTGTGAGTGATTGCGTGACGCTGATCGTCATTTAGCTGGCTAAGGCAATGCATCAGTCGGCGACCAAGTTCCGTCTCTTCGATTTGTTCATGCGCTAACGGCGTAAAATCCGGTAGTTGATCCATCGCATTTGTGGCTTCGCTAGCAAGACGCTTGCTGTGACGAAGGCGATCCAGACATCTGTTGCGCGTTATAACTGTCAGCCACGCCATCGGATGCGCACGCGCAGGCTGATACTGAGCGGCTTTTTGCCAAACCGTGATATATACATCGTGGACTATGTCTGATGCTTCCTGCGGGTTCTTTAAAAAATGGATGGCTATTGCGTTCAGCCGGGGCGCTGTAGCCAGATATAAATGACGCATAGCAGCGATATCACCATCTGCGATACGGCTTAAATGCTCAACCAATATGTCTTGGGAATTATCTAAACGAATAATTTCATTCTGCTTAGAGCGCTTCATTTTTCGATATCGTTCAAAAGCGCCGGGAAAGCGGCTGGGAGGGGATATTGGCTGATTAGCGACAAAAATATATGATGTATTCAGTTTGGGTGTCAAATAGTTTTCGGATATGAAACGCATGATTATCGGTCAATCACATGATTTATCGGGTGCCGAAAATCCTCATAGGCAAGTTGAATAAAATGGTGCTGCAAGGAGCTTATCGCCGGTCAGGCGCTGGATCGGTAAAAGCCGTTTTGCAGTCGCGCTATATAACCGCTTCTTATGTCAAGCCCAGCATTGGTCACGGCTGGCGACCGTGCGATATAATTGTTAACGCTCGAAGCATACCGCATGTTCGATCTACTTATGTGCGATGGTTTTCCAACTTAAGGAGGCGCTGATGCCTGAATGGACCAGTCTGGTGGCTTTTGGGGCGATTTCTTTGGGGATGGTACTGACGCCTGGACCAAATATGGTCTATCTTATCTCCCGTTCGATCTGTCAGGGTCGAAGAGCCGGGCTAATTTCATTGGGTGGGGTTGCCCTCGGCTTTGTCTTTTACATGCTTTGCGCTGCATTCGGCATCACTGCGCTTTTGATGGCTGTTCCCTTTGCATATGATACAATCCGACTCCAGACCCTGCGCGCAAGCTGTTCAGAATGGGATTTTTTACTAGCGTGCTTAATCCAAAAATTGCCGTCATGTATTTATCGCTGCTTCCGCAGTTCATCCATCCGGTCAATGGCAGTGTACTCGGTCAGGCCCTTATACTTGGGGTGACGCAGATCATGATTAGCGTGATCGTTAATGCGCTGATCGCCATTTCTGCCGCGACTATAGCCGCTTTTTTTACGCAACGACCGAGATTTGCGGTGGCGCAGCGTTGGGTGATGGGCACAGTTCTTGGTGGATTGGCGCTGCAAATGGCGACAGAGGCAAGACGATGAGTTCAGCGTCAGCGTTGCAAAAAGGGCGTCTTTTAATCAATAAGCCTGAAACCGTGAAATATGCTGCACGTCCGACTAGCGGACGCGCAGCGATTTAATTGTCATCGCGTGGCTTTGCGGCTATCACTGGCTGAAGGGGAATCGCAAACCTAGTGCAAAAATCGACTGCTTTGCCTCCGAGGTCAGGTCGGCGGGCAGCAGGTCGAGGCCATAGGTCGTATTGCCTGCATTGCGATAGCGATACTGCCCGAAAAGCTCGAAGCTCGGGCTGATCTTATAGGTCGCGCCAGCAATCAACTGCCAGGCAAAATTGGTATCGCTGCCTTGACCGACGTCGACATCCGACGGGCGATAGTCGAACTTGGTCCGCTGTGCGCCGATACCGCCGCCGACATAGGGCTGGAAGCTCCCGCCGCTGTTGAAATCGTAAAGGACGTTCGCAAACACGCCATAATTTTCCTGCTTGCCGATGCCGCTGTCGAGGACCGCACCGACGCGCGGATTGGCGGCGTTCGGCGTGCCGCGAGTCAGCACCGCGACGTCAGCGCTGTCGATGTTAGCGCCGCCTACGGTGAGCGCCCGGTGCGTGTCAATTCCCGCCCGGCTGTAGTTGAATTCGCCCTCTACGCGCAGGCCGCCATCGAAACGATGCCCGATCTGTGCCGAAATATCGTATCCGGTGTCGAATTCGGTCGTCCAACCAAGCGCCGTGCCTGCAGGGATTGCCGGAAAGTCGGCGGTAGCCGGAACGGTCTGGGTAAACTCGCCCTTGTTTTTCGAATTTTCGGGCAGGGTCGCGCCGACCGACACGCCGACATAGGTTTGCGCGAACGCGGGCGCCGATATCGCGGCGATGGCCGTTGCTGCACATGCAAACTGGACACATTTTTTCATGGATTCCCTTTCGATATTTAAAATGTAGCCGCGCGTGAGCATGCTCCCCGCAAGTCGGCTCTCATTTTACGTATCAGTTGATCAATAGATGCATCGGGATCGAAATTTTTTAAATGCTGGCGTCGAAAGTTCTATATTGCATTCTCATTTTGGGGTCCAAGAATCGGGGAAGCCCGGGCCGACGCCCACGCGTCGGTGGATGCAGGCGAGTGAAGCAAGTATTTTAGGTGCTCCATCGTGCGCAAGACGCGTTTGGCTAATATCTCATGCAGTGATCGAGCGCTTCTGAAGACTTCCAGCGAATTCAGAGATAACCAAGCTGGGGATGTCAGCGCGCTAACTGGCTCGATTTCCCTAAGCGGTACATAGTCGACGACCGAGAAGCTCTATTTTTGCGGATGCGGATCTCATGTGAGTGCGCTGACTAATTTACAGACCTGGTTTCCTGCTCACTGCCGGTATTTGGGCGTTGGCTGCGCAACGCAACTTCAGCATTTTCAATCCTTTAAAATTGCCGTAACCATTTGGTTGATATGGCGGGTGCACTGTTCTTTGTCGTGAGCGCCCGTCGCAATGCCATTTGCGGCCGCGAACATGAGTTGCGCAAGTTCGCGCGGATCGTGGCTTCGGAAGTTCTGCTCCAGCAAGGTTTGTGATAACAACGCGATAATATTGGCATCGAGCTGCTTGAAAACGGTGTCCACATGCATGCTTTTTGCGTGAAAGAGTTCGCTTGAAAAGGGCGAGCTGCGAACCAGATCGAAAATCATCATATGTTTGGCATTGAGCGCTCCAGCTATTCGTTCAGCCATGCTTGCCTTTTGACCGAGCGCCAATGTCACGGCGTCAAGAAGTCGTGCAGTCAAGCGCTCGGCTACTGCCGCAAACACCGCGTCCTTATCGCGAAAATAGCTGTACATCGTAACTTTTGAGATCGCGGCCGCCTCAGCAAGGGCCTCGATGGTTGTCGCGCGAAATCCATGCGCCGCGAACTGCGCTTCGCACGCCGCCAATATTCTGTCGCGGCGCGCCAACTTAACGCCACTCAATACCGACGCTTGATTAAGTGAACGATGTGGCATATTAACGTTCATATCGTAAATATTTTTCCTATCCAGTCGAGAACATGCATATGTCCCGGAAAATCCTCGTTAGCGGTGCCAACGGGTTCATCGCAAGCCACTGCATAGCACGGCTGCTTGCGCACGGAGACCATATTGTCGGCACAGTACGCGATCCGGCCGATGTCAAACGCAATGCGCATCTGCATGCACTTCCCGGTGCGACCGAACGGCTCGAACTGGTAGCGGCCGATCTTTCAGGCGAGGATCCGTTTTCGGCGTACATCAATGTCGATGCTGTTCTTCACATGGCGAGCCCTTATGTGCTGAATGTGCAAGATGCGCAGCACGATCTGGTCGATCCGGCTGTTAGAGGTACGCTTTCGATGCTGCGTGCGGCAGCCCGATCGTCCCAGGTGAAGCGAATCGTACTGACGTCCTCGATGGCAGCGATCACCGATGAACCCGATGGTCGCGTACTTACCGAAGCAGATTGGAACGACCAATCTTCGCTGTCGCGCAATCCCTATTATTTCTCCAAAACCTTGGCCGAGCGTGCTGCTTGGGACTTCATGAAAGCGGAAAAACCGTCTTTCGACCTGATCGTCATCAATCCGTTCATGGTAGTGGGGCCGGCGCTTTCAGACGAAATCAATACATCGAACCAGATCCTCGTAGATATCGCGCAGGGTGCGTATCCGGCGATCATGGCACTTGAATGGGGCTTTGTAGACGTGCGCGATGTGGCCGATGCGCATGTTCGGGCGATCGATACAGTCGGTGCTTCGGGTCGTTACATTTGTGCGGCGGGCAACCGCGATATGGCGCAGGTCGTCGATCTGATCCGTCGGGCCGGGGCCGGTTCCAAAAAGCTGCCGAAAATCAGGCTGGACAGCAGCTTCGGGACGAGCCTGATGAAGCTTGCCTCGCATTTTCAACCGGCAGGCGTGGGCAGCTATTTGCGTACCCATCTCGGCCGGGTTCCGCGTTTTGATAATGCAAAAATCAGGCGCGATCTGGGCATTGACTTCCGCGATCTCGATACGACGATGATCGAGACCGTGCAGGATCTGATCCGTCTCGGCCATATCGATCCTGTTTGAACCGAGGGCAATAAAATGAAACGCAAACTCGTCTGGGTCTTTGGGATCCTCACCATGCTCGTTCTGGTCTTTCTTACCTTGTTTCATGCGAGCTATGGCGGAAGCGGCGCGGCCTTTCCCAAAATGGGAGATGCCAGGCCGGCGATCCGGGCTGAAGTCGTAGCCGTCTTGCCTGAGCCGCCGGGTAATATTGCAGTTTCCCCAAATGGGCGCATCTTTTTCACATATCATGCCGAAAGCCGCCCCGATATCAAGGTGCTCGAACTCGTCAACGGCAAGCCTGTGCCTTATCCCAATCTGGCTATGCAAACACCGGATCAGGACCGGCCTAGCTTTGGCTCGGTGTTCAACTTGCGTATCGACAGCAAGAATCGGCTGTGGACCATCGACCATGGCGAGCACGGCCTGAAGGGCGCGCGTCTGGTCGCGATAGATTTGCGCACGAACAAACCTATCAAGCAGATTAAACTGCCATCGTCGGTTGCAGGCGTCGGCTCGTATACGCAGGACATGCAGATCGACCCCGCCGGCCGTATGATTTACATTGCCGATATCGGTGTCTTTAACGGTCGCCCCGGTCTGATCATTGTCGACAGCGAAACCGGCAAGGCCCGCCGCGTACTCGATAGCCATAAAGCCCTGATGGCCGAACCTTATCGGGTCAACGCGCAGGGACGGATCATGAAGCCGCTCGGCAACGATCTTTACTGGTTCCACCCGGCCTTTGACCCGATCGCGTTGGATAGGCGTAATGAATGGCTGTATGTCGGGCCGATGACCGGCAGGATGCTTTCACGCATTCGTGTTGCCGACCTGCTCGATGACGGGCTGAGTGCTGCTGAACTGGGCACTAGGGTGGAACCCTATGCACGACGGCCGCAGGTGGACGGCATCACCATCGACGCTCAGGACAATATCTAT
>CALRMO020000050.1:0-15342 GCA_943369235.1 Sphingomonas paucimobilis
AAGTCGATATCATCGCCGGCGGCTACGCCGATTGGGAGGAAAAACGCGACCGGCGCGACCGGCCTGAAACCCGCAGAAACGTCAGCAAGTTCACGGCAACCCCACCCCTCCCAAATCCAACAGCGAAACCCGCGAAACTGTCCTACAAGGACCAGCGCGATTATGATCTGCTGCCGACGAGAATCGCGGCGATTGACGCGGAAATTACTGCGGCGGAAATCGAGATGTCCGACCCGTCGCTCTACACGCGCAAGCCTGAGCGCTTTGCCGAGCTGACAGCCAAATGCGACTCCCTGCGTGCCGAAAAGGACGCTGCCGAAGAACGCTGGCTTGAACTTGCGATGCTGGTGGAGGAAATGGCGAGCTAGGCTGGAAGTATCACCGTAGCCCTGAGCCGTCAGCGCACAGCGCTGACGAAAAGTCGAAGGGCGCGTCTCTTTCAAGCTTGGCTCTAAACGGATAGGCGCCCTTCGACGGACGCAGTTGCTTCGCAACTGCTGCTCACGGCTTCGGTTTTCTTTAGACACGCGTTTACCCCGGCAGCCGGTAAAAGCCCGCAAGCCTGTCAAGCGCGATCCGCAATACCAGTTTCCCCGAACGCACAGGCCAGGCCATCTCACGCTCGGCGACGGGCATCGCCTCGCCAGCGCAGATCACCCGCCAGGCAATGTCCGACAGGTCCGGTCCTAACGCAGCCAACGCCGCATCGAACCGCTTTTTCGCCGACATCATCCGCTCGGTTGCATTGAGTCCGGCTGGCGCGGCGCGCCTCTCCCGGCTCAACGGCACATGCTCCCAGCGCATCGTCACCTGCGGCCCCATCATCGCGGCTTCATAATCCGCACGAAGTTTCTCACCCGCCAATGCCTGCCGGTCGCTCAGATGCCCGCGCGAATGAAGCCAGGATAGCGGCGATTCGGCGAGGTTGACCGTGACCGTCCGGTTCGCCGAACGGCCACCCTCCGGATTACTCATGGGCCGTTCCACAAGTGGCCTCGGATCGATATGTTTCGCTATAGCGGGCTTAACGCGAGGCATTTGAATTCTCCATCTGTAACGAATCATACTTGCCATGCGGTGAATATTGTAGGAAAGAAAAAACCTATTTGGTAATCGGAGAAAGGCGATGCAAAGTCGTATCCGCGATGTGCGCAAGGCAAAAAGGCTGACACTGGCTGAGGTCGGGGCGCGCTGCAAACCGCCCACGACCGCGCAAACTATCGGGCGTCTGGAAACCGGGATGCGGGTTTTATCGCTGATCTGGATCAACCGTATCGCGGACGCTTTGGGCGTTGATTCAAGCGAGCTCGTTGCCCTGCCCGATCAGCAATATCTGCCTGTGGCCGCCGTGCTGCACGACGATGGTACTCATGCCCCGACCAAAGAAGAACGCATCATGGTGCCCAATATCGGTGGCAATATGGTGGGGATGCGGATCGCCGCAGCGACGGGCGAATATCGGCGCGGCGACGAGCTTTGGCTGGAACAGCTGCCACCTGAAGCGTTTTCGTCTGCGCTGAACCTCAACGTACTCGTCCCCCGTCCCGGCGGGCGGTTTATTTTCGGGCGATTGTTGGGGCGCGACGCAGGAAAACTGCATATATTGCCGCTTGAACCAGGTGCGCGGCAGCAAGTCGTCACCGATCCTGCATGGATTGCAAAAGCCGTCCGGCTGGTTCGAACTTTGTGAATCTCACATATCAAATTCACCGCAGCCCTGAGCCGTCAGCGCGAAGCGCTGGCGAAAAGTCGAAGGGCGTTTCTGGGTCTCGCGCAGCGCTTGGCGGCGAAGCGCCCTTCGACGGTCGCAGCCGCTACGCGACTGCTGCTCAGGGCTACGGTGTTTCCGAATGAGAATCCTAACCCTTTCCACATTGTTCCCCGCCGCCAACCGCCCCAATTTCGGCATATTCGTTGAGCGCCAGATCGCAGCTTTGACCTCGGTCAGGGATTTCGCCGTGACGGTCATTAACCCAATTGGCATCGCGCCATGGCCGCTTATCCTGTCGGCAGAGCAGGCAACGCTGAAAGGACTGGCAGGCGCCGAAACGTGGGGCGAACTCGATGTCTATCGTCCGCGCTTTACCGCTATCCCCAAAGTCGGCGGGCGTTTTAACCCCCGGGCGATTGCGCGCGCCGTCCTCCCGCTTGCAAAACGGCTTCATGCCGAAATCGGCTTCGACCTGATCGATGCCGAATTTTTCTATCCCGACGGCCCTGCCGCGATGCGGCTTTCGGACGCGCTGGGTATTCCGTTCACGATCAAGGCACGTGGCGCGGATATCCATTATTGGGGCAAGCAGCCGGGGTGCGCCGAGCAGCTACTGGAAGCCGCCGACAAGGCCGCCGGGCTGCTTGCCGTGTCAGGTGCGCTCAAGGCCGATATGGTCGCGCTCGGCATGGATGCCGACAAGATCATGGTGCATTATACCGGCCTGGACCAGTCGCGCTTTGCCCCGCGCGACCGCGTGACGGAAAAGGCAAAGCTCGGCGTGACTGGACCGCTCATCCTGAGCGTCGGCTCGCTGATCCCGCGCAAGAATCAGCATTTGCTGATTGCGGCGTTAGCCCTGCTGCCGAATGCGACGCTGATGCTCGCCGGGGACGGCCCAAGCGAAAGCAACTATCGCGCGCTCGCCGCTAAACTGGGCGTTGCCGACCGCGTGAGTTTCCTTGGCAGCGTGCCGCATGACGACCTGCCCGCCCTGTTCGCCGCCGCCGACGTCATGGCGCTGGTGTCCGAGAGCGAGGGCCTCGCCAATGCCTGGGTAGAGGCGCTCGCCTGCGGGACGCCAATAGTGGCAAGCGACGTCGGCGGCATCCGTGAACTTGTCAAAACGCCCGACGCCGGCCGGATCGTTGCGCGGACCCCGGAAGCTATCGCGGTAGCCATATCCGATATTCTCGCCAACCCGCCATCAGCCGGAGCGGTCGCCGCCAATGTCAGCGCATTCTCGTGGAACGAAAACGCGAGGGCCCTGGCGGCATTTTTCCGCAGCGTCTTGGCTTAAGGCTGCGCGCCGAAGCTTTCGCCGATCCGTTCGCCCTTGGGTGCCGAGCCCTGATTCTCGCTCGGGATGAAGCTGTGCGACCCGACCTTGAGCCAGATCAGGATTGGCGCGGCCTGATAGATCGACGAGTAGGTGCCGACCACGATACCGAAGGCCATCGCCGCGCTGAAACCGAAGATTACGTCGGGCCCGAACAGCACCAGCACGATCAGCGGCAGCGAGATCGAGACGCTGGTCATCACCGTGCGCGACAATGTCTCGTTGACCGACAGGTTAAGCAACGCCGCCATATCCATCTTGCGGAATTTCATCAGATTCTCGCGGATGCGGTCATAGACCACGACGGTATCGTTGAGCGAATAGCCGATGATCGTCAGCAAGGCCGCAATGATGTTGAGATCGAACTCCCATCCCGTCAGCGAAAACAGCCCGAATGTCAGCGTGACGTCATGCAGCAACGACCAGATCGCCCCCACGCCGAACTGCCATTCGAAGCGGAACCAGATATAGATCGAAACCCCCGCCATCGCGGCGAGCAACGCCAATATCCCCTTGCTGAATAGCTCCTCGGACACCTTGCCCGAGACAGAATCCACGCCGTCGATGCGCACACCGGGATAGTCGGCCTTTAGCTGGTTGGTAATGCTGGTCGCCATCGTGTTGGCAAGTTCGGGATTTTTGTCCGCACCATCGGGCAGCTTCATCCGGATCGAAACCTGGTTTTCCTTGCCGAAACGCTGGATTGTGGGGTCTCCATAGCCCAGATTGGCAACCTTTTCGCGCAGCTCGCTAACCGGCGCTTCTGCCGATTGCGTAAAAGTCGCGCGGATCATCTGGCCGCCGATAAAATCGACGCCGAAGTTCAGGCCCTTGGTTGCAACCAGACCAATCGAGGCGAGCATCAGCAAAAGGCTGATCCCGAACGCCCAGGTCCGCCATTTCAGAAAGTTGATGTTGGTATCGTCGGGAACGAGTTTGAGCAGTTTCATGGTCTAATTCCTCAAATCGTCAGTTCGTGCGGGCGCGTGCGCTTGACCCAGCGCGACACCCACATGCGGGTGATGGTAACGGCGGTGAAGACCGAAGTGACGATACCGATCATCAAAACGACCGCAAAGCCGCGAATGGGGCCGGAGCCGAAAATGAAGAGCAATACCGCCGCGATCACGTTCGTGCTGTTGGCATCGAAAATCGCGCGGCTCGCTTCCTTGTAGCCGAACTCGATTGCCTGCACCACGCGTCGCCCGCGTTTCAACTCCTCGCGTATTCGTTCGTTGATAAGCACGTTGGCATCGACCGCAGCACCGATAGTGAGCACGAAACCGGCGATACCGGGCAGCGTCAGCGTCGCGTTAGCAAAGGCCATGACGCCCAGGATCATCGCGACGTTAATCACCAGCGCGATATTGGCATACATGCCGAAGCGGCCGTAGCAGAGGAACATCAGCACCAGGATCGCCGTGGTCCCGATAACCGCCGCAAGCACACCGCGCCGGATGGAATCGGCGCCAAGATCAGGCCCGACGGAGCGTTCCTCGACAATCGTGAGATCAACGGGCAACGCACCCGACCGCAGCGAGATCGCCAGCGCGTTGGCACTCTCGGTCGTAAAGCTTCCCGAAATCTGGGAGATACCGCCGAATATCGGCTCGCGAATTTGTGGCGCGGAGATCACCTGCCCGTCGAGAATGATGGCGAACAGCTTGTTCACATTCTGCTGCGTCATGCGGGCAAATTTCTGGCCGCCCTCGGCATCGAACTGGATGGTGACGGCAGGTTCGTTGGTCTGCTGGTCGAAGGTCGGATCGGCCTTCACCAGCTTGTCACCCGAAATACCGCCCAGCCGGCGAACCGCGATGTTGGGCAATCCCGATGGATTGTTGGGATAGGGCAGAACCTGACTGCCGACGCGCGCCTTGCCTTGCGCGGTCTGGTCGGGGTCGGCCTGTTCGTCGACCAGCTTGAATTCGAGCTTCGCCGTCTTCCCGATCAACGCCTTCAACGCTTCGGGATCGTCGAGACCGGGCACCTGAACCACGATGCGATTATCGCCCTGACGGATGATCGTCGGCTCCAATGTCCCAAGCGCGTTGATGCGGCGGTCGATAACGTCCTTGGCGGTGTCCATCGCCTGATCGAGCGCGGTTTCATTGCCCGAGCCAGCGGGGGTCAGGATAATCCGGTTGGTGTCGTTGACCCCGATATTCCAGTCGCGCCCGCCCGTTGCGTTGCTGGTAACCGACAGCAAAGCCTCGCGCGCGGCATCGACCTGCGAGGTGTCGGTGACAGTAAAACTTAGCTGCCCGTTCGCCCGCGAAACGTCGCCGATGGCAATGCGCGGGTCGGCGCGGCGCATCGCCGTGCGCACGCTGTCCTCAAGCGATTCCAGCCGCGTTGCCGCCAATTGCGAGGTATCGGCCTCAAGCAAGATGTGGCTGCCCCCGGCAAGGTCGAGACCGAGATTGATTGTCGGCGTTGGCAGATATTTTGCAACTTCGGCGCGAATATGCGTCGGCAACACGCTCGGGATCGCACACAGAACGCCCAATATGATGAGCGTGTTGAGCATCCATACGCGCCAACGGGGAAAATCTAGCATAGGTCGGGTCCGAACGAACAGGAAGGGCAGGATTTGGGGTGTGGCACTGCGCCGTTCAACCCCGGTGATTAGTCATTGGCGGCCTTGGTACCGCGCGGCTGGACATTGGTCAGCGTCGCCTTGACCGCCTTGACCCGCACATTGGGGGCGATTTCAACCTCGACATAGTCGTCCGCCACCTTGATGACCTTGCCCATCAAGCCGCCGCCGGTGATGACTTCGTCATTCTTCTGCACCGCGTCGATTTTGGCCTGATGCTCCTTCGCGCGCTTTTGCTGCGGACGGATGAGGAAGAGGTAGAAGACGACAAAGATCAGGATCAACGGAAAAATCTGGACAAAGAAGGCAGAGCCGCTCGCGCCGGTCGTGGCTGCCAAAAACATAAGCGAATTCATGCGATAATCCCCGTAATAATATAAGAAGCGCTCCTGTAATGTCGCCGGAGCCGCCAGACAATCGGGCGCGATTATCACCTGCACCCCGCAGACGCAACGTCAAAGCACCCACAGCGGCCTTGCATTTACCAAATCCCCGCCATATAGGCGCGCTTCCAACGGACGCCAGCCGCGCCCGCTGGCGGTCGGGACGTAGCGCAGCCTGGTAGCGCATCACACTGGGGGTGTGGGGGTCGCAGGTTCGAATCCTGTCGTCCCGACCAATTTTCAATGACTTAGTAGATATTTTCTAGGCCGATCCGGACCTATTGCGGGTCCGGTGGTGCGCTGGTGGTGCAATTTCGCTGGTAATAGTTTTTGACTTAACTGCTTGAAAGGCGTCGAATTAAGCTCCAACGCGTTAGGGAATCGCTCGCTGGATACAGATGCTGATCGTTTCGTTCGAACGTCTTTATGGACGCCGGTACAGCTCAGCGCTTCGCCCAAATGTCGCCGCTTTAGCTGTCATTACCTTTTCAATCTGTTCTTTCAGTTACTGGCTCGGCGCGACTTCTTATCGAAAAACTACGCTGCGCTTGCCACACGAGCATGGTGACTTTACTCGTCAGCGGTGATCATGATCGCCGTCGGCAATGCTAAATACGTCAACCTTGTCGGACATGGTCTGACCATCGATAGCGAGCGCGAAATTGCGTCCGGCGTCTTTGTGTCCCCTGACACGCCAGTCAACGAAAGTTCGTTCGGCAGCAGGACGGTCGGCGCGCTTCGTGAGACGCTGAATGTCATGTCAATGGAACCTCTGGCGGACTTTTCGTTGCGCATCGCCGAACCGCAAGGCGGCGGCGCGCTGGCGGCAAAAGCGTGGAATGCGCTTTGGGTATTTCATCTCCTTGCGCTCGCGTGTCGGAGGCCGGTGATGCCGCTCTATTGCGCGTCCGACCATGGCACGCGCTTCACTCTCACAAACCGCAATCTGGTTATCCATCGATTGCCAAGCGTAGCCTCAGCGACTGTGACCGACCTTGACTGGGCTAAACAGCATTTCGACGCGTTCGACGATTTGCTCAAGGTTGACCGATTTCAAAGAGCCGTGCGCAGCTATGGGAATGCGCACTATCTTTTTGATCACGACGCAAAGATCATGCTGCTGTGGGCTGGAATTGAGGGGCTTTTAGCCATCGACTCCGAGCTGCGCCATCGTATTGCGTTGCACGCCGCGATCCTGCTCATTGGCACAGCGGAGGAGAAGGCTAGTTATTTCGCTCGGATCAAGAAAGGCTATGATATCCGCTCGCGAGTGGTACATGGCAGCGCCGCCAAGACTGAGGACCTACAACAAGGGTATGCTCTAGCGTCTGAGGTGCTACTGAACCTGCTGCGTATATGCGTCGAATTACGTCGAGTTCCAAGCGCGGCTGAACTAGACGAGCTCGCAGCTAGTGTGTCGCTAATCACTCCCTACGACGGCGCAGATAGCTGATGCCAAGCTATTTCTTTCCTTGCCTCACACTCACGCCAAGCGATCTGTCGCTCGCTGTCGAGACCGAGAGAGCAGGACTTCGACTGCGCCAATGGAAAACCAGTACTTTCGATTTTGCGACACTTGGCGCCTCTCACAAGCTCCATTTTTCCTGGCATCTGCTCGATGTCTTTTTGAACGCATGCCATCTTGAAATCGAGATCAAAGACGCTGCTGACTACGTCAGCGCCCAAGAACGGATCCGCGTCCTTCAAGTAATGCTCTACCTGCAAGGGGTGTCACCATTTATCATGCCATTCGGCATGACGCACGCTCTAAGGGATTATAGCGGGATCAATCATCGCGATTCCCCTAACCTGCGAGGAAAGTTGCCGGAAGGCTTGCAAAGCGGATTTGTCTCGGCGAATGGTAAAATCGAGGGTTGGCTCAATGAACCCACATTTCAGTCAATCATGATTGGCGAGAACCGAGTGATTTCGGCAGAAATATTCAAGTGTGCAGTTGGGGCGGCAGATCAATGGACGGACCTTGAAAGTCAATACCACCCGCTCAAGGCCGCGCGATTAGCATTGCAAACCGCGCCGACGATCCATGATATCTCATCCTCATTGCTGCACGTCTGGCAGGGCATGGAGGCGCTTTTCCCTCATGTGTCATCCGAGGTCTCATTCCGGCTCGCGCTGCTAATTAGCCAGCTCTGTACACCAGTCAGAAATGATCGAATGAAGACATATACGGAGACGAAACGCAGCTACGGCCTGCGTTCGCGCGCTGCCCACGGCAATGGTCGCAAGCTCACTCACCGCGATTGGGTTGATGCTTGGGATCTACTCGTCCTCTGCCTGTCGGCCTGCCTCGCGCGAACAAAGCTACCAAGCGAAGATCTGCTAACGCGCGAACTGCTGTGCTGAATTGCAAAGGTCCGCTTTGCTGGAAATCAACACGGTGACCATCGTTCGGAATTGAAAATCGGGGTAGTCGCGCCTAGATCAAAGACTTGGATGCAGGAGCAATTGCCTCTTCGCCCCGCCGAGTTCGTCAAAATTCGGGACGGCTTTATTGCGTTTCTAAAGCAACCGGCTGGAACGCCCATCGAGCTAGTTATTCCGCAAGAGGTTCTCGCCGCGATGGAAACGGCAGCCTGTGGCGGTCGCAAGCGACGGCGGATGCTCGATTTTGTTCGGGCTGGCGCGATCATCCTAGCTGTCATCGGCGTGTTGTTGAGCATCGTGATCGAACCGATGATCGTTGGCATCCTGTTGCTGTTGGCTTGCGGCGCGGCGTTCGTCTTGGCGCACAACGCAACAAAGGTCCGCGACGAGCTTGAGATCGATCAAATCGAAGCCGCTCAGGATGCAACAATCCAGCGCAATCTTCGCGCGCTCGATGATTTCCGGAACCTCATTGCAAGCAATGAGCTTCGCTGCGAGGAGCGCACACCAGACGGCACGGTCAAGCCGTTGTCGCCCAAGATGCTACGCGTTTCGTGCCGATCATGGCGGACTTTTGATCCTTAGCCGCCAGCAAGCATTGTGGCAGTGCATTCCCTATCGTCCGATTCCAATGAGTGCGCTTTGGGTCAGGCTCGGGTCGCGCGTCGCTTCCGTTTTTATCACGTCGCGGACGTTGCTCGATACAGCCGACCGTGACCTGTTCGACCGTCGCATCGAGTGGCTGCTTTCGCACGCTGACAAAGCAGGCGATAAAGCCAATTCGTTCCGCGAAGCTGTGCAGATGATCGTGGCGCTGCGTCGTCCAGACCTCGACGGGCTGACCTTCGAGCGGAAGAAGGAACTGCTTTGCGCAGAGGGCTTCGGCGAGAGCCGGATGGAGAAGATTCACGCCGGGGTATATCCCGCGTTCAGAAATTTTCTGCGGTCCCTACCGATGCATGAATTTCCGTGAATGTGGAACTGAATAGCTCCCAACGCCTCTGACCGGCACGTCCTGCATTCCAACGAATGAAAGGACGATGCCATGCCACCCAATCGAGATCAGCTTTTAACGGTCACTGACGTGCTGAATGTCACCGGCTTCAAATCGCGCACGACGCTGTATCGCCGCGCTCGGAGCGGCGACTTTCCCTGCCCCTGCAATATCGGCTCGGGCAAAATCCGCTGGCGTTCAGGCGATGTCGAGGACTGGCTGAATAGCCTCCAGCCACGCCGCTACTGAGCCCAGTCCGCTTTTGCAACCTCCACGAAAGCACCCGCCATGTCCAAACGAACGTTGCTTGCCCGACTGACAGGCTGGCCGAACATCACCACCAAATACCGCGCGCATTGGCGCGTGTTGATCCACGCGCACCCGTTGATCGTCAAACTGCTCGAAGACAATGCAGACGGCGACACCCGCCGCGCTTCACTAGCCGAGTGGCACCGGGCCGAACGTCCCGTGGTCGATGTCTTGCGCGGCACGACTTCGCTGTTGCGGATCGACGGCCCTCGCCAGACCATCGGCAGAGAGACCTTCGCAATGGGCGCATTGATCGAAAGCCCCGGTCTCACCGCCCATCTCGATCCTGTCGAAACGCTTCAGCTTGAGGAGCGGGTTCGGCAGGTCATCGAGAAGGAGATATTGCGCTGGATTGATGAGCGGGGATTGCAGGATCGCCCCGCAGTCGAACCGCAAGTTGAATGCGACATTGCCGATCCAAAAGCTCTTGTGCGCATGACCGACTGGGTATCCGGTAACCGCTGGATTGAGGTCGAAACCTATGTCCGGTAAACCCTCAGCATTCGTGCGCGAATATGGCCGCGATACTTCGTATCGGACCAGCAAATTAGATACACACCTCACGCACGTGTGCATCCAGCTTTTCCGCCATTTGTTGAGGGTGCGCCAAGGGTGCGGGGGTTCATCGCAATCCCGTAACCCCGCAACCCCACCATATAATGAGGGTGCGCGACGCACCCTCGCGCAGGCGTTGTCATGAGGCCGGTGCAACATTCCATTCGCCTGCCGGTCGCGCTCGACAAGGCACTTCGCAAGTTGGCCGAGCAGCAGGGCATCAGCGTTTATGCGATGCTTCAACGCAGCGTAAAGGCCGGGATCGCAGCGCAAGCAGACCCGTCATCGCCCGACACGACAAGTCGCGAAGTAGTCAAGGAACTGGCGTCGGTCAGCACCCGCATGGTCGATGTCGAACGGATGCTGGACCGGGCGCTGTTCACCGCCTGCGCCTCCTATTGCTATGCCCGCAGTGCGGCGACTGGCGCGCGCAAGACCGACGAGACGATCACCGCCGAGATCAATGCGGCCTATGATCGCCAGCGGCGGCTTTCGCAGGAGCGGTTAGGATGAGCCAGCATGTTGATCGCCGCATCCATGCCGACGCCCTGCGACGGCATTCCCGGCTCAGTCAGGCGCAGCGCTTCAAACGGCAGGCCACGATCATGCTGTCGTCAGTCGCATTGGGCGGGCTTGCCGCGCCCTACATGATGCTCGACCCGCAGACGATGCAGGCCACCCGCACCTTTATCCAAGCGACGGCACAGGCATGGTTTGCGAGCGGCACGACAGCCGATCCGGCGATGACGATCAGCTATGACGGGGCAGACTATGCGGTGTCGGCCCGCGCGGTCGCCGCCCATCCCTATTACCGGCAGTCTGCTAGCGCGACGCTTTCGCTGATCGCTCGCGGATGCTGGCTGGGCTTTGCCGGATGGCTGACCGGGCTTTTTGCATTGCGAGGGGCAATGACACGGCGGCGCGAACGCGCGCTCAGTGATCGCATCATCGCAGGCACCGTCGTCACGAGCGAGACCGGACTGGCCAAGTTGACGAGCGCTGAAGCCGATGGGCGTGCCTTGATGATCGGCTCGGTCCCATTACCGCCCAAGCTTGAAACGCGGCATATGGCGATAATCGGAACAACCGGCAGCGGCAAGACCACCGTCTTGCGTCAATTGCTCGACGGCATCGAGGCGCGCGGCGAAGCCGGTTTGGTCTATGACACCAGCGGCGAGTTCATCGCGCATTATTACCAGCCAGATCGCGGCGACATAATTCTCAATCCGTTCGATGCCCGCTGCGCGTTCTGGTCACCCTTCGCCGAGATCGCACATCCAGCCGATGCAGACCGCATCGCCAATCAGCTTGTCACAGAAACCGGCCAGCACGACCGCGACGTCTGGCTTGAAACCAGCCGTATCCTCGTCGCTAACATGATCCGCGCCTTGTGGCGCGAGGGCAATTGCACCCTGCCCGACCTGTTGAACGCGCTTCAGGTTCGCACCAAGGACGACCTAAAGGATTGGCTGGGCAACACCTCATCGGCACGCACGTTTGCCGAGGATGCCGACCGGGCGACGGGCAGCGTGTTGTTCATGCTCGCCAACCGCTTTGGTTTTTTCCTGCCGCTGGCCGGGATAGGCTATCGTTCCAGCCTGACTGAAATCATCCAGATCATCGGCCGCGCGACGCGCGACGCACCGGGCAAGGCTGTTGCCACATTCACGAATCTCATCGCTGAGCCGAATGCAGAAGAAGCGGCAGTGGTCGATGCTATCAACGATACTTTGAAAGCCATCGCCGCTAGCCTTTTGATGGAACAGGTTCTGGCACCACGCTTCAATTTTACCCCCAAGAACAATGGGCCTATTGACGACTTCGACTATGGGCCCAGCGGATATCAGGAAGGCCGAACCAATGTCGGCTTTAACGAGGAACGGGGCCAGTTCCATTTTGAGATTAAGGGTCTGGTCACGCCAAAGGGTGACGAGGCTAAACGGATATGCGCCGAGGATTTAAACGAGGTTATTACCGCTTTCGTCCAGGACAAATCGGCGCTTGAACGCGGCCTGTTCGATGGCGAACATGCGGGCGGCGAGACGATTGCGGAAGAACTGACAAAGCTCAAAATGGGCAAAATCGTTCGCGACCGCTATCCCGAGTTGAGCGATGAAGATCAGGAATCGGTGCGACAACATGCCATTGCCGCCCTCAATCTGACGCAAGAGGCGAAACGTCTTGCCCGAAGCGGCGATATCAGCGGAGACACTGGTGATGACGGGGAGCCGCGCTTTAACACCGCACTGATCGACGGCGTGCGCAAGTTTGCGATGGACGTGCGCGATCTCGACATCGATCTTATCGACCGGATAAATCCGTTTGCGGCGGCCTATTCCATCCTCGCCAAGTCCATGAACGAGGGACGGTTAAAGGCGATCAAAGCGGCAATCGAAAAGCGTAACGTCAAAATCCCATATGAGGAAGCGCGCGAACTTGCGCTGGCGGCATTAACGTTCAAGCGCGGGCGTGGGCGCGTGCCAGAAATTACCGCGTCTGATCCTTGGGAGAAAAAGTTGGCGGAGGGCGTAGCGGCGCTCGCCAGATATCGCGCCCGATCTGCGGAACGATCGACCGTCGAGGGTTCGCCCGCCCAAGAGTCATCCGCCGGTGACTGATATAACCGACGACGAACTGTTGGCCGAGCTTGGCGTTAGTGTCGAGCGCAAGCCGACGCGCACCTACACGCCTCGTGAGGAACGGATCATTGCGGGGTTCGAAGATATTCTCCGGTTTCATGAGGACCATGGCCGCGCACCCCGGCACGGCGAGCAGCACGACATATTCGAACGGCTCTACGCGGTGCGTCTTGACCGGCTGCGCGCGCTTGATGACTGCCGCGCGCTTCTGGTAGATTTCGATACCTTGAATTTGCTATCGGCAATTGCCGATGAATCGGCCGCCCCGGACCAACTCGACGACGATGCTCTACTTGCCGAGTTGGGGATTGCCGAACCGGCTGACGATGACATCACACAGTTGCGGCACGTCCAGTCCCGTGAGGAACGCCGTGCCGCCGAGGAGATCGCCAATCGCGAACGCTGCGTTGATTTCGGCAAGTTTCAGCCCCGGTTAGCCGATGTGCAACTCGAACTCGACTCCGGCATTCGCACGACACGGCCTTTTGTTCGGGATGCAGGTTTCCTCAAATCAGACATTGTGAAGGGCCAGTTTTTTGTTCTGGGCGGGCAGCTCGCCTATGTGGCAGAAGTGGGGGAGACGTTCAAAGCACCCAATGGCGAGTTCGATGCGCGCTTGCGCGTCATCTTTTCGAACGGGACCGAAAGCAATCTGCTACGCCGTTCGCTGCAACGCGCGCTGTATAAGGATGAGGCAGGCAGACGTGTGACAGAACCTGCCGCTGGACCGCTGTTCGCGGGCGAAAGCGACGACGACGATCAGGCAAGCGGAACCATCTATGTGTTGCGGAGCAAATCAGACCACTCGCTTGTCACCGCAGACCGTGAAGTATTGCACAAGATTGGCGTAACCGGAGGTGACGTTCTTCGCCGCATCGCCAACGCGAAAATCGACCCGACATATTTGATGGCCGATGTGGAGATCGTCGCGACCTACGAGCTGTTCAATATCAACCGCGCAAAGCTCGAAAAGCTGATCCACCGCATCTTCGAGCCTGCGCGGCTCGACATCCAAATCAAGGATCGCTTCGGCACACCGGTTACACCGCGCGAATGGTATCTCGTGCCGCATTTCGTAATCGACGAGGCGGTGGAGCGGATACGTGACGGCTCTATTGCTGAGCATATCTATGATCCCCAAGCCGCCCGACTGGTGCGTCTGGGGGCATCATAATTTGCGCTTGGATCACTTTTTCAATTGCCATGTCCTCAAACTCATTAAATCACACCGATGAACGGGTCACCAACGCCCAATTCTGACATTTCGCCGCCAGGAAACGACCGAATTTTCGATTTTGAGCAATTTCGCTATTTCCAACGAAAAAATATGTGCTAGGGGGGGTAATGTCCGAGTTCAAAACACCAGGTCAGCTGATAGAAAGCTTGCTCGATGAACGCGGGTGGAGCCAGCGTACACTTGCCGTTATCATCGGAAAAGGTGAAGCAGCAATCAATAAGATTATGCTTGGAAAACAATCGCTTGATGCTGAAACTGCACTTTTACTGGAAGAAGTTTTCGGAGTTGGAGCAGAGAAATTCTTGGCGTTACAGCGGGATTTCGACCTTGCCATTGCGCGCGCTTCGTCGCGCCCCGATCCATCACGAGCGCATCGCGCTCACATCTTTGGCGGATTGCCAGTAGGCGAAATGTCAAAGCGCGGATGGCTTGGTTCCGTAAATGTCAGAGACGTAAAGCAAGTAGAGCGGGCTTTAACAAAATTTTTCGGGGCTTCCTCCGCTGAAGAAATAGAGTTCCTCCCTCACGCAGCGCGCAAAACCATGGTAAACACGGAACCGTCGCCAGCACAACTTGCTTGGTTATATCGGGTTCGCTCGATGGCGGAGGAAATGATCGCTCCTGCTTATTCGCCCGATAAGTTGGACAAAGCTTTGGAAGAGCTTCGTCCGCTCCTAATTTCGAGCGAGAACGTCAGGCTTGTGCCGCGCATCTTGGAAAATGCGGGCATTCGTTTTGTCGTTGTGGAGACATTGCCGACTGCGAAAATCGATGGCGTGTGCTTTTGGCTGAATGATAAATCACCCGTTGTTGGTCTGACGCTTCGGCACGATCGAAATGACAATTTCTGGTTTGTCCTTCGCCACGAACTCGAACACGTTCGGTTGGGACACGGCAAATCACACATAATTCTCGACGCCGAGCTCGACGGCGAGCGAGCTGGCGAGGGACCAAATGTTCCGGAGGAGGAGCGTTTGGCAAATCGCGCCGGAGCCGAGTTCTGCGTCCCTCAGGCGCAGATGAAAGCGTTCGTCGACCGCAAAGCCCCACTATTTTCTGAGCGGGATATGGTCGGTTTCGCCCGTAGCATTGGAGTTCATCCGGGATTGGTGGCTGGTCAGTTACAACACATCACAGGGCGTTACGAACGGTTTAGGCAACACCTTGAGAAGGTTCGAAAGCACGTCAGCG
>CALRMO020000051.1:0-15059 GCA_943369235.1 Sphingomonas paucimobilis
CGAGGATAGTGCGTCCGCCAAGGCGCACGGTGATACCGTTCAGGTTGAGCATGGCGCGCGCCTAGCAGAGCGCGGCGCGCATGTCAGTCCTAAATCTGCGACGCTTCAAGGGCCGAGTTCTTGTCAATCCGTTGGCTGGCAGGAACAGATGCGCGCTCGCCCTGTTTATGCGGGATGTATGATTATTTGTCAGCCAGTCGATCCCCGGACGGAGACGCTTCTGCTCAACCCGAACAATCCGTGCAAACGTCGCTCCAATTATGGGGCGGAGCCGAATGCACGGTCAATCGCGTAGGTGATAGCTACCGCGACCAGCTGATCGAGACAGGCCATGATGCGCGGATTGGCGATCTCGACCTGATTGCTGGGCTTGGAATCAAAAAACTCCGGATGCCCATTTTGTGGGAGCGCACCGAACGAAACCACGATGGCAAGCGCCACTGGCAGTGGAGTGACGAGCGGATCGCACGGCTTCAAGAGCTTGGTATCGAGCAGATTGCAGGACTGGTGCATCATGGCAGCGGGCCGCGATATACTTCGTTGCTCGACGACCAGTTTCCGGTAAAGCTGGCGGAGTACGCGCTCGATGTCGCGCGGCGCTATCCCCATATTCGAGACTGGACGCCCGTGAACGAGCCGGTGACGACGGCACGTTTCTCGGCGCTTTATGGGCATTGGTATCCGCACGTTCAGGACGAAGCGTCCTTCTGGCGGGCGCTCGTCAACCAGATCGACGCAGTCCGGCTTTCGATGCAGGCAATCCGCAGTGTAAACCCCGAGGCGCGTCTCATCCAGACGGACGACCTTGGCCGTACCTATGCGACCGAGCCACTCGAGCGGCAGGCGCGGTATAATAATGCGCGGCGGTGGGCCGGGTGGGATATGCTGTGCGGCCGTTTGACGGAGGGCCATCCGTTATGGGACCGGCTGGTCCGCTTTGGATTGGAAGCGCGGCTGAATATGTTAGCTGACAATCCGTGTCCGCCGGATATGATCGGCATTAATCACTACCTGACAAGCGACCGGTTTCTTGATCACCGGGTGGGACGCTATCCTGTGCACACGCATGGTGGCAATGCGAAGATGGCTTATGCCGATGTCGAAGCTGTGCGCGTGCTCGATCCGGCGCCGGACGGGCTTGCGGTCGCCTTGCGCGAGGCATGGAATCGCTACGCCATACCGATTGCGATTACCGAGGTTCATTTGGGCTGTACGCGCGAAGAGCAGGTTCGCTGGCTGCGCAGCGCATGGGGCACGGCGGAGAAGTTGCGCAGTGACGGCGTCGATGTGCAGGCCGTTACCGCCTGGGCTTTGTTCGGCAATCAGGGCTGGAACACGCTGTTGACCGAGCGCGGAATCTACGAGCCCGGCGTGTTCGACGTCAGCAGCGGATTGCCGCGCCCGACCGCCTTGGCAAATACCATTTGCGCCATTGAAAACGCGATCGATATTCACCCTGCGGTCGGCGAAGCTGGATGGTGGCAGCGCGATATCCGGTGCGAGCATGAGAAAGTGCCGCACCGCGCCCATTTTGCCAATGGCCTGATGGTCGAAAATCGTGTCGCAGGGCCTGAGAGGGAGGCGCGGCCCATTGTTATTCTCGGCGCAACCGGCACCTTGGGGCAGGCTCTGTTGTCCGCGTGCGATCTGCGCAATCTGGCGGCAGTGGCAACGTCGCGCGCCGACCTCGATCTGGGCAATGAGACCGCGATGGCCGCCGCGCTTGACCGACTTCAGCCGGCTGCCGTTGTCAACGCGGCTGGCTGGGTCCGCGTGGATGACGCAGAGGAGCAATGCGACGCCTGCTATGAAGCGAATGCGTCCGGCGCAGCAATGCTCGCCCGCTTGTGCGACGAGCGCGGAATAGCGACGGTCAGTTTTTCGAGCGATCTTGTTTTTGGCGACGACCGTGATGGGCCGCGTGTCGAAAGCGAGGCACCGGCTCCGCTGAACGTCTATGGCGACAGCAAGGCCCGGATGGAAGAGGCGGTCCTGGCGTTGCGCGGCGACCATTTGATAGTGCGGACCGCCGCGTTTTTCTCGCCATTCGATCCGCATAATTTTGCCGTCCACGCCTTTACGTCGTTGAACGAAGGCAGGCCGTTTGCCGCCGCGCAGGACCAGGTCGTGACGCCCACTTATGTCCCGCATCTGTGCAATGCCACGCTCGATCTGCTCATCGATGGCGAAACGGGTATCTGGCACCTGAGCAACGGGGAGGCGGTTAGCTGGGCTGAGTTCGCGCGGCGATTGGCCGACGCATGCGATCTGGACCCTGGGCTTGTCCTGCCGGTGGCAGGCCGCGAGATCGGCTGGCGCGCCGTTCGCCCGCAAAATTGCGCGCTCGCCAGCGAACGGGGATCGCCGATGCCGTCGCTTGATCTCGCTATCGAGCGCTTTGCGCACGCCATGTGTGGAGGGGCACTGCTGCAGCGGCGGGATAATCTGGCTTGCGCCAGCTAATCGTTCGGTTAAACCACCATCAGACCCGGATGCGGGGAAGGGGGAATATGATATGAGCAACGATCGCAAAGCGGCGTACAGTATGGAAACCGTCGATGGCCGCACGTTGCGGGTCGCGGTCTGGCGATCATCCACCCCGAGCCATCATCTGCCCATATTGTTCTTCAACGGCATCGGCGCGAATATCGAGGCTATGGCTCCGATGGCCGAATTGCTCGACGACCGCGATTTCATTACCTTTGACATGCCCGGAATTGGCGGCTCACCCGATCCTGTCGTTCCGTACAATGCGATTTTGATGGCGCGGATCTCGGCATTGTTGCTCGATCGGTTCGACATGCCGCTCGTCGATGTCATGGGCGTAAGCTGGGGCGGGGCGATGGCGCAGCAGTTCGCAATCCAGAACAGCGGACGGATCAACAAGCTTATTCTCGCGGCCACCAGCGCCGGGATGCTGATGATACCGGGCAACCCCGCCGCGCTTTTGAAAATGGCAGATCCGCGCCGCTATATCGACCCCGATTATATGGCGAAGCATTTCAAGACATTATATGGCGGCATGGTCGGCAACAAGGCCGAGCATATCGACCGGCTGAAGCCGCCGTCGAAAACGGGCTATTTCTATCAGCTGATGGCGATGATGGGCTGGACCAGCGCGCCGTTCCTGCCGTTTTTGAAAACCGAAACGCTGATCATGATGGGCGGCGACGACCAGATCGTGCCTGTGGCGAACGGCAAGTTTCTGGCTTTCCTGATTCCGAACAGCGAGTTGATGGTCATCGACGATGGCGGACATCTGTTTTTGCTCAGCCATGTCGAGCAAAGTATAAATGCGATCCGCGGTTTTCTGGATCGCCCGGCCGAAGAAACCCGCAAAGCCGCATAACAAACGATTTCTATCGCAACATTGTTGCTTTCGCGTCACAGCTGTGACCGAAAATCGTGGAATCGCGTAATGTTCTTGGCGTGTCATCGCATATTCCTCTAATTAGGGGCCGAGTTCGGGCGTTGCTCGAAGTCACTCTCCCCCAGCGGTTCGACCGCAAAAAAGTCTAAGAGGAACATCATGAAATCCATCCATATGCTGCTAGCCGGCGTTGCTGTGCTTGTCGCGCCTACAACCGCTGCGTTTGCGCAAGAGGGCGAAGTTGCTACCGGTTCTGCACAGGAATCGACCGTTACCCAAGACCAGAGCGCAACCGAAGAAGGCGGCGCGGTCGAGGAAGAATATTCGGACAATGAGATCATCGTCAGCGCGACGCGCCGCGACCAGGCTGCGCAGGACGTGCCGCTTGCCGTGAGCGTTGTCGGAGGCGAGCAGCTTGCCAATGCCGGTGTCGTTGACATCCGGGGCATCCAGCAGCTTGCGCCATCGCTGAAAACCACAACCGGCCAGTCGTCGGCCACCGGCGCAGTGCTCAGCATTCGCGGTATCGGTACTGCGGGCGATAACCCCGGCTTCGAGCCGGCCGTTGGCGTGTTCATCGACGGCGTGTTTCGCTCGCGTGCTGGCGTAGCACTTGCCGAATTGCCGCCCATCGAGCGCGTCGAAGTGCTTCGCGGCCCGCAAGGCACGCTGTTCGGCCGTAATACCTCGGCCGGTGCGCTGAACATCACCACGCAGAAGCCGAAGTTCGAACTCGGCGGCTATGTCGAGGCGAGCTATGGCAATTATGACGAAATCGAAGTCAAGGCTGGCGTAACCGGTCCTGTCACCGAGCAGCTCGCGCTTCGTCTCGACGGCGGTTATCACAAGCGTGACGGCTATATCCGCGACGTCAACAGCGACCAGCGGATCAACAATCTCGACCGCTATTTCGTTCGTGGTCAGGCGTTGTTCGAAAATGAAGATGTCAGTTTCCGTCTGATCGGCGATTACGCCAAGACCGACGAAGTCTGCTGCGGCGCGGTGAACACGCTGAGCGGTTTGCAGATTTTCCCTGGTATCGACACAACCAGCAACTCGGCGCTTGCGCTGGTTGCGACCAACATCATTCGCGGCTTCGCGGGCGTTCCGGCGCTTGGTGGAACCACGGGCACAGTCGGCATTCCCGATTACAGCCGAGGCAGCCGCAGCATGGCCGTCACGCCAGGCCGCGACCTTTCGGAAAAGGTTGAGGAATGGGGCGTTTCGGGCGAACTGAACTGGGATTTCGGCGCAGCTACGCTGACCTCGATCACCGCCTATCGTGACTGGGACGCACGGCGTAATCAGGACATCGATTTCTCCGGCCTCGACCGTGCCTATCGCGATAATTATCGCACCGGCATCAAGGATTTCACGCAGGAAATCCGGCTTCAGGGCACCGCGTTCAACGACAGCGTCGATTGGCTTATTGGCGGGTTCTACCTGAACGAGAAGCTGACGCTGAACGACACTGTCCGTTTCGGTGCGCAAGCTGACCAATATGTCGATGGCGTTATCCGTGAATTGACGCGCAGCGCAAACCTGCCGTCAGGTCTGCAATTGTTTGGGACGCTTGGCGCTGGAACCCCGCTGTTCGGTCAGGTTGCACTGGCAACAAACCCGGCATTGGCAGCGGCAGCCGCAGGTAACCCTGCACTGTTCGCCTTGTTCAACAATCCGCTTCCGCGCACGCCAAATGGCGCGGGCCAGCAGAATGACGCGTACAAGGTCGATACCGAAGCCTATGCGTTGTTCACGCACAACATCATCAACTTCACCGATAATCTGTCGCTGACGTTGGGCCTTCGCTACAATCATGAAACCAAGGATATCGACACGGACCTGACCTCGGTCGTTCCGGCTTGCTCGTTCTTCCAGAACCCGGCGACCGCACCTTATCGTGCGGCCTTGCAGGCTTCGGGATTGCTGAATTCGGCGTTCCTGCTGACCTGCAACCCGACGGTGAACAGCGAGTTCAACGGTGTCCGTTCGGACAGCCGCTCGGAAAGCGAATTCACCGGCACGGCCAAGCTGTCGTTCAAGGTCAATGATGATGTGCTGGTCTACGGCGGCTATGATCGCGGCTACAAATCGGGCGGATACAATCTCGACCGCGGCAGTTTCGATTCGGTTCTGCTCGGCGGTGACGGCGCACAGTTGACCGACCTCGAATTCGGCAACGAAACCGTGGACAGCTATGAAGTCGGCTTCAAAACCAACTTCAGCCGTCAGTTCCAGTTCAACGCTTCGGCGTTCTACTCGAATTTCAAGGGCTATCAGTCGAACCGCTTCCTTGGAAACAGCTTCGTGGTGCTGAACTACGACAAGCTGATATCGAAAGGCGTCGAGCTTGAAAGTATCATCCGTCCGCATCCCGATTTGGCGTTCAACCTCGGCTATACCTATGTCGATGCGAAGGTTACCGATCCGCTGGCGGGAAGTGACAATGGGCGTCAGGCATCGAACCAGCCAAAGCACACGATTACCGGTGCCGTTACCTGGACGCCTGAAATCACCGCTGGCGTGAATGGTCTGTTCCATGCAGACTTCCGCGTGAACAGCGATGCGTTCCCGCTCAACGATCCGCTTGCACGTCGTTTCACCGCGAACGACGGTTTTGGTATCGTCAACCTGCGCGCTGGCGTCAACTTCGGTGACGGCAAGTACAGCATCGAAGGCTATGTCGAAAATCTGTTTGACACTTACTACAACATCACCGCGTTCCCGATTCCGGAACAAGGCAACAGCTTTGCGGTTTATCCGTCGCCTCCGCGCTTTTATGGTGTGAAGGTCGGAGCCAAATTCTAAGCACTCACGAACTTGGTTTCGAAGGGCTGGTCTGCATCACGCAGGCCAGCCCTTTTCTTTTGCCCGAACTAGGTTAGCCTGCCGACTCGGTGGAACGAGGGGGACAGGCGTGCGGCATATCGCGATTATCGGTTCAGGTCCGGCGGGCTATTACACCGCAGAAGCTGCGCAGAAAAAATTTGGCGACGATGTGCGCGTCGATATCATCGACCGGTTGCCGGTGCCGTTCGGATTGATCCGCTTCGGCGTTGCGCCTGACCATCAATCGATAAAGGCCGTTGCGCACCGTTACGAAAAGGTCGCGCTTGCCGATAATGTGCGCTTCGTGGGAAATGTCACGGTAGGCAAGGATGTCAGCATTGACGAACTGCAAATGCTGTATGACGCGGTGGTGCTGGCGACCGGTGCTCCTGACGACCGAAAGCTGGACATTCCGGGGGGCGATTTGCCGGGTGTCCTTGGCAGCGCAGCTTTTGTCGGATGGTATAATGGCCATCCCGATTTTGCCGATCTTAAACCACCGCTCGATGGAAAGCATGTCGTGATTATCGGCAACGGCAATGTCGCACTGGATGTCGCGCGCATTCTCTCCAAAACGCGAGCCGAATTCGGCGGATCGGACATCGTCGGGCATGCGCTTGATGCCTTGGAGGAAGCCCGCACCGAAGAGATTACGATATTGGGCCGGCGCGGCCCGCACCAGATTGCGATGACACCAAAGGAACTGGGCGAGCTTGGGCATCTTGCGCGCGCCACCCCGCGTGTTGAAAAAGACGATCTTCCCGACATTATCGACGACGCGCTGCTTGAGCCGGGAATGCGGAAATCGGTGACGCATTTGCGCGAATTCGCCGCCATTCCCGAAGCGTTTCGCGCCGATAAACCGATCAGCATCAACTTCGACTTTTACGCAGCGCCGCTGGCCATCGCCGGCGACGGCAAGGTGGAGCGGATCACGATCGAGCGGACGAAGCTCGACGATCAGTTGCGAAGTGTCGGCACCGGCGAAACCTATGCACTCGATTGCTCGATGGTGATCAGCTGCATCGGCTATCAGACGCCGCCGATCGAAGGCGTGCCGTACGAACATGGCAGAGGGCGCTTTGCCAATGTCGAGGGGCGGATTCTTCCGGGCCTGTATTGCGTTGGCTGGGCGCGGAGGGGACCTTCCGGCACTATCGGCACCAACCGGCCGGACGGCTATCAGGTTGCCGATTCAATCGCCGAAGATATCGGCTCGGGCGCGCACAGGGCAGGGCGCGAGGGCCTCGATGCATTGCTCGACACGCGCGGCGTTCGGGTTGTGAAATTCAGCGATTGGAAAAAGATCGAGCAAGCCGAAATGGCACGCGCGCGTGAAGGCGCTCCGCGCGAGAAGTTCGTCCGGATCGACGACATGATCGCGGCCATACTCTAACAAACGCCATCAAAAATGGCTTTTGGCGAGCGCGATGCCCGCGAGATTCTGATGTCGGGATATTTTGCGGACGGCGACACGGTCAAATCTGGTCGCGCGCTGGTCAAACGTTTCCAGATGCCGCCGGAATGACCTGGTTCGGGGCTTGCTGCGATGATTTGCCTGCGCGACCACCATCGCTGAATCGCCGAGCAGCACGATATCGCGCACATCCATCGATCGGGCGATTTCGAGCGCGTGAAGCAGCGCCAGCCATTCTGCCTCGTTGTTGGTGCCAGGACCATGGTCGCCGCGAATATGCGTCACGCCCCGAACAACAACCGCGATTTCCATCTTTCCAGGATTGGGCCGACAGCCACCATCGAAATATATCTTTGTGCGCTCGGCCGTCATAATTTCCCGTTTTCAACAGTTTGGTGCGATTGTCATCATAATCACATTAAAGCTGCATTATCGCCGCAGGGACAATGGCAAAGGATAACATCGATGTTCGACCGCATAGGCATAATCACGGGTGTAGATACCGAGGCAGCCGCGTTATTTGCCGGCGAGAGCGACCATGGCGAGCCGCTGCACGGCTTTCTCGTTCGCCAGGTGCAGAGCGGCGGAAAGCATATCGCGATCACCTGCAGCGGCATCGGCAAGGTCAATGCCGCGATGGCGGCAATGATGCTGGTCGAGCATTATCATGTGCAATTGCTGATGGTGGTCGGCACCGCGGGAAAGTTGTCGGAGATCGAAGGCGATTGCTTTGCCATTAGCGAGGCGGTGCAGGGCGATTACGGCGCGTCACGCTATTCCGGCTTCGCCTATTTTACCGCAGGTTCCTGGCCGATTGGCGAAGCGCATATCGAACCGTTCCGCGCGCTTGCTGTACCCGATGTCAGCATCGCCAAAGTCCGGATTATCAGCGGCGATTGCTTTGTCGAAAATCCCGATCATGCCCGGCGGCTGCACGAAGCGTTAGGTGGCGACCTGGTCGATATGGAAACTGCGGCGGTCGCTCAGGCAGCGGCGCGGATGGACCTACCCTGGGCAGCGATCAAGGCGACAACCGACGGTGCCAACGGCGGCAGCGGCGGCGATTTTCAAACGAACCTGAAACGCGCAAGCCAGATCGCCGCCGACGCCGCGCAGCGGATAATTGCCGCGCTTTAAATCCACAATCCAACCGCGTGGATGACAATTCCCGCCATTCCGCCGACCAGCGTGCCGTTGATGCGGATGAATTGCAGGTCGCTGCCGACGGCGTTTTCGACGCGGTCGGTGATTGTCGATGCGTCCCAACGGGCGATGGTGTCGGACACGAGCGCGACGATGTTATCGCCATAATTTTCTGTCGTGCCGACGATGGCCCGGCGTGCGAAGCGGTTGATTTGGTGTTTGAGGCGTGCGTCTTCCTGAAGCGTTCCGCCCAGCTTGATGAGCGCATCGCCGAAACTTCCCGCCATTGCCGCGTCGGGGTTGCGCGCAGCCTTTAGCAAGGCATCGCGGCCCTGGTCCCACAGGCTGTTGATCCATTTGCTCATCGCCGGATTTTCGAGCAACTGGCCCTTCCAATGGTTGACCTTCGCCTGCAGTTCGGCGTCGTGCCGAAGATCGTGGGCAAGGCTCGCAAGGCCCTCTTCGCCCTTTTCGCGCAAGGGATGGTCGGGGTCGGCCGCCATGTCGTGGAGCAATTTCGTCAGGCCATTGACGATGGCATCGGCGAGGCGGTCGTCGAGGCCGGTCCAGCGCATGATGGTGTTGGCGCGCTCCTCGACCATCGCCCGAATCAGATGTTCGTTGGCCTCGAGCGTCGCCGATGACCATTTGATGATACCGTCAAGCACTGGCACATGGCGGCGCTGTTTGATCATCGCCGTGAGCAGTTGGCCGAGCAGGGGGGCGATATCGAGCTTGTCGAGTTGCTTGCGGATCGAGGCCTTGGCGATGCCGCCCAGCCGCTCGTCGTCGAGCGCCGCAATGATGTCGCCCATCAACCGCGATGCGCCCATCCGCATCCTGCCCTCGCCACCGGCGGGAGCGCTCAAAAACTTGCCCATCGCCCCTGCGACATCCATCCGCTGAACACGCCGCGCGACGACTTTGGTGGTCAGGAAGTTGGTGCGCAGGAAGCTCGCCAGCGTGCGTCCAAGCCTTTCCTTGTTGTTCGGAATAATCGCCGTGTGCGGAATAGGAATGCCGAGCGGATGGCGGAACAATGCGGTAACCGCGAACCAGTCGGCAAGACCGCCCACCATGCCAGCTTCGGCAAAAGCGCGCAAAAAGCCCCAATAGCCCTGGTAGCGCGTTTCCATATAATTGCCCGCGACGAACAACGCGACCATGACGCATAACAGACCCGTTGCGATAATCCGCATCTGGCGCAATTCGGCATCGCGCGCGGCGTAGCGTTCCTTTTCGGACTGCCCAAGCTGGTTGGCTGACTTCACATCATTGCCTTAGCCAAGGCAGGCTTGGCTGCCAAGGACAGGATCACTCGGCAGGCTGAAGTCCGCCCAGATCGTCCTTGCCCGCCTTTTTGCCAGCTTTTGGTGGCGCGACTTCGCGTTCACCATGCTTTTCAGGATCATAGGTGAGCAGGCGGGTGCGGAGCCACGGGCCGACGCGCTTTTCAAAGCCGTCGGCAAGGCTGAAGCCCGCAGGAACAATCAGCAAGGTCAGCAGTGTCGACACGATCAGGCCGCCGATAACAACGGTCCCCATCGGTGCGCGCCATTGCCCATCGCCACCGAGCGACAATGCCGTTGGGATCATGCCTGCGGTCATCGCAACCGTCGTCATTACAATCGGCTGAGCGCGCTTGTGTCCGGCCTCCATAATTGCCTGGAACTTGGGCACCCCGCGCGCCATTTCCTCGATGGCGAAATCGATGAGCAGAATCGAGTTTTTGGCAACGATGCCGAACAGCATGAGGATACCGATAAACACCGGCATGGAAATCGGCTGACCGACAAGGCCAAGCGCCATCAAGCCGCCAAGTGGCGCCAGCAAGAGCGAACCCATGTTGACGAGCGGCGACATGAAGCGATGATACAGAAGCACCAGCACGGCAAAGACCAGCAGCGTTCCCGAAATCAAAGCAACGAGGAAGTCGCGCTGCATCTCGGCTTCCCATTCCTGGCTGCCGAACGGTGCACGCGAGACGCCAGTAGGCAGATTCTGCAT
This sequence comes from Sphingomonas paucimobilis, assembly GCA_943369235.1. Taxonomy (GTDB): domain Bacteria; phylum Pseudomonadota; class Alphaproteobacteria; order Sphingomonadales; family Sphingomonadaceae; genus Sphingorhabdus_B; species Sphingorhabdus_B paucimobilis_A. The sequence goes on from CALRMO020000051.1 coordinate 10,767, forward strand.
GATCGGTAATTTGTTGATCGCAGCATCGGCGGTTGACGAGACCACCCCGGGGGTAAAATCGGCGCCGACGAAAATCCGGAAATTCTGGTTCCGACGTTCAATCGAAGTCGGGCCAGCGCCGAAGCTGATATCGGCGACGCGCGACAACGGCACGGAGCCGCCGCTGGCGGTTTGCACGGGCAGGTTGCGGATGACGTCCAGATTTTGGCGACTTTCCTTGGCGAGCATCACTCGGATTGGAATTTGACGGTCAGAGAGCGAGAATTTCGCGCTGTTCTGATCGATATCGCCCAAGGTCGCGATGCGCAGCGTCTGGCTGAGCGCGACGGTGGACACGCCCAGTTGCGCCGCAAGGTCGGTCCGCGGTGTGATGATGAGTTCAGGGCGTTGCAAATCGGCAGCGATGCGCGGCGCACGCACTTCCTTAAGGCCCTTCATTTGCTCGACAAGTGTCACCGCGCTTTGGTCGAGCGCGGCGGGATCGGACCCCGACAACATGACCGACACATCGCGGCCCGAACCGCCTCCGCCAGGACCAAATGCCTGAAACGATACACGGGCGTCGGCGATCCGGCTAAGCGCAGGAGAAAGCGCCTGTTCAAACTGCTGGCTGGTGCGGTCGCGTTCCTTGTTCAGCGTAATGAAGATACTGCCGCTGCCCTCGCGCACGCTTTGCAGGGCGGTGGCGACCTCGGGCTGGCTTTCGACAATGGCGGCGGCCTGATCGACAACAGCCTTGGTCCGGTCGAGCGTCGTGCCGGGCACCATTTCGATGCGGACGCGGCTAAAATCCTGGTTCCCGGTGGGGAAAAACTGCTTGGGCAGCACGACCATCAACAGCACCGTTGCTGCGAAGGCCGCAAGACCAAGCCCCATCATCCAGCGACGATGGCCAAGCGACCATTTCAGGATCTTCATATAGCGGTCCATCAACGGACCTTCGCCATGCTCGGCGATACCGCCCGATTTCAGGAAATAGGCTGCAATCATCGGGGTAATCATACGCGCGACGGCAAGGCTCATCAGCACCGAGGCCACGACGGTCAGGCCGAAATTCTTGAAAAATTGCCCTGCAACACCGGGCATCAGGCCGACGGGCAGGAAGACGGCAACAATCGAGAATGTGGTTGCCACAACCGCAAGGCCGATTTCGTCCGCCGCATCAATCGACGCCTGATAGGCGGATTTGCCCATGCGCATATGCCGGACGATATTCTCGATTTCCACAATGGCATCATCGACCAGCACACCGGCCACCAGACCTAGCGCCAGCAGCGACATCGTGTTCAGTGTAAAGCCCAAAAGGTCAAGGAACCAGAAAGTCGGAATGGCGGACAGCGGTATGGCGATGGCTGAAATGACGGTCGCGCGCCAGTCACGCAGGAAGAGGAAGACGACGACGATGGCGAGCAAGGCGCCTTCGATCATGGCGGCCATCGAGCTTTTATACTGGCCCTTGGTGTAATCGACGCTGTTGAAGAGCGTCGTGAACTTGATGCCGGGATTTTCCTTTTCGATTTCCTGCATCTTGATCGTGGCGGCATCGAATACGCTGACGTCCGAGGCACCCTTTGCGCGCGACATGCCGAACGTGACGACCTGTTTGCCGCCTTCAAAGGCCATCGAGGTTTGCTCACTATAGCCGTCGGTGACTTCGGCGATATCGGCAAGCTTGATGGTTCGCCCGCCGCCGAGGCTGATTTGGGTCTGGCCAAGAGCGAACGCGTTTTGCGCATTACCCAGAACGCGCACCGATTGGCGCGAGCCCGCAATTTCGGACTGGCCGCCTGCGGCGTTGACATTCTGCTGGCGAAGCACGCCGTTGACCTGCGCCGCGGTGACGCCAAGTGACTGCATTTTAGCAGGGTCGAGTACAACGCGGATTTCGCGCGAAACGCCGCCATTACGGCTGACCGAAGCCATGCCTTCGACGCTCAGGAGCCGGCGCGCGACGGTGTCGTCGACGAACCAGCTTAGCTGTTCCAGCGTCATGTCGGAAGCTTCGACGGCAAAATAGGCAATAGGGTCGCTTGATGTCGCCACCTTGAAAATCTGCGGCTCCAATATGCCATCGGGCAGATCGCTGCGGATCTGGTCGACCGCGTTCTTTACTTCGCTGACCGCCGCGTTGATGTCATCGCCGATTTCAAACTCGGCGCTGACCGTCGTGTTGCCCTCGGACGCGCTGGCGTCGATATTACGGACGCCCTGAACGCTGCGGATGGCCGATTCGACCTTTTGGGTAATCTGAGTGGTCATTTCAGACGGCGCAGCGCCCGGTTGCGAAATCGAAACCACCACCACGGGAAATTCGATGTCGGGGTCGTTCTGCACCTTCATACCCATGAAGGACATGACGCCAGCAAGCGTGAGCGCCATGAACAGGACGATCGGCACCACCGGATTTCGGATCGACCATGCGGAGATGTTACTGAAATTCATGGGGCAGATCCGTTTTGGCTGAATTACTTCTTGAGCAGCTTTGGCTTGACGACTTCGTCGGGATTCAGGAAGCCGCCGGCGTAAAGCACAACGCGCTCGGTGCCGTCCAGACCGTCCGAAATCGTCAGGCCATTCGCGGTGGTCGTGCCGACCCTGACGGCGCGGCGTTTCACCTTGTTGCCTTCGCCGATGATGTAGACAAAGCTGCCCTCACGGCTGGTTTGCACAGCGGATTCCGGCAGGACCGGCGCGGTCATCGCGCCTGCCTTGATTTCAACCGACGCAAAGCCACCCGGACGCAAAGCCGTGTCAAATGGCAGCGAAATGCGGGCCATGCCCTGACGCGAGGTTTCATTGATCATCGGTGATATTTGCCAGATTGTGCCGTTGAACTGGCGGTCGGTGCCGACCGGCGTAACCGTAGCGGGCACGCCTTCGGATACCAGAGCAAGGTCATCCTCGCTCAGGGCCGCCTGCAGTTCCATCTGCCCGTCCTGCGCGAGACGGAAGAGCACGCCGCTGCCAGCAGATACGGTCTGGCCGGTTTCGACATTGCGCTCGAGAACATAGCCCGACACTGGCGCGCGGATATCAAGCCGTGCGTTTCGCGCGCGGGTTTCAGCCAGTTGGGCGGTGGCAACATTCACCCGCGCCCGCGCCGAATCGCGCGTTGCCGTCCGGCGATCGACATCCGCCTTTGAGATAAATCCGCGGTCAACCAGTTGGAGCGCGCGATCAAGCTCGCTTTGCGCCAACAAAAGGTCGGCGCGGGCAACGCCGATCTGCGCATCAAGCGCGGCCGCCTGCTGAACCTGCACCGAACGATCAACGCTGACGAGAACCTGGCCCTGCTTGACCCAATCCCCAGCATCGACGAACACGCGGGTAACAGCACCGCCTTCGCCGACGACACCGACAGGGATTTCGCGCCGTGCAGCAAGCGTTCCGGTGGCATTGATGGCGCGGACGACGGTGTCGCGGCCCGGCGCCACGACCGTGACGGTTTGTGCCTGCGCGCCCTTGTCCGACCCCTCAGCAGGGGCAGCGGCGCCGCTCCCACCCATGAAATAATAGGCAGCGGCAACAACGACCAGAATGGCGACAATCACGAGCGCAATCGTCAGGCGCCGACGGTTGCGGTTTGGGGTTTCATCAATGACAACGCCGTTCAGCGTTCCGCTCATCGTTGTTTCGTAATTCATACCGGATGTTCCAAATTCGATCTTGAGGGTGTTTGAGGCGACCCAAACTGCAATAGCCCTGCTGTATTACCTCAATAAGTCACTTACTGCAACCCGCAGAATATGACGAGGATTATGGCTCTGACGCTGTTTACGATACCGCAAAAGCCGATGCGCAACAATACAGACCGACGTCGTTATCTTTCGACAAACGACGTCCGCACAAAAAAGCCGCGCGGAAACCATGTGCGCGGCTTTTCAGAAACAGTTTGAGTTACTTAGGGTCAGCACCTGTTAAATCCGCCTCGAAGGTGGATTTAGCAGGTCCTGACCCTAACGAACGCGGCCACGCTGGACCAGGTTGACGATAGCCAGCAAAACGATGGCCCCGACGAGCGCGATGATCAGGCCGGTCAACGAAAATTCCTGTACAGAACCCCGAACACCGAACAGCGGCCCGGCCAGAGCGTTGCCGATCACCGAACCGATACAGCCGACAACAACATTCCAGAATATACCCATCGATGCATCGCGGTTCATGACTTTGCTGGCCAGCCAGCCAGCGATTCCGCCGACGATAATTGCAATGATCCAACCCATGATATGCTCCTATTTTATCGCCCGGACGAGGATCGGACGCATCGGGATGATACAAGTGTTGCGCCGGATT
>CALRMO020000052.1:0-14784 GCA_943369235.1 Sphingomonas paucimobilis
TGCACCCTGCCGTGCGATATTTAGCACCGTATCAATATCGAGATACAACGCATCCAGTTTTCGCGGGGGCTGGGCAAAAGTACAATAATGGCAGACATTTCGGCATAATTTGGTGAGAGGAATAAAAACCTTGCGCGAATAGGTCAGGATGCCCCGGTAATGTGCGGAACGCTTTGCTTGCGCCGCCGCCACGCATTTTTCCAGAGGTGTTTGAAGAAGCCATTGACGAATGTCTGTCATATCATGCAGCCTCGTGATCGATTTTTCCGACGCCGTTCAGCCAGCATTGAAACAGCAGTGCGGTTTTACGCCGTCGCGGTCGCGCATTCAGCGCAAAAAGGTCGGAAATGCGGTCGATGTCGCGGCCCACACCGGCGCTTCTAGCAATGACCGGGTTTAAACCGAGCCGGTCAGCAATAGCCATATGCCGTGCCCAGCTTTTTGCACCGAAGCAGAAGGGAAATTCCATCGTTGGCGGCAGCAGCAGGCAGCCCGTGCCGCCGTCGGAACAGGCGGGGATTAGTACCGGTCGTTGTTCTCCCCTAGACAGCGCAATGAGCGCACGCACATCGCCTGGTGTTAAGAACGGCAGATCAGCGGGCAAATAGGCCACTGGAATATCACAGTCACGAAGCAATTCTCGAGCGCGTTCAAATGCCACATTCAAACCCAATGCGGTCGGTTCTAGGATCGGCGTCGCACCATAGCGGGCTGCCATCGCGGCCAGTTCAAAAGTAGGCGTAACGACAAAAATCGCGACGGTAGCGTTGGCATGGCGGATGGTTGTTAGCATATCTTCCAGCATCGCCATCACAATCCGGCGGCGCACACATGGCGGCAGATGAGGTGCCAGGCGCGATTTGCCATCTGGGCCACCGCGCACAGCAATGACGATGTTTAGTTCAATCATTGAGGGTCACAATCGAGCCGGCGAAGTCGAGGACCGTTTCCGCCAGCCGCACGCGATCGGAGGCAGAGCCCATGACAATCGGGGCACAAACAACGCGAACGCCTAAATTCTCGATTTCGCTTTGAAACGCGCGATCGCAATCATCGATTACGATGGCGTCGATGATATCGACATAATGGCGGGCGATCGACACCGGATTGCAGGCAATCCCCAGTTCGCTCATGATCTTGGCCATCGGTCCCTTTATTGCGGCGCCGCCGACAACCGGTGATACCGCAATAACCGGACAGGATAATCTACTTATCGAATCTCGCATTCCATCCAGTGCCAAAATGGGGTCGATGCTCAGATATGGATTGGACGGACAGACGATCAACGCTTGCAAATCCATTCTTTTCAAGACTCCTGTCGCTGCCGGCGCGGGGCTCAACGAAGATTCTGGCGAAACAAAGGAAATTCGTTTCACTACAGGTCTTGCCTGATGCAGAACGAAATAATGCTGGAAACTCAAAATCCCGTCAATTGTCTCCACGCATGTTCCGACGGGATGATCGCTCATCGGCAATATCCTGCCACCGACCGACAAGGCCCCGCGCAGTTCTTCCGTCACCTCCGTCAGTGTCGCGCCGCTGTTTAACTTGTGCGTACGTAAAACATGCGTTGCAAGGTCGCGGTCGCCAAGCTGAAACCAGCCTTGCCCACCCAGCTCTTTGACTCGCTCGAAAAATGACCAGCTTTCATCGGCCAATCCCCAGCCGCGTCGGTCATCGGACTGCCCAGCAAGCGTGTATAAAACAGTGTCAATGTCGGGGCATATCCGCAAACCCAGATGATCGAAATCATCGCCAGTGTTCACGATGATCGATAACTGCTCCGGTTTTAGTATCTGGTTCAAGCCGAAGGCCAGCTTGCTGCCGCCGACACCTCCACACAGACTGACTATATGACGATTCATGTCAGGCTTTAGCGAAACAGGTCATGTTCTGTTGCGCGGAGTAAGTCTGTTTCGCCAAATCCGTCATGATATTCGAGATGTGCGCCGCGAACGACGGCGACGGGTGTCCCCTCATTGCCCTCGCCGATGACAAGCGAGGCGGCAGCGGCGATTTCGTCCGCTATCGCCGTTATTGTCGCTTCCAATGTCCGCCCGTAAAGATCCGTCTCGCCGCGCCGATCGCGAAGCGCCTTCATCCCGGCGACACCGATGGCCGTGCCACTTGTTCCAACTCGCCATGCCCTGCCGAGACTATCGGAAATGATAACGGCAAGTGGAACGTGAAAGCGTGACTGCAAATCCTGCCTGATAGCCTCGGCGCTACGGCTCGCGTCATCCGGCCAGCACAAAACATTCGGTTCGCCATCGTGATGTTCGATATTAGACATATCGACTCCGGCATTAGCCGCGACATGCCCCGACCTGTGACGCGCGATGATGAGGTCCGGCACCGCACGCATGATCTCACAGGACTCGTCTAGCACTATCTGAATATAGCGGGCATCCTTGCCGGTAACCGACGCGAGTTTTTCTGCCTCGGCACTTGGCGTGACTGTTCCAAGTTCGGATTGGCGGCCCTCCGACTTCGATATAATTTTTTGGGCGACGACGACGACGTCGCCAGCGACCAGCGTTTGTCTGGCGCGGTCCAGGGCGCTGCAAATGGCAAAGCCCACGGGCTGGCCTTGTTCGAATAACGGCATTTCGGGCACCGCAAATATCGAAAGCGCAGGTGCCTTGCTGACCTTTGTCTCTTCGGCATCATGGCAGATTCGTATGCCCGCCTGCTTTAGCTTATGCTTGCGGTTAATCTGAATCAACAGCGACGTCATTGCCTCGGTTGCCGCCGAGTTGGCCAGCGGCCCAGCGGCCCAACTTTGCAGGCCGATGCAGGCCAATATGGCGCGCACGGTTTCGACGGCCGCGGCATTGTCACCACAGACAAGCACTTCCGCGTCAATGGGCCGGTTGCTGCCCAGTTTTTCAGCACCGATATTCTGCAATGCCGATACGACCGAGACATGTGGACCCACAGCGGCGGCGGCTTCGAGAGCGGCACAGCCTGCAAGTGGCAGTTGCACCGTGCCGACTTTTGGCGGTATCAGTGGAACCGTCGCATCCACCAGTATCTTGCCGCCAAGCGCATCGGCCACCTGACTAAGTGTATCGCGGTGCGCCGCATAAGGTATGGTCAGAAAAACGACGTCCGCCGCCGCCGTCGCGTCGTCCAGATTCATGCCGGCAATCGCACCAGCGCCTTCTATATTTTCATTGAGTATACTGTTAGCAGCGTTGATCGCTTTGACCGGGTCGCGTGATCCGATAATAACATCCATGCCGGCGCCGTAAATTCGGCGGGCCAGCGCAAATCCCAACGCCCCGGTCCCACCCAATATCGCGACGCGGACCGAAGCACTGCCAATTTCGTCCGTAGAATGTGCGACTGGCATCACTGCTTCAGACTAGGTATGACGGCGTCAGCAAAGACGGTCATACCACCGACCGTACGCTCGTGATTATTCTTGTCGATCGTGTCGATCAGAACGACGATTTCATCAATGCCCAAATCAACCGTTTCGCTTCGCAAGAAATCCGCGCAGTCTTTTGCCGGACCGACATAAGACAGCACATTGTCGTGTTCCATCTTCAGCGTTTCGGCTGGCAGGCCCAAAATGTCCGCTCGCTGTTCCAGTATGGCGTCTCGATCAAGCGACCCGTCCTCATGCAGGATTATCGACGCACAGCGGCTGATGACGACGTCCAACGGATCGCGGCCGACCTTTTCACATTCGGTAAATACGGCATCGCGAATGCCAACCGCCGTTTTTGCATCACCTGCGAACATGTTGGCCCGCTTTGCGTATTTGGCAACTAGCGCGGGCATGTATTTCGTACTCTTGAAGCCAAGCAATATCTCAGGCCCAGGCTGCTGCACAGGCTTCGGGAAATTTATGCCTTCTTCGACCTGATAATATTCGCCGACAAAGCTGGTCCGGTCTTCGGACCAAAGACTGTGAAGAATGGCGAGCTCTTCGGACAGCATCTTCACGCGCTCATGGCCGCTTCGAAACGGTTCGCCGAACGAATTCTGCTGGGCGGGCGCATTGCCCGCACCCATGCCGACGATCAGGCGTCCGCCACTGATTTCATCAACGATCGATGTCATTTTGGCAAAAAGGCCGGGATGGCGCCTGCCAGCAGGAGTGACCGTCGTGCCAATGCGAATCTTGCTTGTCGCCTGCGCAATTGCGGGCAATACGGTCCATGGGTCATAACAGCTTAGCTCGTAATCGCTCTCGACGAATGAATGCGGGAAACTGTCGTCGCCCATATATGCCGCGTCGAAACCCAGCGATTCAGCGCGGCACCATGCGTTCAGTATTTCGGGAAAGGTCCAGCCCCATCCGACAATCATTGTAGAAACATGCAATGTCTTTGCCCCCATTAATGTTCGGTACCGCAACCGCGCCCCTGTGCCCCAAGCCTACGCAAATCTTTTTGACCCGTTATGCCGGCTTGGTGGCGTTTTCCGACGGTATGGCCTGTTAACTCGGTAACAAACGCACGGGTTAGCCGCATCATTTGCGGCGATTGACGCGTACAAAGGCTAACGGCAACATTCGCCTGATCGCGGTCGTCGGACACATGCACCCGCATCATTCTGCCCGCCTCCACCCACGGCCGCGCATAATGCTCGGGTATTCTAATCAAATGACGACCCGATAGTATCAGCATGACCAGACCTTCGGCCAAGTCGGACGTCCGTGGTGCCATGACTTTCAAATTGTCGAGCCCGTAATTAGCCGGTTCGCCGTCCGAATTATTCCCGCTAATGCTATCGGCCTGCCGCGTTTTCGCTCCGATCGACGCCTTTGTGTTGAATAAAGGGTGGCCAATACCGCAATAGAGATAATGAAGCTCAATACCGATGTCATGATAAGCCAAATCTGGCTTTTTTTGAACAAAAGCGCCAACAGCGCAATCTAGCCTTCCGTCGTTCATTCGCGCTGACAACTCACTCATATTGCCGACGAAAAAGGAATAGCTAACCTCGGGATAAGCATCGGACCAGCGTGCCATCACTTCCGAAATTTGCGATGCCACATATTCACTCAAATGGCCGGTCAGTCCAAGACGGAGCTCGCCCGAAAGCGTTTTCTTAACCCGGCCGACCTCATGCGAAAAATCGTTGAGCGATGCAAAAATCCTTTCGCACGCCCTCAGGACATTTTGCCCTTCCTCGGTCAGGACGAATCCTCTTACCCCACGATCGCAAAGACGCATGCCCAACCGTGCCTCCAGCCGAGCCATATTGGTACTGATCGATGATTGGCTCATGCCCGTTTCATGCTGAGCAGCACTAAATCCGCCCGCTTGCGAAACGACACGAAACAGTCGGAGCAATTTCAGATCAGCGTCATGAATCCTGCCTGCCATTTTCTGCTCCCACGGACTTGCGATTCGTTATTGTTGCGGCAAACAATAACGAATCGCAAGTCAATTCGTCACTGGCGTGACAGATTGCAACGCGCGCGAGCGAAGCGCCGTTACATTGATGAGGAAACCCGTAAAAACGAATATAAACGCCCACATGCTCATCGCATTGACGCCACATATCTCAACTATCATACCAGCAGCTGGCGGCGCAAAAATAGCGGTAAGAGCGTTGGTGGACGCTGAAAGGGTAACCCATCCACCGCCTTTGTCAGCAGCGGCAAGACATCCCAAAAGATAGGGCGTCATAAACATGAACCCGAAGTTCAGCGGCAGCAATGCTACGAAAAAAAGGAGGGGGGTCTCGGCGATATGCAGACCGGCAATTGCAGAAAGCAGAACAACCGTTCCTAAAGCAAGCGGCATATGCCGACCGAATTTCGTGTGCACGAATATCGCAAACAGCGGGCCGAGCAGACCGAACGCTACCGCTATGCCAAGATAGTTTCCAAGTTGTTGAGCCGATAGCCCCACCCGCAAGCCGATTTTTTCCACAAAAACCCATGTCGATACATCGGATGACGCAAAAAGGGCAAAGGCCACCAGGAGACCAAAGCCCAACAGCTTGTGATCGAAATCAACTGTTATTTGCTTTGTCAGCTCCACTACTTCGGCCCGGTTATGCGGCAATAACAAAACGATAAGGCCCGCCATAATTATTATGGCGCAATGCGCCGATATGCCGCCAACCAAACCCCACGTTTCGATGACTATTGGAAACCCCGTGAGTGCCGCAACCGTCACGATGCCCACGACCAGTTGCGCGATCCCGTAAGCCCGTTCCGGTTTTTCAAGGCTGGCACCCGAACGATAGGCGAAAGCAAGCGCGACGCCTTCACCCATGCCCGAAATCAATCTGCCAACAAGCAGTAGTGGAAACGAATATTGATAGGCGACCAGTGCCTGTCCTGATAATATCAGAAGTATCGCGAAAATTGCGCTCGACTTTTTCGTCGAGTTTCCGCCACGCCACGACATGATGACCGTCGAAATGACCATGCCAAGAGCGCCAGCACCGACGGCTACTCCAATTCCGCTTTCGGTAACGCGATAAGCCGACAACAACGGTTCGACAAAAAGAGGGATTGTATAAAGTCCCAGATTTCCGATCAGGAAGCATGCCGCGATTGCAGCATAGACGTTGCGTGACGAAGACGCATCGGTCATGTGAACCTCCAATCCCAACCCGCTTTTGTTTTTTCGGTGTTTACCTTGTTACGGGCTAGCAGCGAAAAGCCTTAACGCCATTTCGTTCTGCAAATGTAATGTCGACAATGGCGCAATTTACTCATGCTTTCATCATGCTTATTCAGCGACAATGAAGAGGGCTTTGGTCGCGACGCAGATTTCATATTCGACGCCTCACGACCCCAAGTTCAGAATATGCAGCGGGTCTGCTTCACATATTAAAGCGGGTAAAGAATGTCCAAAACGCCATTTGAAATCGTGACTGCCTTTTTAAACTGCGAAAGCCTGAAAGACGCTGTCGATTTGGTGGCTGAGGATGTGTCGGTAGAGGATTGGTTTGCGCCGAAACGCAATTACACCGGGCGTATGGAACTGTTTGAGGAAATCCTGATTCCCGCAGCAGAAGCATTTTCCGAAAGCAACTATACCTATAATGCGATTATAGGCCAAGATGGAATAATTGCGCTGCGGGGAAAGTTCTCGGCCAGGTTCGTTGAACATTATCATGGCTACGAGCCAACTCGCTCGATCGTGGAGTGGGATTTCCACGATTTTTTCGAGACACGGGACGGTATTATCGTGTCGATGTTTTTCGGGAGTGACACGCTCGCCATTCACCGGGCACTTACCGCCCGATAATACCAAACTTTTCGCAGGATTTGGCGGCAGACGTAAAAGCCGCCGAGGCGATTTTCCGCTAGTTGAGCGCGATCCTGCTACCGCGGGTTCTTCGCCGCGATCTCGCGCACACGCGGTGCGATCTCGTGCATTGTTATGTTCACGTTCTTTTCGAAAAGGGCTATGTCGCCATTGCTTTTCAGTCCACCCGCGTTGACCTGAATGACCGGCTGTTCGATCCCTAATGCGATCACATGGTCATGGATGCCCTGAGCGATCTGTTCGACTGTACCCACAACATGGCACTCGTAAACGCGGAAATACTCGCTCATATAATCTTTTGGAACGCCCGCTTCCTCAGCCGACTGACACACGAAATCATCCCAATCGACGGGAACATCGGTAATCGTGATGCCAATGTTCCGAGATAATTTGATCGATGAAAAATCGCGGCCATATTCGATGGTGCGCTGCCGGGCGATCGCTATGAGCTCACGCACATATTCGTCGCTGGCATTGTAGAAATTGATACCGTCGGCAAACTCGGCTGCCAATTTGGGCATCAGCTGTTTACCGAAAACCAGGCCGATCCAGATCGGCGGGTGCGGCCTTTGAATTGGCTTAGGAAAATTGACTGCTTCGGTTACGTGATGATATTCACCTGCGAAGGTCGATTTGTCCTCGGTAAACATCTTTTTGATGATTTGCAGCTCTTCCTTCAATTGAGCGATGCGTTCGGCGGGTTTGGGGAAAGCCTGGCCCCACGGCTCATGCTGTCGCTCTTCGTCCCCGGGACCCATGCCCAGATTGAAACGGCCGTTGCTGACATGATCGAGAATCGTAGCTGATTTTGCGACTACTGCCGGACGACGCCTGCCATAAGGCGTAACCAAAGTGCCGAACTTGACCCTGTCTGTTGCCTCGGCCAACGCAGGCAAGACTGTCCACGTATCGAGCACCGGTTCTTCAGCGACAAAGGGCACGGGGCCGACGACATTATCCATCATCCAGATATAGTCGAATCCGGCTTTTTCCGAGATGATCCAGCGACTCCGCATATCCTGATAAGACATGTTCACGCCATTCAGATATATGCCGAATTCAATCACTTAATTATTCCTTTTCCGATAGCGACATTCCCTGCCGCTATTTCTGAACTGGCTTAGAATTTCGCAGAGGTACGAATTCCGATGGTGCGCGGACGCGATATATAAGTTGCAGCGTTTTTCCCTACGACCAACGGGGAGGAGAATGTCGTGACGCCGAGCTCGTTGAAAATATTGTCCGCAAACAGGTCGACGGCAAAGCGCTCGCTTTCGATCCCGACCGCTGCACCCGCGAGCAAAAAGCCTTTAAGTCGCTCGAATTCCGGCGAGGCCGGGTCGATTGCGGTATTAAAACTGCTCCGATAGTTGCCGTTCGCTTGCAATGAAATGTCCCAAACGGGCGAAATCGGCTTTTTGTAAGACAGGTTGAATGAGATATTATGCCGTGAGGTGCCGGGAAGCGCTGCGCCGCGTAAACCCGATATTGAGGCAATGCTAAAGTCGCTCGACAGTTCGGCGTCGGTATAGGCGTATCCCAGCTCGACGTCGACATATTTTGCGGGCCGAAACTCTGTTTGGATTTCGACGCCCTTTGAACGGGCATTGCCACCATTTACCGCTACATCGCCGCCACCATTGGGAGCCAATGCAAACAGCTGAATATTGTCCCAGTCGACATAAAATAGTGCAATCGTATAGCGAAGGCTGGCTACCCTGCCCTTCAGGCCGATTTCGTAGTTATCCACCCGATCGGGTTCGAAATTGAGCAATACCGGATCTTCGGCAAAAGGTCCGATTGTCGGCACACCATTTGAACCGCCACGGCGGAAACCTTCCGAATAGGTCGCATATAACCGCGTATCGTCATTCAGCTTGTAGGAGAGATTACCTTTAAAGATGACATCTTTTTTCTTTTGCGTTACCGATGGGACGACAACGCTTACTTCGTTTTCAGGCAAGGGTGTGCCAAGAAAAATGCTGGCATCTCGTAAAAAGCGGAATTCGGTCGTTTGATCGGTATCGAAACGCTGATCGAAATATCGCGCGCCAAGAGTTACTTCGAACGACTCACTAAAAAAAGGATAAGTAACTTCCCCGAAAATTGCGAAATCCTTGAACTCATATCTTCGATCGATGAAAAACACGTTGTCGGTGACCCCAGAACCTGGGCCAAGCTCTTGGTCGGGAATCTCGGGCGCCGTATCATTTTCGACATAGCTATAATTCTGCTTGAGACTGTACGCGCCAAAGACATAGTTAAACCCAAGCACTGGCTGGTTTGATGCAATCCGGTATTCTTGCACAAATCCCTTGTTCCGCGTCTGGATGTCGCCGGGGAAGAAGAAACGCGTAGTCGAAGGAAAAAAAGCTGGCTGGGTCGTTTCATAAAATCCGGTAAAATCGGCGACCGACGACGCATTATTCGTGTACCGGGATAATGATGCGCTTAAGGTGGCGGGTCCGACGTCCCAGCTGCCATCCGCCGAAAATATGTTGACCTTTCGGCGCGACGGCTCGGCAACGACATTGCCTAATTGGTAACGGGTCCCGACTGCCGATCGGGGTCGACTTATCGCGCTTTGTCCGCCGCTTTTATCACGTTGAAATGCGTAAGCAAAATCGATCCGAAGTTCAGGGACAGGTTCGATGCCAATGGCAGCGCGAACGTTTGCGACACTGGCCCGGTCGGCATCTTTCTTCGGATCAAGAAGAGCGTCGGCAAAAGGTGTTGCCGTAGCGTCGATCGGACGCCCGTTTGCGTCGAGTGCAAGGAGACCAAGGGAATCTACGAACCCGGCGTCGCGTTCATAACCACCGACAATCCGGAGAGCCGCGATATCGCCCAAAGGAACGTTCAACACCGACTCAAGATCATAGCTGATGCCGATGCTACCTCGAGTACGGTCGGCCCCTGCCGCCGCCGATATCGAAAATTCGTTGATTTTCGGTTTGTTGGGAATGAACCGAATAGTACCGCCAAGCGAACCGGAACCGTAGAGCGTGCCTTGCGGACCCCGCAACACTTCGACCCGATCGATATCGCGAAGTTTAACATTGAAGAACAGCGGCGTCTCACCGAGATAAGTCGAGACGGTGTCAGCGGCCAAAGTGCTAATATCGACCCCTTGGCCCGTTGCAGTCGCATTCAACCCCCTTATTATAAGCGCATTGTTCGCCCCGTTGCCGCGCACCCCGCGGTCGGTGAATGTTACCCCTGGGACCGAACGCACAAGCGCCGATATGTTTGAAATGCCGCGATCCTGAAGCGTTTCGCCTCCGACCGACGAGATGTTGAATGGAACGTCGATGATTGTTTGGGACCGGCGCTGCGCGGTTACGAGAATTTCCTCATCCTCGAATTCATTACGCGCGGTTTGCGCGTTGTTGGTGTCTGGAGACGCGTTGTCCTGAGCCATCGCCTGTTGATCCAAGGAAAATATAATCAACGAAATTATTAAAACACTGCTGTGAAACAGGATATTTCTTTTGGCCGACATATTGCCTCCCTCCATAGCTGCAGTTTTGCCCTTATCCGGGAATTGAACTGATGCAGCGAGCCAAAGTGTTCCGCGATCGCGTGATCAATCGCCATTTCTATTTGAGGATAACTACATCGGAAAAATCGATGTATCAAATCCGAACCGCAGCCATCGACCCGCGATACCTGTGACGATATATTTTTATTGTCACGGCCAACAATTATATAATAGCGGGTACAAGATATAGAACCGGGCGAGGGCATTGCTATGCGCCCCCAGGATATACCGAACGAAAGAATGAAATGCCTAAAGTTATAGACCACGAATATCAGCGCGGCGAAATTGCGGACGCATTCCTGCGGGTTCTTGCCCAGAAGGGTCCCGCCGCTATTACTATGCGAAATATCGCACGTGAGGCCGGTTGCAGCCCTAGCCTGCCAATGCATTATTTCGACGGCCGACCTGCGCTTGTCGAATTCGCATTTACGCGGCATGCTCGACAGTTTCTCGAACAACTGCTCGAACGTGCCGCAAGCGGTGCGCGGGCGTCCGAACGTTTGCGCGGGGCCATCGAATTCATGATACAACGGTCGTCGTACGGCGGGGCAGAGTGGCGCTCGGCTATTGCAATGATCGTGAAAGCCGAACAAAATTCGATGGTCGCTTCCATAAATCAGCAAAGCTATATCGATCATCTTCAAATCTTGATCACGTTGTTCGACGAACTTGCGACGGAGTTGTCGATCCCAATCGATAGCGAAGCAGAAGCTGCGTTCTTAATGGCCGTTGCGGACGGATTGGCGCTTGCAACGGCTACGCTTGGTAAGGACGCAAAGCGCCTTGGCGATGCACTGAACCGGTTTCTCGACGTGCACTATGCGTTCAGCAAATTGCATAATGTGCGGACTGTCGACCACGCATAAACTACCGTAAGGTCATCGGGGGCCGCTGTGATCAAAAATCAGGTCAGTAAACTGCTCGATCGCCGCGTTGCGATAATAAGAAAAAAAGTGGCTTTTACGATGTAAACTCAAGTCCCTTACCAACCCGTTGCCATTCCAGCGCAAACCGATCGCGTAGATAATTCTGGCGGATACGCCACGGATCCTTGATGCCCTGCTTAGGAAATTTGTCTACCGATCGCGCGACATACCCTGACTCCAGGTCTATGAAGGGCTGATCGGAACGCTCCCCTTCCGCAACCGGCAAACAGCGCCGCCAACCATCGCGCTTCATTGTCGCCAATATCCGGGTGATGACCTTCATCGAGGGATCGGCCCGCATCGTGAATGGCGCATTCGTGTATCCAAAGATCGAAGCGAGGTTCGGAATTCCTGCATACATCAGTCCCTTATAAGTTGTCGTTGCGGCAGGATTGACGGTCTTTCCGTTAACAGTGATAGGAATGTCGCCCATCAGTTGAAGCGAAAGCCCCGTCGCCATTACTACAATGTCGGCTTCAATCTGCTCACCCGATATCAACGCAAGTCCGCTGGGTGTAAACATCTCGATATCGCCTGTGACGACCGATGCTTTGCCAATGCGGATAGCGTCAAACAGATCATTATCGGGTACGAAACAGAGGCGTTGGTCCCACGGGTTGTAGCGCGGATTGAAATGCGTTTTTGCGTCGCACTCTGGTCCCACCGCGTTGGCGGCCATATCGACGAGCGCAGTCCGCACCATGTCGGGCTTTCGTCGCGCCAACCCATAGAGATACAGATGCGTCAAGATATTCCGCCAGCGCATGATTCTGTGCACCCACGATTGCGGAAGAAACTTCCGCAATCGGACGGGAAGTTCGTCGCGCGCTGGGCGGCCCGCGACAAAGCTTGGAGAGCGTTGCAGCATGGTCACATGCCCCGCTTCGCGTGCCATCGCCGGAACGATCGTCACCGCAGTAGCGCCGCTCCCGATGACCACTATCTTCTTTGCGCTGTAGTCCAGATTATCAGGCCAAAACTGGGGATGGATAATCGAACCATTGAAAGCCTGCCGGTTAGCGATGTCGGGATTGTGACCCGCGCTGTAGTCATAATAGCCGGTGCAGGTCAGAACGAAACCTGCGGTAACAGCCGTCGAATTGGAATGTTGGTCGATAACGTCAAGCGTCCAGTGCTTGCTGGAATCGGACCAATTCAAGCTTTCCACTTTGTGTCGGAACCGAAAATTCCGGTCGATGCCAAACTCGCGCGCTGTTTGTCTTAAATACTCTTTTATTTCCTCGCCTTTGGCGACGACAGATGTCCCTGTCCACGGACGAAAAGAAAAGCCGAACGTATACATGTCCGAATCGGACCGTATCCCCGGATAACGAAAAAGATCCCATGTCCCTCCAAGATCGTCTCGGGCTTCTAATATGACGTAACTCAGATGAGGACAGCGTTTTTGAAGGTGATAAGCCGCCGCGATACCAGAAAACCCGGCACCGATGATCACAACGTCGAAGTGGGGCACTAAATTCAATCTCCATATCAACTGTATACGCGTACTTTAACGCGGCCAACAATTTTGCTGGCTAAAGGAAAAGTTACATTTTTCGATCGTGAAAATACAGATTTGTTTTTTATTGAGTTGAACAAAAATTCGAGACATGTCAAGATTGTAATGGTTGTAAAAAGAGATCCGGCCGATGCCCGTAAGAGAAGCCCCAAATGAAAGTATCTTATGATCCCATGTAGCATCCACACTGACGCCGCGCGAGCCGCGTGAAAATGTCCGGGGGACGCATGCACACTTTTACAAGAATGAAGGGGTGATTATGTCACAAGAACTGCAAGATTACCCTGAACCGATCAAGCTAACAGTGCCCCTCATCGTCGGCTCGACGGGCGCGTTGTTGTGGATTGCCGGAGAATTGATTGCAATTTTCGCGCCGTTGTCGAGCATGCCGAACCAGATCGTGGGCGTTGCCTTGATACTCATAACGACGCTTCCGCCTGCGCTTGTTATTGCCCAGGGCGGGCGGGCGTTTCTTTTAGGCTTTTTTGGCGCTGTGGCCACTGCAGGAGGCTTTTTCACTATCGGTTTGATAAACTTTTTTACTCCCAGTGGAAATCAGATGATGGAGGCGATGGAGGCCAATCCGGTCTTCACCGTAGCTGGCATTGCCTATCTGGTCGGCCCTGCCTCTATGGCGATCTCGATGCTGCTAAATGGTCGGTACTCACGTTTTCTGGTCTCAGCGATTTTGCTTTCTCTTGTCCTTATCGCCAGCGCCGCGACCATACCGTTGGCACCAGCGTGGAATGGCCTGGGTAATATACTACTCTGCGCTTTATTCGGTGCCCTTGCTGCACAAGCCGCAAGATTTGAAGCGCAGCTGCGGGCAGAACCGTGATGAGCAAACCTTGAGTAGATATCTGACAAGCTAGAGCCGAACCCGGTCATTCGCCTAAAAAATCTTTGCGCAAATTGCTTCAGAGGGTCTTAACCAAAGCAGTAGGCCGTTGGGGATGTCGCGTTCATCGTTGCGGTTGTTGGATCAAGCGTGATGAACAATGCAGCCGTTTACCAAGAACTAGGATCTATTAAACCGCTTGCGAGAAGCATGACCGGTTGATTCGATGGCAGCGTCGAGGAGGCGCTGTTTATCGATGTTCCGTTTTTGCGGGCGCACCAAAGGTGGTTTGAACTCCAAGCTCCATGCCGTCTGCGACGGGTTGGGGCGACCGATCATGATGCTCCTCACCGAAGGCCGGATGAGCGATCACAAAGGCGCTTGTCTGCTGTTTCTCAGCCCTTCCAAACGCAATTGAAATAACATCGGTACCCTTGGCGTTCAGTAAGTCTGCAACAATCATGACTTCTCTCCCTTGCACAGATATTTCCACAGACGTTGCTGATCTCAAAGCATCCCTTCGCGTCCGCTGCTCGCGTCCAAATCGATGATGGGTCCCGCTGGAACCACTGCCGATGGATTGATATTAGCGTGGCTCTCATAATAATGACGTTTGATATGCTGCAGATCCACGGTGCTTGCTATCCCAGCTATCTGATAGATATCGCGGACATATCCGGACAATGCTTGATAATCCGCGACGCGACGCAAAT
>CALRMO020000053.1:0-14757 GCA_943369235.1 Sphingomonas paucimobilis
GATCCGAAAATGTGAGCTGAAGTCCCCTCATCCGGGGGTACAACACCGCAATTCGCATACTGTTTCCGTTTGAGGGGAATTTGAACGCAAGAGGGGTTCAAAACTCCCCCGCCACATCCATCAACTTCGTCAACTTTTTCGGCGCGACCGCTAGCCAGCTTTTCGCAAGCCAGTCGCCGATATGGTCCCAATCGGTATCGCCCAGATCGAGCCTGATGCCGATCCAGCCGTCGCCGAAATAGGCCGGGCGGTAGTAGCGGTCTTCGTCGCTGTCGATCAGCATGGCCTGTTCCTCTGCGCCGCTGATTTTAACCAGCAACGCGGTGTTGCCGTCGCCGTGATGGTCGTTTGAAACATAGGCAAATTTCTTGCCTCCTACGATGCCGAAGCAGGGCATGCCGTGCGATCGCGTTTCTTCGGCTTCGGGCTGCGCCATCGCGCGTTCGCGGACTTTTGAAACGAGCCATTCGGGGTCGGTTTCACGCGCGACATATGCTGCGAGCACGCGCGGATATAGCTGATGCTCCGCCATCTTCACACGCGCGGCGAGGGTTTCTGCGGTGTCATCGGGCAGGACGGCAACTTCGGTCTGGCCCAGGACGGGGCCATCGTCCAGTTCCGCCGTGACCAGATGCACACTGCATCCCGCTACTGCGTCTCCAGCATCTATCGCGTTTTTGTGAGAGTGCAGGCCCTTATATTTCGGCAGCAGAGACGGGTGGATGTTGAGCATCCGACCCTCCCATTTCTGTACGAACGGTTCGCTCAATATCCGCATATAGCCCGCGAGCGCCACATGGGTTGCGCCTGCATGAACTATCCGGTCGTGCATCATCGCGTCGTGGACCGCGCGGTCGATATTCTTGTGCGGCTGGGCAATGGTTGCGATGCCTTCGGCGGCGGCGAGTTTCAGCCCTTCAGCGTCTGCATTGTTGCTGGCCACCAGTACGATTTCATAGGGGCAATCGGGTGCTTTGGCGGCGTAAAGCAAGGCCGCCATGTTGGTACCCGCGCCGGAGATAAGGACGGCGACCTTGGCTTTCACTGCGCACTTGCTCCAAAACCGTCATGCTGAACTTGTTTCAGCATCCATCGCGCCGCCAAGGTCTGTGCCAGTTGGATAGATGGACCCTGAAACAAGTTCAGCGTGACGGGTGTATGGTTAGCCATAATGTGTTGCGGTCCAGTGGCTTCTTCCGCCCCAGGTCTCGATGCTGCCCGAAACCGTGCAGCCCTTTTCGCCAGCCGCAATGTGCCCGATGCGGTAAACGGTTTCTCCAGCCGCCTCCAGCGCCGTCGTCACAGCCGCAACATCGGCCCCGGCAACGGCAAGCACCATGCCGATCCCGCAATTGAAAGTTCGCGCCATTTCTTCGGGTTCGATGTTGCCCTGCGCCTGAAGGAAGGCCATCAGCCGTGGCTGTTCCCATGCGTCGGCATCGACATATGCGTGCAGCCCGCCGGGCAAGACACGCGGGATATTCTCCAGCAATCCGCCGCCGGTAATATGCGCCATCGCGTGGATACTGCCCGCGCGGACCAACGGCAGCAGCGATTTCACGTAAATCCGCGTGGGGGCCATCAGCGCTTCGATCAGGATGACATTCTGGTCGAACAACGCAGGACGATCGAGTTTCCAGCCCTTGTCTGCGGCCAGCCGCCTGACGAGCGAAAAGCCGTTTGAGTGGATACCCGACGAAGCAAGGCCAAGCAGCACGTCGCCATCGGCAATCTTGTCCGCGGTCAGAACCTGATCGCGCTCGACCGCCCCTACGCAGAAACCGGCGAGGTCGTAATCGCCGTCCGAATACATGCCCGGCATTTCCGCCGTTTCGCCGCCAATCAACGCGCAGCCGGCCAGTTTGCAGCCTTCGGCAATGCTCGCAACGACGCCGGTCGCAACATCGAGATCAAGCTTTCCGCTGGCATAATAATCCAGGAAAAACAGAGGCTCGGCGCCCTGCACGATCAGGTCGTTGACGCACATTGCCACCAGATCGATGCCGACGCCTTCGTGCCGCCCGGAATCGATGGCGAGTTTAAGCTTTGTGCCGACACCGTCATTGGCCGCGACCAGCAACGGGTCGTTGAACCCGGCAGCCTTAAGGTCGAAAAAGCCGCCAAATCCGCCCAGATCGGCATCTGCCCCGGCGCGCCGGGTTGCCTTGGCGAGGGGGGCAATGGCGCGCACGAGCGCGTTGCCGGCATCAATCGAGACCCCTGCCTTGGCATAGGTGT
Source organism: Sphingomonas paucimobilis (assembly GCA_943369235.1). Taxonomy (GTDB): domain Bacteria; phylum Pseudomonadota; class Alphaproteobacteria; order Sphingomonadales; family Sphingomonadaceae; genus Sphingorhabdus_B; species Sphingorhabdus_B paucimobilis_A. Next base: position 2,239 of record CALRMO020000053.1, read on the forward strand.
AGGGTTCGTCCGAGTTCTGTTTTGCGTCCATTTACCGCCGTTAGCGAGAACAGGCTTGGAATTCCACGCCTATGTCGCCTAAAGGTTGCCGCAATGACAAAATCGGGCGGGAAATGGTTTGGAATTGCGGCAATCGGTCTGCCTTTGGCGCTGATCGGCGGCGGTATCGTGGTCGCCCAGATCGAAGGCCCGAAGCGCGGAATTGCGCCGATTGCCAGCACCGGCGATTTTGAAGTCACCGGTGTCTCGGTAAATGTAATCGGCAAAAACGCTGCCGAGGCGCGTCAAAAGGGGTGGGAAGAAGCGCAACGCCTCGCCTGGAGCGCGCTATGGCGAAAAACGCATGGGAGCACGGGCGCGACCTTGTCGGATTCGACGCTCGACGGGATTGTCGCGGCGATCGTGGTGCAGGAAGAGCAAATCGGGCCACGGCGTTATGTCGCCAAGCTGGGCGTGTTGTTCGACCGTGCGCGTGCCGGACAATTGCTTGGCGTGAGCGGCGTTCGGCGTCGCTCCGCGCCGCTGCTGCTGTTGCCGGTGACCTATTCCGCAGGCGCGCCGACAGTGTTTGAGCAACGCACCTCGTGGCAGCGTAGCTGGGCGAAATATCGCACGGCCGAAAGCACCATCGATTATGTGCGGCCAAGCGGGGCAGGGGGGGAATCGCTGCTGCTCAACGCCGGGCAGATGGACCGCAGGAGCCGGATCTGGTGGCGCACCATTCTCGATCAGTTCGGGGCAGCCGACGTGATAATCCCGATTGCGCGGATCGAACGGCAATGGCCGGGCGGACCGGTGGTCGGCCGGTTTTCGGCACGTTATGGACCGGATAACAAATTCCTGGGTTCCTTTACGCTGCGGACATCGAACAGCTCGGGCATTCCGAACATGATGGACCAGGCGGTCGTGCGCATGGACGAGCTCTTCCAGTCCGCGCTCGCCAGCGGTCGCCTCCGCGCCGATGCCTCGCTCGTCCTCGAAAAAGAGGTGGTCGATGAAGAAGAACTCGACACCGAAGCCGAAGAAGCACCGGAGGAAGCAACCGAAGATCCTCAAATCGACTTACCGATAACCCGGACGCTGGACGATGTCGTCAAATCGGTTGTGCCCGAAGCCGAGACCCAGCGCGACGTGCCGTTAACGCCGCCTGCACCTTCGCCGCGTCCTTGAACGCCGCGCGCTGAGCCAATGCGTCAGATTGCATTGCCCCTCGACGAATTGCGCGGCGGTGCATCGTCCAGCCTGATCGTCACCCCGTCAAATGCGACTGCCTTTGCCGGACTTGGAAGCCCGGCTGGCTGGCCCCGGCGATGCGCGATTCTGACGGGTCCGGCACGTTCGGGCAAAAGCCTTATGGCGCGGTATTTTTCGGGGCAGGGCGGCACGGTTATCGACGATGTCGAAACCGTTGCGGCCGAAACCCTGTTCAATGCCTGGAACCGCGCGCAGGAAAGCGATACGCCGTTGCTGCTCATTTCGCGCTGGCGCCCGGCTGACTGGAATATATCGCTGCCCGATTTGCAATCGCGTCTTGGCTCGGCATTGCTGCTCGAAATTGCGCCGCCCGACGATGATATGATCGAGCAACTGTTGCAAAAGCAATTGGCCGACCGGGGCGCGGCGATTAGCATCGACGCGCTAAGCTACGTCAAACGGCGGATCGAGCGAAGCTATGCCGCCATCGAAAGCTTTGCGCGAAATGCAAATGCGCTCGCGATGGCCGAAAGCGCGCCCGTCAATCTGGCTTTGGTCAAGCGCCTGATTGCGAGTTAGCCGCAGCTGACCCGGTCGATCAGATTACGGGTGTCATAGCTGATACTAAGCCGGTCGCCGCGGAAATCCATGGCGACGACCATATTCGGCGCGATGACACGCATTTTGTCGGCACCGGTTTTGCTTTTTAGCTCGGCAGCCAGTGCATTGCTGAATTTCTGGCCTACGGCATATTGCCCCTTCGCGGCATCGCATGAGGTGAAAGGCTCGGCCGTGTTGGACTCCGGCGGAGCGACTGCTTCGCTTTCGCTCATCGGAGCGCATGCGGTCAGAGCGGCGGTCGCGAGTGCAGCGATTGCTTTCATCTTACCATATCCTCTTCATGCGTATGCGTCATCTTGAGTTTACCATTGACCACGGCGAATGCCAATCGGCCCTCGACCAGATCAAGCGCATCGCGACCGAATTGTTCGAAGCGCCAGCCGGTCAGGACCTCGAGGTCCTCGCGCTCGCCTGCAGCAAGGCGTTCCAGCTCTTCGGTGCGGACCATCAGGCGCGGCGCGACATTGATTTCGCGCGAGCGGATTTTCAGCAGCAGCTTGAGCAGGTCGGCCACCAGCGAGCCGTCTTTGCCACCACCCGGCGAGCCGCGGCCACGGTCCGGCAATATGTCGCGCGCCATGGGTTGGCTTGCTTCGATAACGCCAATCAGCCGCGCGCCGATTTCATTGTCACGCCAGGCTGGTGAAAGCCCACGCACCTTGGGCAGGTCGGCCTGAGTCTTCGGCGGATGCGCCGCAATATCGGCAAGCGTTTCGTCCTTCATGATCCGCCCGCGCGGGATATTCTTACGCTGCGCCTCTTTCTCACGCCACGCCGCCATCGCCTGCAAGCGGCCGAGCACTTCGGGCTTGCGCGACTGGACCTTTATCCGGCTCCACGCGTTTTCGGGATCGTTACGATAATTGGCCGCGTCCGAAATGCGCTCCATCTCGTCGTTAAGCCACGCGCCGCGCCCCGTCGTTTTCAACTTCTCCAACATCATCGGAAAGATGACCGACAGATGCGTGACGTCGGCAATGGCATAATCGATCTGACGCTTGTCCAATGGCCGCCGTGACCAGTCGGTAAAGCGGGCGCCCTTGTCGAGCTGGATATTCATCCACAGGTCGACAAGGTTGGAATAGCCAATCTGCTCGCCTTGCCCCAACGCCATCGCCGCAATTTGCGTATCGAACATCGGATATGGCGTCTTGCCGGTAAGGTTGAAGAAAATTTCGATATCCTGCCCGCCGGCATGAAAGACTTTCAGCACATCCTCATTGTTGCAGAGCAAATCGAGCATCGGCGTCATGTCCAGCCCCTCGGCCTTCGGGTCGATTGCCGCGGCCTCATTGGCATCGGCGAGCTGGACCAGGCACAGGTCGGGATAATAGGTATTTTCCCGCATGAATTCGGTATCGACCGCAACAAAGGGCGATTGGGCCAGCCGCTCGCACAATTCGGCGAGGCGTTTGCTGTCGGTGATAAGTGGATGAATCTGCATGCGGCTTGGGCCATAACAGGCAATCCCGACTTGACAAAGCCTGCTCGCACAGGTGTTAGGCGCGCTTTCCACAGCTTTTTTGAATTGAGTGACCAATGCACGTCTATCGCAGCCATAAATGCGCGGAACTTCGTAGCTCCGACGTCGGCGAGACCGTCCGCCTGTCGGGCTGGGTCCACCGCAAGCGCGACCATGGCGGCGTGCTGTTCGTCGATTTGCGCGACCATTATGGTATGACGCAAATCGTCGCCGACAGTGACAGTCCGGCACTGGCAATCCTCGAGGGGCTTCGCGTCGAAAGCGTCGTCACCATCGACGGTGAGGTAAAGGCGCGCAGCGCAGCTACTGTGAATGCCAATCTGCCAACGGGCGAAATCGAGGTATTTGCGCGCGGCGTCACTGTGCTCAGTAAGTCTGAAGAACTGCCGCTGCCAGTTGCGGGCGAGCAGGAATATCCCGAAGAAACGCGCCTCAAATACCGCTTTCTCGACCTGCGCCGCGAAACGCTGCACGCCAATATCGTTAAGCGCACGCAGATTATCCGGGAAACCCGCCGTCGGATGGAAGATATCGGCTTTACCGAATATGCGACTCCCATCCTGACGGCTTCGAGCCCCGAAGGCGCGCGCGATTTCCTCGTCCCGAGCCGAATTCATCCCGGTAAATTCTTCGCGCTGCCGCAGGCGCCGCAGCAATATAAGCAATTGTTGATGGTTGCCGGGTTCGACCGCTATTTCCAGATCGCGCCGTGCTTCCGCGACGAAGACCCGCGCGCCGACCGTTTGCCCGGCGAATTTTACCAGCTCGATCTTGAAATGAGCTTCGTCACGCAGGAAGAAGTGTGGGACACCATGGAACCGGTAATGGCTGGCGTGTTCGAGGCATTTGCCGACGGCAAGCCTGTTACCCCCGCCGGTGAATTCCCGCGCATTCCCTATTCGAAAGCGATGCTCGATTACGGCACCGACAAGCCCGATTTGCGCAACCCGCTAAAGATTGTGGACGTATCTGAACATTTTCGCGACAGCGACTTCGGCATTTTTGCTAGAATAGTCGGTGAAGGTGGAGTCGTTCGAGCCATTCCTGCGCCTTCGGGCAATAGGGCGTTTTGTGATCGAATATTAAAATGGGCAGAAGGTGAAGGGTTCCGTGCTGCATACATCACATTTGATGAAGGTGTGTTTAAAGACGAATGGATGCAATATCTGACCGAGCAGGATGAAGCGATTCCCGAGCAGTATTTATCTCTTGTTAAAAGAACGCGCACAGGCGAGCAAATTCCTTATGCTCGGGGTCCGGTTGCAAACAACTTAGATTTGGAGAGAATTGCAAATATTGCGCGGGCCGCTGGCGTCGGCGCGGGCGACGCGGTAATTCTCGTTTCAGGTAAGGATGTTCAGACTTCAAAGCTTGCCGGTATGACCCGCACCCGCGTTGCTGAAGAACTCGACCTTATCGAAAAGGACAGCTTCCGCTTCTGCTGGATCATCGACTTTCCGTTCTACGAGTGGAGCGAGGATGACAAGAAGGTCGATTTCGCGCACAACCCGTTCTCGATGCCGCAGGGCGGGCTGGAGGCGTTGCAGACGCAGGACCCGCTCACCATCAAGGCTTATCAGTACGACATGGTCTGCAACGGCTATGAACTCGCCTCGGGTTCGATCCGGAACCAGTATCCCGAACTGATGGTCAAGGCGTTCGAACTGACCGGGCTCAGCCAGGCCGATGTCGAGGAACGCTTCGGCGGCATGTACCGCGCATTCCAGTACGGCGCGCCTCCACATGGCGGCATGGCGGCGGGTGTCGACCGCATGGTGATGCTGCTCTGCGGTGTCCAGAACCTGCGCGAAATTACACTGTTCCCGATGAACCAGCGCGCCGAAGATTTGCTGATGGGGGCGCCATCGCCAGCCGAGCCAAAGCAATTGCGTGAGCTTAACATCCGCGTGGTCGAGCAACCGCCTAAACAATGACAACGGCAGGCGCTGTCCCTTTTCTGCACGGTCCGGCGCGCGGCCTTGTTTCGGCCCCGATAAGGTGCTGAAACATGAGTATGGCAATCGACTTATCCGACTACGAATCCGGCAAAAAATATGACGGGCATTATGACGACGATCTGAAAGCGCTTCAAAACCGTCTTGCCGAGCTGCAATCGTTGCATATCTTGCACAAGGCGCGCACGCTCATTGTGCTCGAGGGCTGGGATGCGGCAGGCAAGGGTGGGGCAATCAAGCGGCTGACGGCGACGCTCGATCCACGTTATTATCAAGTCTATCCAATTTCAGCGCCCAGCCCGGAGGAAAAGGACAAGCATTTTCTCTGGCGTTTCTGGAGCAAATTGCCGGGCTCTCAGGAAATCAGTATTTGGGATCGCAGTCATTATGGCCGCGTACTTGTCGAGCGCGTCGAGGGATTTTGCAGCGAAGCCGAATGGCGCCGCGGCTATGACGAAATAAACGAATTCGAATCGCGCCAGGGCGAAATCGGCACCAGGATCATCAAGCTGTTCCTGCACGTGACTCAGGAAACGCAGGACAAAGTGCTGACCGAGCGCCTTGATGACCCGGCAAAGCGCTGGAAAGTGACGCCCGAGGATTTCCGCAATCGCGAAAAGCGCGCGGACTATCTCGCTGCGATGAAAGATATGTTCAAACGCACCAACACACATTGGGCGCCATGGACGGTGATCGACGGCAATAACCAGAAAGCCGCTCGAATTGCAGTTTTGCGCCACGTGGTGAAGGAACTGGAGGCTGGCCTGCCTCAGAAATTTCCCGAGACGGATACAGAGATACTGGAACTGGCGAAGGCGAGTTTGGGATATTCACCGCGATGAGTCGATGAGTTGTGAAGACTGGTGACTGTCACTTGCTGACTGTCACCCTCTCTGCGTTCGATAGAGGGGACAGTCCCCGGCCTTATTGCGGATAGCCAATCTCCACCACTTCCCATTCCTTTGGTCCGCCGGGAAGCACAACCGTCTTTACATCGCCCACGCCTGCCCCGCGCAAGGCTTTAGCCATAGGCGAGTTCCAGCCGATCCGCCCTTCGCCCGCGTCCGCCTCATCATCGCCGACCAAGGTCACCGTTCTTTCTGCATCGTCGACGTCGGCAATCGTAACCGTTGCGCCAAAGAACACGCGGCTCCGGTCGATCTGGTTGGCGGGGTCGATAACGTTCGCGTGCTTCATCTTTTTCGACAGCTGCCCCAATTCGCGGTCGATCGCGCGCAGCTTTTGTTTGCCGTAGATATAGTCGCCATTCTCGCTGCGGTCGCCATTGCCCGCTGCCCAATGGACGATTTCAACCACAGCAGGGCGCTCGACGGCAAAAAGCTGTTCATACCGCGCGCGCAAGGTTGCAAATCCGGCAGGGGTAATCGGGTTGGTGCGTTCCATTTGGATCGCTATGTCACCCCGGCGTCGATTTGCCCAGATAGTGGCTAAGCGGATAGGCTTTCTTGTACCGTGCGCGGTCGGGGTAGATATGATCGTACATCACGGCATTTTCGAGTACGCGCTGCACATAATCCCGCGTCTCGCTGAGCGGAATTTTCTCGATCCATTCCAATATGCCGATCTCGCCGGTGCGCGGATCGCCATAGGCTTTAAGCCATTTGTTCACATTGCCCGGCCCGCCATTATAGGCGGCAATCGCCAACGGGTAGCTGCCACCATAATAATCGAGCATCCGCTGGATATAGGTCGAGCCCAGCGCGATGTTATAATCGGTATCGACGGTCAGCGCCTCGGGGCGGTAAGCCATCGCAATCTTGCCCGATGTTTCGCGCGCGGTTCCGGGCATCAGCTGCATCAGGCCGCGCGCACCGGCGCGGCTGACGGCGGCACGGTCGAACTGGCTTTCCTGTCGCATGATGGCGTGCGCCAGCGTCCAGTTATGGCTTTGCGAGGCGGGGACGCTTACGGTGGGATAGCCGATACCCACCAGGTCGGCATAGCCGAAATAGCGGGCATTACGGCCGGCCATAACCTTGAGGTCCGGCCGTCCGATCTTGTTCGACAGGGCAATCGCGTTGATAAATTCGGTAGGCGTCTTGGCGCGGGCGGAGATTGCGCGAAGGAAATTGCTCTGGTCTTTCCAGCTACCATATTTGCTGGCGAGCGCCGCGGCGCGATATACGGCGGGCGCGTTGGCGTCGGCTATCGGCGGCGGGGATATCGCCGTCCCGGGCACAGGCGGCAACGGACGATTGAGCTGTTCGAGCGACAGCTGGCCGAAAAACGTGTCATAATAGATGGCAGCCTGATTGTAGTAATTCGCGGCACCGGCAGAATCGCCCGCGCGTGCCGCGGCCTTTCCGGCCCAGTGAAGCCCTTTCGAGCGCGTCTGTGGCGATTTTGCCGCCGCAGCGTAGCGGGTGAACATCGTCACCGCATCGCGGGGCCGGCCAAGGCGTTCCAGTGCGGTCGATCCCGCAAGCCAGGCGAGGCTGGTATAGCGGTCGCGCGTCGTGAGGTCCTGATCGAGCATGACCAGGCCCGGAGGTGCCGCGTCGTCGATTCGCGATGCAATGCGATAGGCAACCTCATATTGACCGTCATTGGCTGCGGCCTGCGCGTGATCGAGCAACAATTTGTACCAGTCTTTGAGGACGGGCGCCGGTGATACCAGGCTTGACCTGCTCGCGAGCAGTTCGCGAGCGGCATAGCTGTTGCCTGAGGTGCGCAAGGCATCGGCGCGCGCGGCCAAAAGGCTTGCCTCGCCATTGGCTGACAATCCAGCCTCTTGAACACGCATCGCCGCGTCGGGACTGTTGGTTCGGGCGGCAAGAGCCGCATAAAAGGCAGGGCGGCGCGCAGGCGAAGTATAGGCAATCCAGCGTGAGGCCGACGTGGTTGCGCTCGACCAGAGCAAGCGATCGACGCGCGCGTCATGGTCGGTCGGCGTGAATTTGGTACCCGCAATCCGGACCAGTCTTGCTTCTTCGTCATCGGTCAAAATGCCGCCTCGCCAGGCTTCGCGTGCCATCGCCTCGGCACGAACGCGGTCTCCCGTTGCATCGAGCGCTATCGCAAATTTCGCGCGGCCCGAGTTTGTGAGCGGAGTGAGCCGGTCGAAATAGGCAACCACCTGATTGGGCGAGGTACTGAGCGGGTTGATCGCGCCTTCGGCGTTGCGCCGCATTTCGTCGCTGTCGGGCCAATCGGGGAAGGCCATAAGAAAGGTCGCATAATCGTTGAAGCTGTAGTTGCTTGACTGGCTTAGCATCTTCCAGCGCTGCAAGGCGGCGGGTATATTACCCTCGCTCGGGTCATAAGCTGGCGCGGCAACCGGCGCTGGAACGGGCGAGCTCTGGCCGGGAACTGCGGTGCCGCCTGTGCCGGGCGTGAAAACTACAGGCTGTTGGGCGGTAGCCGTGACAGTGAAAAAAGGCAGACTTAACAGTGATGCAGAAATTAGATGCTTTACCATGCTAGACAAAATATGAGCCCCTACCTTATCGCGCGCTGAACGAACGCCTATATTCCCGATACGGGTGCTATGGGCCATGTTGAAAGTTAAATTCCATGTTTTCTGGCTCAATTCCAGCCCTGGTGACTCCTTTTTGCGACGGGGCGTTTAGCGAGAAGCATTTTCGGGCGCTTGTCGACTGGCAAATCGAGCACGGATCAAGCGCGCTTGTGCCCGTCGGCACCACCGGGGAAAGCCCGACCTTGTCGTTTGAAGAGCATTATGAGGTCATCCGCGTCTGCGTCGAGCAGGCGGCAGGTCGCGTACCCGTGATCGCCGGGTGCGGATCGAACGATACTGCGACCGCCGTCAGGCACATGGCGTACGCAAAATCGGTTGGGGTATCGGCGGCTTTGGTGGTGGCCCCTTATTACAACAAGCCGAGCCAGGACGGCCTGTACGCGCATTACGCACATCTGGCCGCGCAGAGCGATTTGCCGATTATCCTTTACAACGTACCCGGCCGAACTGTGGCGGATATTCAGCCGACGACGGTAGAACAGCTGGCGAAGCTGCCGACGATTGTTGGCATTAAGGATGCATCGGGGCAGCTTGGCCGTGTTGGCGACCATCGGCTCGGCTGCGGCACGGACTTTTGTCAACTTTCGGGCAATGATGATAGCTGGCTTGCCTTCATGGCGGCGGGCGGGCAGGGCTGCATATCGGTGGTCGCAAATGTGGCACCCAAGCTCTGCGCTGAACTGGCGGGGGCCGGCGCGGCCGGCGATTTCGCGTTGGCACGCTCCATTAATGATCGGCTGCAACCTCTTCATAATGCATTGTTTTCGGATGCATCCCCGGCGCCCGTCAAATATGCGTTGTCGCGCGTAATCGACGGTTTTCCGGCTGAGCTTCGATTGCCGCTGCTTCCCGCGTCGGAGGCGAGCCGGAAAGCTGTCGATGCAGCGTTGGAGCATGCAGGACTAATCTGATGGCACGCCCCAAACCCGAAGCATTCAACAAGGTCAAAACCGTCGCCGAAAACCGGCGCGCGCGGTACGATTATCATATCGATGACAAATATGAGGCGGGCATCATGCTCACCGGCACCGAAGTTAAAAGCCTGCGTTTCGGCGAAGGTTCGATTGCCGAAAGCTATGCCGAGGTCAAGAGCGACGGGATATGGCTGATCAACGCCAATATCCCTGAATTCAGCCACGGAAACCGCTATAACCACGAACCCAAGCGGCCCCGTAAATTGCTCCTTAATGTCCGCGAGATAAACAAGCTTCATGCGGCGGTATCGCGCGAGGGGATGACGCTGGTTCCATTATCGGTGTATTTCAACGCGCGGGGCCGGGCGAAGGTGGAACTGGCGCTGGCCAAGGGCAAGAAAGCCCCTGATAAGCGCGCGACCGAGAAGGAACGCGATTGGAAGCGCGAGCAGGGCAGAATTATGCGGGATCGCGGATGAAACCGCCGAAGAACCGCCTTGGTGCATGGATTTACCGGCAAGCCCCCACGCGCGACAGTTTTGAGCGCAGCCGCTTTCTGCGTCCGTTTGCCAAGCGCGTTTTTCACCCGGCCTTATGGCGCTTTACCCGTCGGTCGGTGCCGCGTGGCGTGGCATTGGGCTTGCTCGTCGGTATCTTCTTGCTGATTCCAGGCGTCCAGATTGCCGGCGTCGCGTTGCTGGCGCTGCCGTTTCGGGCCAATATCCCAATCGGTGCGGCAATGACCTTCCTCAGCATGCCTGCCACGACCCCGTTCATTTTGTTTGCCTCTGTATATGTCGGCGAGTCGGTTTTGCACTTGAGTGGGGGCTCAGGCCGTCTTTACGAGCTGATCGAAACCGGTGCGCCCTTGTCGCAATGGATGGATTTCGTCTGGACCGAAGCTCCGATGGCGCTGGTACAAGGCGTGGCCGGCCTTGCCATCATTTCCGTGGTCGCAGCGGCCGTGGGTTATGTGCTGGCGGCGTGGTTCTGGCGCTGGTGGATTAGCGCCAAATGGCGACGCCGGTCGAAAGCAATTGCGGCTGGTGGATAAAAACTTTTCGGGTTTAGCCTGACCGGCTCTAGGTTCCCCATATCTCGCATGGGGAGTCGATCATGAAAATTACCGCTAAACTGACATTGATATTGTCCGCTTCGTTGCTGGCCGTATCTGCGCCCGCGTTCGCGCAGGACGCTATCGCTGCACCTGAAAAAGACGGTCCGCAGCTTGGGACTTATGGTTTTGACACCAGCGGGATGGACAAAAGCGTTTCGCCGTCTGACGATTTCTACCTGTTCGCCAATGGCGAGTGGGCGAGGAAAACCGAAATTCCGGCTGATAAATCCAATTACGGCATGTTCACTGCGCTCGACGACCTGTCGAAGGATCGGGTGAAAACCTTGCTTGAAGCCGAAAAAGACCGCGTAGGCAGCAAAGCGGGCGATGCCTACGCAAGCTACACCGATTACGCTATCGTCGAAAAGCTTGGCATGAAACCAATCCAGCCATGGTTAAAGCAAGTTCGCGCCGTGAAGACCAAGGCCGATTTCGAGAAGCTGATGCCGGTCGCTGCACGTAATGGCGTCGGCGCACTTTTCGGCGGTTTTGTCGGGCAGGACGACAAGAATCCCGATGTCTACATTTTCCAGATTTTCCAAGATGGAACGGGCCTTCCCGACCGCGACATGTATCTGGTCGATAACGAAAAATATGAAGCCATTCGCACCGCGTACAAGGAATATCTTGGCAAGATGCTCACATTGGCGGGCGAGCAAAATGCCCAGCCGCGGGCTGATGCCATCTTCGCAATGGAAAAGAAAATAGCCGAAGTTCAATGGACAAGAGAAGATTCTTCGGACGCGACCAAAACCTATAACAAAATGACGCTCGCTGGGCTTGACGCGTTGACACCGGGGTTGAAAATGACTCCCATCCTGCAAAAGCTAAGCCCGAAAATCACCGAGGTCGTCGTCGGTCAGCCGAGCGCGCTGACGGGCATTGCCAAAATCTATGCCGAAACCGACCTTGGCGTCATCAAAGACCAGATGATCGTCAACAGCCTTGGGACTTACGCCAATGTGCTCCCCGATTCGGTGTCCGATACTGCTTTCGCCTTCTATGGCACGGTATTGCAGGGAACGCCGCAGCGCGAGCCTCGCTGGAAACGCGGCGTCAGCTTTGCCGAGGGCGCGGTCGGCGATGAAGTGGGCAAGGCCTATGCCGCAAAATATTTCCCGCCCGAAACCAAGGCTGCGATGGACCAGTTGGTCAAGAATGTCCTGGCCGCTATGGGTCGCCGGATCGAGGGGCTTGCGTGGATGCAGCCTGAAACGAAGGTCAAGGCCAAGCAGAAACTTGCCAACTTCACCACGAAGATCGGCTATCCTGATCGCTGGAAGAATTATTCGAGCCTTAAGATCGCGCGCGACGACCTGTTCGGCAACGATTTGCGCGCGAACAACTGGAATTTCGACGACAATGTCGGCAAGCTCGGCGAGCCGATCCGCAAATGGGAGTGGGGCATGTCGCCGCAAACGGTGAATGCCTATGCCAATTTCGGCATGAACGAAGTCGTGTTTCCCGCGGCCATCCTGCAACCTCCCTTCTTCGATCCGAAGGCCGATCCCGCCATCAACTATGGCGGCATCGGCGCGGTCATCGGCCATGAAGTCAGCCACCATTTCGACGATCAGGGTTCGAAATACAACGAAACCGGCAAGCTTTCCGACTGGTGGACCGAAGCCGACGTCAAGGCGTTCGAGGCGGCAAGCAAGAAGCTGATTGCGCAGTATGACCAGTATGAAATTTTCCCGGGCGTAAACGTCAAAGGCGAATTCACGCTTGGCGAGAAT
>CALRMO020000054.1:0-14729 GCA_943369235.1 Sphingomonas paucimobilis
GAAGACCGCGAGAATGAAGGCGACCTGATCATTCCGGCGCAGATGGCGACGCCCGATGCGATCAACTTCATGGCGACGCACGGGCGCGGGCTGATTTGCCTGTCGATGACCAAGCAACGCTGCGAGCAATTGGGCCTGACCCCGATGGCGCGCGAGAACCGCGAGAGCATGCAAACGGCGTTCACGGTGTCGATCGAGGCACGCGAAGGTGTGACCACCGGAATCAGCGCCGCAGACCGTGCGCGGACGATTTCGGTTGCGGTCGATGCCTCGAAGGGTCCGGACGATATTGTTTCCCCTGGCCATGTCTTTCCGCTGACGGCGCGCGATGGCGGTGTATTGGTGCGGGCAGGGCATACGGAAGCGGCGGTTGATATCAGCCGTCTTGCCGGGCTTAATCCCTCGGGCGTGATCTGCGAGATCATGAAGGACGATGGCAGCATGGCGCGGATGGACGACCTTGTGTCGTTCGCGCGGCTGCATGGCCTCAAAATGGGCACGATACGCGACCTCATCGCCTATCGCCGCAAGCACGACCATCTCGTCGAAAAGCGCGCCGAGATGAAGTTCACCAGCAAATGGGGCGGCGACTGGACCGCCCTGACCTTCTACAACAAGGCGACCGAAGACGAGACGATGGCGTTGGTAAAGGGTTGGATCGATCCGGCCAAGCCGACGTTGGTACGGATGCACACTATGTCGATGTTCGTCGATGTGTTCGGCGAGGACAATGAGCGTTCGGGTCTGCTGTCGCGCTCGATGGAGGCCATCGCCGAAGAAGGCAGCGGCGTCGTCGTCGTCATCAACAAGCCAATGAAGGGCATCGTTTCGCGCTTCATGCAGCTTCGCGCCGAAGGCAAGAGCGCTGGCGCACCCGAGGTCGAGGAGCTCCGCGACTATGGCGGCGGCGCGCAGATCCTGACCGAGCTTGGCGTGCATGACATGATCCTTCTCACCAACACGCACCACACGCTGGTGGGGCTTGAAGGCTATGGCCTTTCCATAGTGGGCGAACGCGCAATACCCGGCACTGGAGGCGAATAATGGCGAAGTTCCTGATAGTTGAAGCGCGGTTTTACGACCATTTAAACGATATGCTGATCGCCGGGGCCAAAGCTGCGCTGAAAGCGAAAGGCCATGAAGTCGAGGTCATCACTGTCCCCGGCGCGCTCGAAATTCCCGGCACCATTGCGATGGCTGCCGAGGCGCAAATCTTCGACGGCTTCGTTGCCATCGGCGTTGTCATCCGCGGCGAGACCTATCATTTCGAGATCGTAGCCGGCGAAAGCGCGCGCGGGATTATGGCGCTGACAATGGACGGCATCGCCATCGGCAACGGCATCCTGACGGTCGAAAATGAGGAACAAGCCATCGTCCGCGCCGATCCCAAGCAAAAAGATAAGGGCGGCGAGGCGGCTGTGGCGGCGATGGCCCTGCTGGAATTGCAGGCGCGCTTCAACTGAAGGCGGAATAATATTTTTTCTTTTGCAGCACTTTAAGTTGCGCTAGCAAACCTTTGTCATGACCACCGCCGCTGTTCCGCCCAGACAATCCGGTTTACTCGACGCCTTCGAACGGCTCGGCAACAAATTGCCGGATCCGATCATGATCTTTGTATGGCTGATCCTGATCCTGATGATCCTGTCGCAGATTGGCGCATGGGCCGGATGGTCGGCGTCGCTGCCATATTCCGGCAAGGATGCGCCGCAATGGGGCGAACTTAAGGATGGCGTGCTAACCTTTCGCGCGACCAGCCTGTTCAACGAGGAGAATATCGCTCGGCTGCTGACCGAAATGCCCAAGACGATGTCTGGCTTCGCGCCGCTTGGAACAGTATTGGTAATTGTTCTGGGTGCGGCGGTCGCGGAAAAGGCTGGGCTGTTTTCGGCATTGATACGCGGGTCGCTGCGTAATGCTCCTCGGGTCCTGCTGACCCCGCTCGTTGCGGTAATCGGGATGATGTCGCACCATGCTTCGGATACGGGTTATGTGGTATTCATACCGCTCGTCGCGATCCTTTATGCAGCTGTGGGCCGGCACCCGCTCGTCGGGCTGGCGGCGGCTTTTGCTGCGGTCTCGGGCGGCTATGCTGGCAACATCACTCCGGGCCAGATCGACGTGTTGCTGTTCGGTTTCACCCAGGAAGCGGCGCGGATTGTCGATCCGGCCTGGACGATGAATCCGGCGGGCAACTGGTATTTCATCCTGTCAATCGTGCTGCTGTTTACGCCGATAATCTGGTTCGTGACCGATCGCATTATTGAGCCGCGCCTCGGACCATGGGGCAAGGAACCGGACGCTGAATTACAGGCCGAACTTGCCAAGTCGGAAATTACCGATGCCGAGCGCAAGGGGCTTCGCAATGCCGGTATCGCCGCTCTGGTAGTGGTAGCAATCTTTACCGCCATTTCCGTTGCGCCGGGTTATACACCGCTGATCGACGAAACGAAGCAAGGTGCTGCGCAGATGCAGCCTTTTTACGGCGCGCTCATCGCTGGTTTCTTCTTCCTGTTTATCGCAACGGGCATTGCCTTCGGCGTCGGCGCTGGCAGTATTCGTTCGAGCGCTGATGCGCTTCGAATGATGCAGGACGGCATTCGCGCGATGGCACCTTACATCATCTTCGTATTCTTTGCCGCGCACTTCGTTGCGATGTTCAACTGGTCGCGACTGGGGCCGATCGTCGCGATTAACGGAGCGACGGCCTTGCGCGACTTCGGGTTGTCAGCGCCGATCCTGCTGGTCAGCGTGCTGATGCTGTCGTCGGTGCTCGACCTGTTCATTGGTTCTGCCAGCGCGAAATGGAGCGCGCTGGCACCGGTCGTCGTCCCCATGTTCATGCTGCTCGGGATCAGCCCCGAGATGACCACCGCCGCGTATCGGATGGGCGACAGTTTCACCAATATCATGACTCCATTGATGGGCTATTTTCCGCTCATTCTTGGCTTCGCGCGGCGATGGGACAAGGACACTGGCGTCGGCTCCCTGCTGGCGCTGATGCTGCCTTATGCTTTGTGCTTCATGGCCGTCGGCATTGCCATGACTGTCGCGTGGGTTGCGCTCGACCTGCCGCTTGGGCCGGGCGCGCAGGTACATTATGTGCCGCCGGCGGCACTGACCGCTCCCACGCAATAAAATTACGTTTCGCTTGGCCGACAACTGGGTATAGTGAGCCGCATGAGCGCACCTGTTTTGACGACTAGCTATAATGCCGAAGACCCCAACACCAAGGCTCGCAGTGCGCACAACCGGGCGTTGAGGGATGAGCTTTGGGCGAAGGTCGCCGAAGCGGCGCTGGGCGGTAACGAGAAGTCGCGCGAGCGGCATACGGCGCGAGGCAAGCTGCTGCCGAGGGAACGCGTCGAACGCCTGCTCGACCCCGGCTCGCCTTTCCTTGAAATCGGCCAGCTTGCCGCAAACGACCTGTACGACGGCGAAGTCCCAGGCGCTGGCCTCATTACCGGCATTGGCCGCGTGTCGGGCCGCCAGTGCATGATCGTGTGCAACGACGCGACGGTGAAGGGCGGCACTTACTACCCGATGACCGTCAAAAAGCATCTGCGCGCGCAGGAAATTGCCGAAGCGAACCGCCTGCCGTGCATCTATCTGGTCGATAGCGGCGGCGCGAACCTGCCGCATCAGGACGAGGTCTTTCCCGACCGCGACCATTTCGGGCGCATCTTCTTCAATCAGGCGAATATGAGCGCCAAAGGCATCCCGCAAATCGCCTGCGTGATGGGCAGCTGCACCGCAGGCGGCGCGTATGTTCCTGCGATGTCCGACGAGAGCGTCATCGTGCGCAACCAAGGCACGATTTTCCTCGCTGGCCCGCCTTTGGTGAAGGCCGCGACGGGCGAGGAAATCAGCGCCGAGGATCTGGGCGGCGGCGACCTTCACGGGCGCAAATCGGGCGTGGTCGATCATGTCGCCGAAAATGACGAACATGCGCTGACCATCGTGCGCGATATCATCAGCCACTTGGGCCCAATCCACAAACCCGACATCGACTTCAAGGAACCGCGCCCGCCCAAATATGACGCGGATGAACTCTACGGCGTCATCCCCGACGACGTCCGCGCGCCCTATGACGTCCATGAAGTCATCGCGCGGCTGGTGGACGGCAGCGAGTTTCACGAGTTCAAGGCGCTCTATGGCAGCACGCTCGTCTGTGGCTTCGCGCATATCTGGGGAATGCCCGTCGCGATCCTTGCCAACAACGGCGTGCTGTTCAGCGAAAGCGCGGTCAAAGGCGCGCATTTCATCCAGCTTGCGCAGCAACGCAAAATTCCGTTGCTGTTCCTGCAAAATATCAGCGGCTTCATGGTCGGCGGCAAATATGAGGCAGAGGGCATCGCCAAGCACGGCGCGAAACTCGTCACCGCCGTCGCTACCGCAAGCGTGCCCAAGCTCACCGTGCTGATCGGCGGCAGCTTTGGCGCGGGCAATTACGGCATGTGCGGGCGCGCCTATAGCCCACGTTTCCTGTTCACCTGGCCCAATGCGCGGATCTCGGTGATGGGCGGCGAACAGGCGGCAAGTGTGTTGGCCACAGTCCACCGTGACGCGGAGAATTGGACGCCCGAGGAAGCCGAAGCCTTCAAGGCCCCGATCCGCCAGAAATATGAAGACGAAGGCAACCCGTACCACGCCACCGCGCGGCTGTGGGACGACGGGATTATCGACCCGGCGCAGACTAGGGATGTGCTGGGGCTGGCGTTGGCGGCGGCGTTGAATGCGCCTGTCGAGGAGACGCCCCGGTTCGGGGTGTTCCGGATGTGAGGGGCTTGCCTCAAATCCTCCCCGAAGCGGGGAGGGGGACCATGCGCAGCATGGTGGAGGGGCACGGGCAGTGATCACCGGTCCGACCGATGCGCTCAGACGCGCCAGAAAGCTGCGCAGCGAGATGAGCTTGCCCGAAACGGTGTTGTGGCAGGAGTTACGTAAACGACCCGGTGAGTTCAAGTTTCGGCGGCAACATCCTGCTGGCCGATATATTCTCGATTTCTATTGTGCCGCTGCCAAGCTTGCGATCGAGGTCGATGGCTGGTCGCATGATGGTCATATTGCTGCAAAAGCCGATGCAGCGCGTGGGCATTTCTTGCGGTCGCAAGGAGTGGCGACTTTGCGGGTGCCGGTGAGTGCGGTGTTGGGTAATTTGGAAGGTGCGGTTTTGCGAATTGTCGAGGTTTGTGAGGACAGGGTGGCTAAGTTGGCTGAGCGGCGAGGGCAGGAGACTACTCGCGTGCCCCTCCACCATCCTTCGGATGGTCCCCCTCCCCGGTCCGGGGAGGATTTGGCATGATCCAATCCCTCCTCATCGCCAATCGTGGCGAAATCGCTTGCCGGATCATCCGCACCGCGCGCGCGATGGGCATTCGCACCATCGCGGTTTATTCGGATGCCGATGCCAAGGCGCTGCATGTGCGGCAGGCCGATGAGGCGGTGCATATCGGGGCGTCTCCGGCGCGCGAGAGCTATCTGCTGGGTGAGAAGATTATCGCCGCCGCGATAAGCACCGGAGCAGAAGCGATTCATCCGGGGTATGGCTTCCTGTCCGAAAATGCCGAGTTTGCACAGGCGGTGATCGACGCAGGGCTGATCTGGGTCGGCCCGCGTCCCGCCAGCATCACCGCGATGGGGCTGAAGGATGCGGCCAAAAAATTGATGGCCGAGGCAGGCGTGCCCGTCACCCCTGGCTATATGGGCGAGAACCAGGATCCTGCGTTCCTTGGCCAAAAAGCCGCCGAAATCGGCTATCCCGTGCTCATCAAGGCGGTCGCGGGCGGCGGCGGCAAGGGGATGCGCAAGGTTGAGGACGCAGCCGACTTCGCCGACGCGCTCGCCAGTTGCCAACGCGAGGCCACCGCCTCTTTCGGCAACGCGCATGTCCTGATCGAAAAATACATTCAGCGCCCGCGCCATATAGAGGTGCAGGTGTTCGGCGACACCCATGGCAACATCGTCCACCTGTTCGAGCGCGATTGCTCGCTCCAGCGCCGCCACCAAAAGGTGATCGAGGAAGCCCCCGCGCCGGGCATGGACGAAGCGACCCGCGAGCAACTCTGCGCGGCGGCGGTCAAGGCGGCGAAGGCGGTCGATTATGTCGGCGCTGGCACGATCGAGTTCATCGCCGACGCGTCCGAGGGCCTGCGCGCGGACCGCATCTGGTTCATGGAAATGAACACGCGGCTGCAGGTCGAACATCCGGTGACCGAAGAAATCACGGGCGTCGATCTGGTCGAATGGCAATTGCGCGTGGCGAGCGGGGAGGCGTTGCCGAAGAAGCAGGAGGAATTGAGCATCAACGGTTGGGCGATGGAGGCGCGGTTATACGCGGAGGACCCGGCGAAGGGGTTTTTGCCGAGTACTGGCACACTCCAACGCTATTGCCTTCCTGACGATGACATACGGGTCGATTCCGGCGTCGAAGAATGGTCGGTTATTTCACCGCATTATGACCCGATGATTGCTAAGCTGATCGTCCATGCTGATGACCGAAGCGATGCGATTGACGCCTTGCTAGGGGCTTTGGAAGGAACGGCGGTATGGCCAGTGAAATCGAATGCGGGCTTTCTGTATCGCTCTGCAAGCAGCCAACAATTTAGAGCCGGAGACGTTACTACCGGCTTCATTGCCGAGCAGGGCGAAGCCTTAATCCCTCCCATCGAGCCTGATGAAGAGATGTTGGGCCAAGCCGGAAGGCATTTGATCGAGGCCTACAGCAACAAGGCGCAGCACAGTCGCGATAACGAGTTGCTTGAAGGATTTCGCTTAAACGCCAGACCGAACACCGGGCTTGTGCTTCAAGCGAACGGTCAGCTTTTTACTCTGGAAGAAGTACCAGATTTCGAAGGGCGTGTTTATACGTCGGGCGCAGCAGCCAAACATTTGGCGCTGGTAACGAAGGACGGGCATACGTCGGTGATTGGGCTTCCAAGGTTTGAGGCAAGTTTGGTTCATGCGTCCGACGGTGCAATCCTCTCCCCCATGCCGGGCCGCATCATCGCGGTCGAGGTCGCGCAAGGCCAAACGGTGACCAAGGGCCAGAAACTCCTTACGCTTGAAGCGATGAAGATGGAGCACAGCCTCACCGCGCCGTTCGACGGGGTGGTGGCGGAACTGAACGCCGAAGCTGGCGCGCAGGTGCAGGTCGAGGCGTTGTTGGTGCGGATTGAGGCTCACGATGCCTAATCAAACCACCCTTGTCATTCCCGCGAAGGCGGGAATCCATGGTCTGAGGCCGAAGGTTAATCAACGATCGTCGGGTAACCGGATAGTTTCGACCATGGATTCCCGCCTTTGCGGGAATGACAAAGTTTTTGGTTGGGAGATGGGATAATGGCCGGACGTTTCTTCAACCAATGGCAAATCGGCGACACCATCGCCCATGAAATCCGCCGCACGGTTACCGAGACGGACAATTTGCTGTTCTCGGTCATGACCCACAACCCGCAGCCGTTGCACATCGATGCGGAGGCGGCGAAGGCGAGCGAGTTCGGGCAGATCCTCGTCAACGGCACCTTTACCTTTGCCCTGATGGTCGGGCTGTCGGTGGGCGACACCACATTGGGCACGCTGGTGGCCAATCTGGGTTACGACAAGCTCGTCATGCCAAAGCCGGTATTCCTCGGCGACACGCTCCGCGCAGAAACCGAGGTCATTGCGCTGAAGGAAAGCAAATCGCGGCCCGACGCGGGTGTCGTCACCTTCCTCCACCGCTGCCTCAACCAGCGCGACGAAGTGGTGTGCAGTTGCGAGCGCGCGGCGCTGTTAAAGCTGAGCGAAAGTTAGTACCGTAGCCCTGAGCCTGTCGAAGGGCGCTTATCGGCTAGGCGTGCTTCGACAGGCTCAGCACTACGGTGAATTTTGCTGAGGTAGAAATATGAAACTCCGCTCGCTCCTTTTCGTCCCCGGTGACCGGCCTGACCGCTTTGCCAAGGCTTCGGCCAGCGGTGCTGACGCCATTATCATCGACCTCGAAGACTCGGTCGCGCTCGATCGCAAGATTGCCGCGCGAGAAGCAGCGGCGGAATATCTGTCGGGCGACCGGCCGGTGCCCGTATTCGTTCGAGTCAATCCCGAAGGCAGCCATCTGACTTATGACGACCTGGCCTCGGTGCTGCCTTACATTCCGGACGGCATCGTCTTGCCGAAAGCCGAAGGCGCGCGTTCGGTGAACTGGCTGCGCGCCGAGGCGGCGGCAGTGGCGGACAATCCCGATGGTGAAGCGCCGCCGATTTTGCCGATTGCGACCGAAACGCCCGGGGCGGTGTTCGACCTTGGCACGCTGCGCGACGTGTCGCACTGGCTGGCTGGCGTAAGCTGGGGCGCGGAGGATTTACCCGCTGCCGTGGGCGCAGCGACTTCGCGTGAGACAGACGGAAGTTACACTCCACCTTACGAGATGGTTCGTTCGCTCACGCTATTTGCGGCATATGCGGCGGGGGTTGCGGCGATCGATACGGTGTTTCCGGACATTGGTGATGGCAATGCGCTGTCGGCGTATGTTGCCCGAGCCTCGCGTGACGGTTTTACCGGAATGCTGGCGATCCATCCGTCGCAGATCGAAACGATAAACGCGGGCTTCACGCCCTCACAGAAGCAACTTACCTATGCCCGCGCGGTAGTCGAAGCGTTCGCTGCAAACCCCGGAGCAGGCGTACTGCAACTGGACGGCAAGATGATCGACGCGCCGCATTTGAAGGCGGCGCTGTCGATCTTGGCGAGGGCTTAAGCCGCCAGCTTCCTCAGCACATAATGCAGGATGCCGCCGTTCATGAAATATTCGACCTCGTTCGCGGTGTCGATGCGGCACAGCGTATCGAAGTTGAAGACGGTGCCATCCGGCCTCGTGACCATCACGGTAACCGTCTGACGTGGTTGAAGCTTTCCGACGCTGGTGATCGTAAAGCTGTCGTCTGCGGTCAGGCCCAACGTTACGCGGCTTTCGCCTTCCATGAACTGGAGCGGCAGCACGCCCATGCCGACCAGGTTCGAGCGGTGGATTCGCTCGAAGCTTTCGACGATGACGGCGCGGACGCCAAGCAGGTTTGTGCCCTTTGCCGCCCAGTCGCGGCTTGATCCGGTGCCATATTCCTTGCCGGCGATGACCACCAGAGGCGTGCCGTCGGCCTTGTGCTTCATCGCGGCGTCGTAGATCGGCATGACTTCGCCCTTGTAGCTCGACATGCCGCCTTCGATGCCGGGGACCATTTCGTTTTTGATGCGGATGTTGGCGAAGGTGCCGCGCATCATGACTTCGTGATGGCCGCGGCGGGCGCCGTATGAGTTGAAGTCGGCCTTGCTAACCTGATGTTCCATAAGGAATTTTCCGGCTGGCGAGTCGGCTTTGATCGAACCGGCGGGGCTAATATGGTCGGTGGTGATCGAGTCGCCCAATATCGCCAGCGGCCTCGCCTCGATGATGTCCATCACCGGCGCCGGGGTCATGCTCATGCCCTCAAAATAGGGCGGGTTGGCGACGTAGGTTGAGCCGGCGCGCCATTGATAGGTGTCCGAACCTTCGACCTGGATCTTCTGCCAATGCTCGTCGCCCTGATAGACCGAAGCGTAGCGCGCCAGAAACATCGAACGGTCGATGTTCGCGGTCATGACGTCGTGCACTTCCTGGTTCGATGGCCAGATGTCCTTCAGATACACGTCGGTCCCATCGGTTGCCTGCCCGATCGGCGTGGTGGTGAAATTCTCGGTCACCGTGCCCTTGAGCGCGTACGCGACGACCAAAGGCGGCGAGGCGAGGAAGTTCGCGCGCACGTCGGGCGACACGCGGCCTTCGAAGTTGCGGTTGCCCGACAGCACCGATGCGGCGACGATATCATTGCCGTTGATCGCCTTCGAAATCGGCTCGGCGAGCGGACCCGAATTGCCGATACAGGTGGTGCAGCCATAGCCGACGAGGTTGAACCCGACGGCGTCAAGATGCTCCTGAAGCCCGGCCTTGTTCAGATAATCGGTCACAACCTGCGACCCCGGCGCAAGCGAGGTCTTCACCCACGGCTTGGGCTTCAGCCCGAATGCGTTGGCCTTTTTCGCGACCAGTCCGGCGGCGACCAGCACGCTGGGGTTCGAAGTGTTGGTGCACGAGGTAATCGCCGCAATCACGACGTCACCGTCGCCGATATCGTGATCCTTGCCCTCGACCGCGGTGCGCTTGAAGCCGTCATGCTTGTAGACGCTCGAGAGCTCGCCGTTGAACACATCGTCGACGCTGTCGAGCGCAACCTTGTCCTGCGGTCGCTTCGGACCTGCCAGCGACGGCACGACGGTCGCCATATCGAGCTCGAGTGTGTCGGTGAAAATCGGGTCGGCCATATCGGCATAGGCCCAAAGCCCTTGCTCCTTGGCATAGGCCTCGACAAGCTCGATCTGATCTTCATCGCGGCCCGTAAGCCGCAGATAATCAATCGTTTTTTCGTCGATTCCAAAGAAGCCACAGGTCGCGCCATATTCTGGCGCCATATTGGCCAACGTCGCCCGGTCGGCAAGGCTCAACGACGCCAGCCCCGGCCCATAATATTCAACGAAACGCCCGACCACACCCTTGGCGCGCAGCATCTGGGTCGCGGTCAGCACCAGATCGGTCGCGGTCACGCCTTCGGAAAGCGCGCCTGTCAGCTTGAAGCCGACGACTTCGGGGATCAGCATCGACACCGGTTGCCCAAGCATCGCGGCCTCGGCCTCGATCCCGCCAACGCCCCAGCCCAGCACGCCAAGGCCGTTGATCATCGTCGTGTGGCTGTCGGTGCCGACGCAGGTGTCGGGATAGGCGATAGTCGCGCCGTCGGGCGTTTCGCTGGTCCACACGGCTTGGGCGATATGTTCCAGATTGACCTGATGGCAAATCCCGGTTCCGGGAGGGACCGCCTTGAAATTGTTCAGCGATTTCGAACCCCATTTCAGAAAGTCGTAGCGCTCGGCGTTGCGCTGATATTCGATTTCGACATTCTGCTCGGCGGCCTTGGGGTGGCCGAATTCGTCGACCATGACCGAGTGGTCGATGACCAGATGCACCGGAACCAGCGGATTGATCTTCGATGGATCGGCCTTGAGCGCCGTCATCGCATCGCGCATCGCGGCCAGGTCAACCACACACGGCACGCCGGTAAAATCCTGAAGCAATACGCGGGCAGGGCGATACTGGATTTCGCGGGTCGATTTGGCGTCTTTCTGCCAATCGACCATCGCCTGAATATCCTGCACCGAAACGGTGAAACCGCCGTCCTCGAACCGCAGCAGATTTTCGAGCAAGACCTTCATCGAAAACGGCAACCGCGACACATCGCCCAGTTTCTCCGAAAGCTTGGCAATGGAGAAATAATCCACCGTCTTGCCGCCGGCGGTCAAAGTGGAGCGGGTCTGCAGGCTGTCTAATCCGATTGCGGTCATAAATACCTCGTCAAAAAATGGTACTTTTTGCCGGTCGGGGAAAGACAGAGTGCCCGCACCGTTCGTCCTGAGCCTGTCGAAGGACAAGGGCCAAGCGCGGCGCTTTTTGGACCCGTCAAACCAGCGTAAAAGCGGGAGAGTCGATTGCTGGCCGCGCCTTAGCTTAGGCGGGGGCGGGGTGCAAGGTTGCCAGCCGATTAAAAATGCCTTATCTTACCAGTATGACCAAGCACACCAAAGTATCCGCCAAAGGCCAGGTTGTCATTCCCAAGGAGGTGCGCGACCGGCTGCATTGGGAGCCGGGAACCGAGCTGGAGGTGGTGGATGGCCCGGCTGGTGTAATGCTGCGAGCGAAACGGCAGGTTCACAAAAAGCTGCCCTTTGACGAGGCGCTGGCTCAATTGCGTGCGGTGGTAAACTATAAAGGCCCGGTATTTACCGATAAGGAAGCTACGGCCGCTATCGACGAGATGTTTAAAAACGATCCACAGTGGGACCCACCCCAAAGGTGAAAACGGTCGATACCAACATTCTCGTCAGGATTATCGCCGATAGCGAGAGCAAACAGGCCGAAATCGCCAAAGCAGTCATTGCAACCGGTGTTGCCATTCCATTGACCGTCTTCCTCGAACTCGCTTGGACGTTACGATCCCGTTATGGCTTTGAGCGGGCTCGCCTGAACAATGCGTTGATTGCTCTTTTGGATATTCCGGAAATTTATATCGAGGACGAACCGGCCATTCGCGCGGCGTTAAAACTGCATCGCGATGGCGCCGACATCGCCGACGTCATCCATCTGGTCGCCGCGCGCGGCAGCGCGGCTTTTGTGACATTCGACAAGGGTGTGCCGGGTGGGGAAGATATTGGGGTTGAGGTGGAGTTGGTTTGAGGGATGACGGGTGGTTAGTGCACTGTCACCTTTAATTCAGGGAAAGGTAATTTTGCCTACCCTACGTGTTCGTGAAATGTGCTGCTATGCGTTGGATAATGTCATCGGGGGTTTCTGTTCGCTCTCGACATTTTGGTGCCCAATATCGGCCCGGATGGAGTACGTCCCATAAAGGCCTAAGGCCATTATATCGACCAGCACCCGGATCATGGTTTCCAAAACCATCGACTGCCCGGTTCCATAGCGGATTATAGGTTGAAATTAAAAGCGATTCGCCAAGCGGAATCCAGATATCGTCCACTACCAAATAACGAACGGAAAAATCTTCAACCTTGAGATTGCCTCCGGTTTTCTCAATTTCAATGATGTTATCACGGTGGTCGGTCAATCGGTTCCACAATGCCCGCGTGGTAACATTTAATGACAGACTTGCTCCTCGTCTGGAACCTGCTGGCACAGCTTTTCCTGCGTAAATCGGAGCTGCATTCGGATCAGCGGGATTGATAGATATTGGAGCGTAGGCGGGAAACGGCCCGTGGTAATAAATGGCGTAGATACCCGCACCGTTGAATGACACCAAGTCAGTCAGCCGGATGGGCTGTTCTTCAAGCAACGCATCGACAACCGATTTTCCAAGGTTGATCTTGTCTAGCGGATTATAAGGTTCAGCCATGGGTTTCAGCGGAAATCATAGAAACATGTTCAACGACAGATGCTGAAACTTTATGCGCCAAGTCAACAGGGACAGCATTACCCAACTGACGCATAGCTTCTGACCATGATCCGGAAAATTCGAATTCGTCTGGAAATGTTTGCAAACGAGCGCTTTCACGAATGGTGAAATAGCGAACGCTTCCATCATCCTTGACCATCATATTCTCGCCACCAGGAACCCCATGGACGCCCGCTTTCAGAGCTTTAGCGGGCAAGTCAATTGGACTGCCAGTATGGCCTGGATAGATTTTTGCTCCAGGTTGGTAACGGTGATTTTTGAATTTGCTGCTGCGCTCTGGATCTTCCTGCGGATCGGGCAAACCAACCAGTGCATCGCGAATCGTTTTCCAAGGGAGCATATTGGTGTCGAAATCTTTCAGCGATTTTGCTGTGCTTGTCCGCCGATTTCGTGAAACCTTGTGAATATCCCAATATGCGCCTCTCTCTGACTGGTCATGTAAGAGTGCGTCCAAACTGTGTGTGGCTTTAGGAAATGTCCAATTTGCCCCGAGGTCGCTTCTAAACCCAACGAAGAAAACCCGTTCACGCCGTTGCGGAACCCCATAGTTCGCTGCATTCAAAACCTTCGGTGGAATCACCTGATAGTGCAAGTCCGCAGTGAACCCCGATGTATGATGCTGTTCCAGCCTAGCCAAATGTTCGTGCCAAGCTTCACCGGATCGTATTTCGAGCATCGGATAGCTCAATTGCAGGAAGATATATGAAAGATAATCGCTAAAGCTACTTCGGGTTAGCCCTTTGACATTTTCAAATATAAAAGCTTTGGGACGGGTTTCCCTCACAGCTCTCACCGCTTGTGACCACATGTCTCTATGGTCATCATGTGCTTTGTGTTTTCCACCCAACGAAAACGGCTGACAAGGCGGACCACCGGTGACAATGTCAATGCTGCCTTCGAAATGACGAAAATCGACTTGATTGATGTCACCCTGGAGTGGTGTTGGCCACGACTTCAAAACGTCTTTTCGATTTGTGGAAATTGTCTCGCAGCACCAGCGATCTCTCTCGACAATTAGTTGGGGAACAGTGCCGCCGCGTTCAGCCCCCAAACCTAGTCCTCCTGCGCCGGCAAAGAGTTCAATTGATCGCATTTTTAATTTCTCCTTGCAGGCTAGACAAGTTATGTTCTTTTTATGTTCCAGTCAAGCTACCTTGCAGTGCAAGGCGTAACGGCTTCTCATAGTTGAAGCGACAGAAAGTTGAGAGCGCAAGGAGGAATTCTCGCAACGGCTCACCCTTCCCGCACGTCCGCGTCACTTCCTCCAGCGTCCAGGTTACCCGAAAAACTCTACCCCACCACCATCAACTGCGAAGGTAACGGCGCGGCCAACGCCACTGCTTCTTGTGCGCTCCCCGTCAGCCACTTTTCATAATCCTCGGGCTGCAAAATCACCGGCATCGCTTTGGGATGCAGCGGCGCGACGAGGGGGTTGGGTTCGCAGGTCAGGAAGGCGAAGGCGTCGCCCTCTTCGGTCGGGCGCCAGATTCCGGCAAAGGCCGACACCGGGGCGTCGGTCACGCGGAACCAGTGTTCCTCGCGCCCAGCGCCGATCTTGGGTTCGGCAAATTCGGTGAAGGGGACGAGGCAGCGTTGCCTTGGGTTGGCGATCATCGACCGCCAGAACGGGCTGTTGAGGTTGCGCACATTGGTGATCCCGAGCCTTGGCGAATTTGTCACTGCGTCCAAATGGCAAAACCC
>CALRMO020000055.1:0-14455 GCA_943369235.1 Sphingomonas paucimobilis
CTTGTCGGCCGAGACGCGCGAACGGGCTGGCAAGGGAGCCTCCCGCGATTTGCGTCGTCAAAACCGGATACCCGCCGTAATTTACGGCAACAAACAAGACGCCGAACTCATCCATGTTGAGGAAAAGGCGCTCGTCAAATTGTTGATGACCGGCCACTTTTCGAACAGCCTCGTTGAGATCGATCTTGATGGCAAGAAGCAGATGACGATCCCGAAGGACGTTGCTTTCCATCCGGTTTCAGATCGCCCGACCCATGTCGACTTCCTGCGCATCGTCAAGGGCGCAAAGGTCGAGGTTCTTGTGCCTGTCGTCTTCATCAACGAAGAAGCATCGCCCGGCCTGAAACGCGGCGGCGTATTGAACGTGGTCCGTCACGAACTCGAACTCATTTGCGACAACGACAAATTGCCTGATGACATCCAGATCGATGTCACCGGCTTTGACGTTGGCGATTCGATCCACATCAGCAATGTGACGCTGCCTGCAGGTTCGGAAAGCAAGATCACCGACCGCGACTTCACCATCGCCACCATCGTGGCTCCATCGGCAATGAAGTCGAGCGACGGCGACACGACGGTTGACGGCGAAGGCGAAGCCGAAGCTTAACTTTATCTCGGGGGCTGGACGTTGGTCCGCCCCCGGATATTCCCGCGAGGAAAAGACCGCGATGCAATTATGGGTAGGCCTTGGAAATCCCGGAGCCACCTATGCGATGCACCGGCACAATATCGGTTTCATGGCAATCGATGCTTTGGCCGAAATCCATGATTTGCCGACGCCAGCAAAGAAATTTCAGGGTTGGGTTCAGGAGCTTCGGCTCGGTTCCGAAAAAATTATCCTGTTAAAGCCTGCGACGTTCATGAACGAAGGTGGCCGCAGCGTCCGCACTGCGATGGATTTCTACAAACTCGAGCCTAAAGACGTGACGGTGTTCTACGACGAACTCGATCTTGCGCCATTCAAAGTGAAGGTCAAAACCGGCGGCGGCGCGGCAGGCCATAACGGCATTCGTTCGATCATCGACCACATCGGCGCAGAGTTCCGCCGCGTACGCTTGGGCATCGGGCACCCCGGCCACAAGGACCGCGTCACCGGCTATGTACTGGGCAATTTCCACAAAAGCGAGATTGACGATCTGGCTGATTTGCTTGGCGCAATCTCCGCTGAGGCAGTTTGGCTCGCTAAAGGCGATGACGTGCGGTTTATGAACGATGTAGCCATGCGGCTGTCGGAATAGTGCCATTATGGACATCATAACTATCATCATGCTATATTCTTAAAATGACTGAGGCAATTGACAATTTGGTGCTGGAGCACCTGAAGAAAATTCAGGGCGAACAAACCGCGTCACGCGAGCGAGATGCCGAAATTTTGAGCAGGCTGGCTCATTTGGAAACCGGCGTTGCGCGTCTGGCGCGTGACGGTGCGGACAATTTTGCCGAAGTCATCGCCGACCGGCATGCGGTGGATAAGCTCAAAGAACGGATCGAACGCATAGAGCGCCGGCTCGAATTGCAATCCTGATAGTAGCTTCTCACCGCTTTCAATATATTAGCGCTGACTTGCAGAGCAGGGCGTTTGCCAATCTCCCAAGGATAAATTTATGGGTTTCAAATGCGGTATTGTCGGGCTGCCTAATGTCGGCAAGTCCACCCTTTTCAACGCGTTGACCGAGACCGCGGCGGCGCAGGCGGCGAATTACCCGTTCTGCACGATCGAGCCAAATATCGGCAATGTCGCGGTGCCCGATCTGCGGTTGCAGACCATCGCCAAGATTGGCGGCAGCCAGAAGATTATCGAAACGCAATTGGGCTTTGTCGATATCGCGGGCCTCGTGCGCGGCGCTTCGAAGGGCGAAGGATTGGGCAACCAGTTCCTTGGCAATATCCGCGAGGTCGACGCCATCGTCCATGTGCTTCGCTGTTTCGAGGATGACGACATCCAGCATGTCGACAACAAGATCGACCCGATTTCAGATGCCGAGACGGTCGAGACCGAGTTGATGCTGTCAGACCTCGAATCGCTTGAGAAGCGGGTTCCAAATCTCGCCAAAAAGGCCGCGCAGGGCGACAAGGAAGCCAAGATTAGCGCGCTCGTTCTTGGCCGCGCGCTCGAATTGTTGCGCGACGGCAAACCGGCGCGGCTGACCAGGCGCGACGACGCCGAAGAGGAGCGGCATTTCACGCTGGCGCAGTTGCTGACGGCAAAGCCCGTCCTCTATGTCTGCAATGTCGAGGAGGCGAGCGCCGCCAATGGCAACGCGTTGTCAACCAAGGTGTTTGAAAAGGCTAAAGCCGAAGGTGCGGAAGCCGTTGTCGTTTCCGCCGCGATCGAAGCCGAAATTTCGACCATGCCGGCCGAAGACCGCGAGGTGTTCCTGGAAGACCTCGGCCTCACCGAAACTGGTCTCGCGCGCGTCATTCGGGCTGGCTATGAGCTGCTCCACCTCATCACCTTCTTCACCGTCGGTCCCAAAGAAGCGCGTGCCTGGACGGTCACCAAAGGCGCGACCGCACCAAATGCCGCAGGGGCGATCCACAGCGATTTCGAAAAAGGCTTCATCCGCGCCGAGACGATGGCGTACGAAGATTATGTCCAGTTTAACGGTGAAGCCGGAGCCAAAGAAGCGGGCAAATGGCGGTCCGAAGGCAAAGAGTATCTCGTCAAGGACGGCGACATCATGCTGTTCCGGTTCAATGTCTAACGCTGGCGGCGCGGCCGGTCACGCAAGTCCCGGCGCAACGCGCGACGGTCGCTTTTACGTTCGGC
This sequence comes from Sphingomonas paucimobilis, assembly GCA_943369235.1. GTDB lineage: Bacteria > Pseudomonadota > Alphaproteobacteria > Sphingomonadales > Sphingomonadaceae > Sphingorhabdus_B > Sphingorhabdus_B paucimobilis_A. The sequence continues at coordinate 2,771 of CALRMO020000055.1, forward strand.
CCGATATGATTGCCGGTCAGCACGACGGTCTTCACGAAACGCCTCGCGACTGACTTCGCCATTGCGAAGGGCACGGCGATCGTCGCGCCGCTCGGTCCGGAACTCACGCTGATCTTGGCGTCCGTCGCGGCGAAATTGACGAAAGTCACGTCGGTCTTCATGGTCGCGAACGGCGTAACGACGACGTTCGAAGTAGCGACGCTGGCTGTCGTTCCAGCGGTGGCGCGCGCCACGCCGATCATACACATAATAGCCGGTGCCCGGATAATAAAAGCCATTATACCAGCCGCCATAGCCCCCATAATAGCCATCGTCATAATATCCGCCGCTGTTGTAGCCAAGCGACACGCCGCCATAACCATAGCCGTCATCATATGATGAGCAACCCGCGAGAACCAACGCGGCACTCGCGCCGATAACAATGTTACGAAGTTGGGACATTTTTGCGATCCGATATGCTGTTGCTTAAACGGAGAAACAGCCAACGCAGAGATGGTTCCTTTATATACCGTATTTTCCATGGCGCTTAATGCGGCCTATCGAAACACGGTGGCTTTACGCTGTTCGCCAAATTCCCACTGGGGCATTAAGCTTCAAGCTCCCTGGGGCAGTGGTCCCGTGGAGCATGCATTACTCCTCGTCGGGATCCTTGAACTTGAACGGATCGGTTACGACCGGCTGCATGGGCAGCGGCTGACGCGGCAAAGTCTTGGCGCTGTTCGCCGATTGCCACAGCATCCCTGCCATTACCACAGCAGCCTGCCGCATGTCCTCAGCCTTCAGATGATCGAAGGTGTCGGCGCTGCTGTGGTGCGTGCGGGTCGAATAATCGAGCGGATCCTGAATGAACTGGTAAGCGGGTATGCCAACCTGCTGCATGAACACATGGTCGGTCCCGCCTGTATCGGCGGCGACCACGCGGCTCGCGTCCATACCGGCAAAGGGCGACAGCCACTCTTTCAGCATCGGCACCGCCGCAGCATTGCCCTCGGCGTAAATGCCGCGGAATTTGCCTGAGCCATTGTCCATGTTGAAATAGGCCTTGAGGTCATTGTAACCCGGCTGCGGGACGATTGGATATCGGTATGACCAATCGTAAAAAGCTTCGAGGCCGTTGGGGTCCGTCCCGGGCTTGGGCTCGCGCTTGGCGAGATATTTCTCGGTATAGGCGCGGCTACCGATCAGACCCTGTTCCTCGCCGGACCACAGCACGAAACGGATCGTGCGCTTGGGCGTCCCCAGGCGTTTGAGGATGCGCGCGGCTTCCATGACTACCGCACTCCCGGCGCCATTGTCGGTCGCGCCGTCGCCGGCAACCCAGCTGTCGAAATGCGCGCCGGCCATGACATAGCCCGCTTTCGGGTCGCTGCCGGGAATTTCGGCGATGATATTATAGCCATTGGCATCGCTATCGTCGAAACGAACATTGTTTTCGAACTCGATGACTGGCTTTCGGCCCGTCTTGGTCAAGCGAACGAGGCGGCGATAATCTTCCGCCGACAATTCGATGCCCGGCAAGTTAAGCGTACGCCCGGTGCGGAAGTTATACCCTTCGCCGTGCACCAGCTTGCCGTCGCGATAGGACATCCGAACCCAGCCGATTGCGCCTTCGGCCTTCAGGAAAGCGTCGAGCTTTTCGACAAACTCGACGCGCTTCAGCCGCGCGTTCAGCTCCTCCGGATCATATTCGGGCTGGTCGAAGGCGTCGAGCTTGCCAAGCTCTTCCGCAGTGTAGCGCCGGAACGCGGGCTTGTCGGGTTCAGACCCGGTCCCCGGCATCGAAATCATCACGATTTTGCCCGCGAGCTTGCCCTTCCACTCGTCGAAATGTCGTAGCTTCGACATCGGCGCGACGATAACCTCGCCCGACAGCACGCCATTGGTCGGCGGCGTCCAGGCAACGGGAATTGCGGTCAGTTGCAATTTGCGCGGCACTGTCATTCGCGCGCTCGACGAGACAATTTCCCAGCCGCGTCCAAAGTCGAAAGCATCGCGGCGGACATTTTGTAGACCCCAGCCGTTGAACTTGTCGATCGCCCATGCCTCGGCCTGGCGCATTGCGGGCGAGTTGGTAAGGCGCGGCCCGATATCGTCGGTCATTTCCTGAGCGAGCGTCATGACCTGCGACCGGTTCATGCCTTCATCGACAAGGCGGTTGGTCTCATCGACCTGCGCTGCGGCGGGGACCGACACACTGGCCAGCGCCAGTGCGAGCAAGAATTTACGCTGAATCATGAAGGCTCCTCATTCCCTGAATAAGGGAGTATTTAGAGCGCGTTACATTCTCACGCGCAAGAGCAATAAAGTTGTGCCTTTGCGCAAATAATCGATTGCAGTTTGTTTACTTTCGCCCGAACAGTTTCTTCACGTCATCCATGGATAGCTTCACCCATGTCGGTCGCCCATGATTGCATTGGCCGCTGTGCGGGGTAACTTCCATTTCGCGTAGCAAAGCGTTCATTTCTGGCACAGACAGCACGCGGCCTGCGCGGACCGATCCGTGGCAGGCCATTGTCGATGCGACATGGTCGATGCGTTCTTTCAAAGACAGCGCTTCGTCATAGGCGGCAAGGTCATCGGCGAGATCCTCGATCAGCCCCCTGGCATCGCCGCCTCCCAGCATTGCAGGCATTGCCCGCACCAGCATGGCAGCGGGACCGAAGCGTTCGAGTTCGAGGCCAAATGCGGAGAGTTCTTCGGCGCGTGCCTCAAGCCGGTCGCAAGAGGGTTCGTCGAGTTCGACCACTTGCGGCAGCAGCAAAGCTTGGCTTGGCACCGAGCCGCCCGCCGCCGCCATTGCCTTGCGCATCCGTTCGAGCACCAGCCGTTCGTGTGCAGCGTGCTGGTCGACGATGACGAGGCCATCTTCGGCCTCGGCCACGATATAGGTGTTCGCCACCTGCCCGCGCGCGACGCCGAGCGGGTGGCTTTGGCTTTCGGGGACAGCTTCGGCGGCTTCGGCAGCACGCCCCAAGAGCGGGGCCGAGAAGTAGGCAGCGTTTTCGGCAAAGGCTGAACTCAGCCCCTCCCCTTCAGGCGTGGAGGGACCAGTCCCCCAGACTGGTCCGAGAGGCTCCACGGGGTTGGGGTGGGGTCTTTCCGCAAACGCAGCGCCAGCCTGATAGACCCTACCCCCGGCCCCTACCCTGAAGGGGAGGGGAGAAGATGCGCCGAAAAATACTCCTTGCGTTGTCCGGACCGGTTCCTGCTGCCACGCCGCCAGTGCATCGGCGGTTGGTCGCTGCACCGCGCGAAAGCCTGACTGGTCGAGCGCGTGGCGGAGGCCCGAGACGATCATGCCACGGATCAGCGCCGGTTCGCGAAAGCGCACTTCGGTCTTGGCTGGATGGACGTTCACATCGACTTCGGTCGGCGGCAAATCGAGGAACAGCGCCACCACCGCGTGCCGGTCGCGCGCGAGCATCTCGGCATAGGCGCCGCGCACCGCGCCGATCAGCAAGCGGTCCTTCACCGGGCGGCCATTGACGAACAGGAACTGGTGATCGGCAACGCCGCGATTATAGGTTGGCAGCGACGCAATCCCGCCCAGCCTTATGCCCTCGCGCTCGAAATCCAGACCGACGCTGTTGTCGATCAACTCCGCGCTGGTCAGCGCCGCGACGCGTTCGGGCCGCGACATATCGGGCTGTACAGCCAGCACGCGCCGCCCGTCATGCTCAACGGTGAAACCAATGTCGGGGCGGGCCATGGCCAACCGCTTCATGGTATCGAGTGCGGCGGCATATTCGGCGCGCGGGCTGCGCAGGAATTTGCGACGGGCGGGCACATTGCCGAACAGATTCTCGACGCGAACGCGTGTTCCGGGCGGGATAGACGCGGGTCCCTCGCCTGTCAGCACACCATGATCGACAATCCTCGTCCAGCCTTCAGCCCCGCCTACCCTGCTCTCCAGCGTCATCTTCGAAACACTGGCAATCGATGGCAAAGCCTCGCCGCGAAAACCCAAGGTCGAAACCAGTTCGATGTCTTCGTCAGGCAACTTCGACGTCGCGTGCCGCTCAAGCGCCAGCGCCATATCGGCGGGCGACATGCCGCAGCCATCGTCGGTCACTTCGATCAAATCTATTCCGCCAGACGCCAGCCGCACCGATATACTCCGCGCGCCTGAATCGATGGCGTTTTCAACCAGTTCCTTCAACGCACTGGCGGGTCTTTCCACCACTTCACCGGCAGCGATCCGGTTGACCAAATTTTCCGGGAGCCTTCTTATTGACATGGGCGCGTTCCTAGCCCAAGCGGCCCGTGCAGGCGACTCCTTAATCGTTCGCATTCCAGCCAAATACCTGTTTTTAAAAACAGCAAATTCCGCTAGGACCGCGCGATTATTTTTGGGCGTGTAAGGCTCATTTGGATTGGGTGGATAGTAAATGGTATTTGGCAAGTTTTTCCGGTTCGCGTCGCAGGACATGGCAATCGACCTCGGCACGGCGAACACGGTGGTTTATGTCCGCGGACAAGGTATCGTCCTGAACGAGCCTTCGGTGGTCGCCATCGAAACGCTGAACGGCATCAAACGGGTCAAGGCCGTCGGCGACGACGCCAAGCTGATGATGGGCAAGACCCCCGACAGCATCGAAGCCATCCGCCCCTTGCGCGACGGCGTTATCGCCGACATCGATGTCGCCGAGCAGATGATCAAGCACTTCATCCACAAGGTGCACGGCAAACGCCGGATGTTCAGCTACCCTGAAATCGTGATCTGCGTGCCCTCGGGCTCGACCTCGGTCGAACGCCGCGCGATCCGCGACGCAGCCTCGAATGCGGGCGCATCGCAGGTTTTCCTTATCGAAGAGCCGATGGCTGCGGCGATCGGGGCGGACATGCCGGTCACCGAGCCAATCGGTTCGATGGTCGTCGATATCGGCGGTGGCACCACCGAAGTCGCGGTGCTGTCGCTTCGCGGTCTTGCTTACACCACCTCGGTCCGCACAGGGGGTGACAAGATGGACGAATCAATTGTCTCCTATGTCCGACGACACCATAATCTGCTGATCGGTGAAGCCACGGCCGAACGGATCAAGAAAGATTTCGGCACGGCACGTCCGCCCGCCGATGGCATCGGGCAAACGCTGCACATCAAGGGCCGCGATCTGGTCAACGGCGTGCCCAAGGAAATCTCGATTAACCAGGGCCAGATTGCCGAGGCATTGTCCGAACCCATCGGCACCATCCTTGAGGGTGTTCGCATCGCGCTGGAAAACACGGCGCCCGAACTTGCTGCCGATATCGTCGATCAGGGCATCGTGCTCACCGGCGGCGGCGCGTTAATGGCGGGACTTGACGAATATCTCCGCGATGAAACCGGATTGCCGGTGACGGTCGCCGAAGACCCGCTAACCTGCGTTGCCATCGGCACCGGCAGAGCGATGGAAGACCCAATCTTCCGCGGCGTCTTGCTGACCGCTTAAGGCAAGCAGCATGGCGCCGCCTCCACACCGGCGCAGTGGATTTTCCCGCAGAGCGCAATATAGCCTTTTCGCAACTTACGTGATTGCGATTGCGGGAACGGCGGTGGCTGCGCTTTTGCTGGTGATCTCGATTGCCGATCCGACAGGATTTGCAGCGCTGCGCGCAGCGGGGGCTGAAATCGCTGCACCGGTCGCGCGCTTCTTCAATAGCATCCGGCGGACCAGCAACGATGTCGCCGGCAATATGTCCGCCTATTTTGACGCAGCCTCCAAAAATGCGGCGCTGACCAAAGAAGCAAAAGCCAATCGCATAAAGTTGATCGAAGCCAGGGCGCTTCGGGTCGAAAACGCCCGGCTTCGCGGCCTGCTTAAGTTGCAGGAGGATGCGCCGGAACAGGTCGCTGTCGGACGGCTGATCAGTTCCACCGCTTCCAGCACGCGGCGCGTCGCCACCCTCTCAATCGGATCGAATTACGCCGTGCAGCGGGCGCAGCCGGTTCGCGGCCCGTCCGGCCTGATCGGACGCGTAATTGAAATCGGCCCTTCGACCGCGCGCATATTGCTGATTACCGATGCCGAAAATCTGGTGCCGGTGATGCGCGCCAGCGATGGTCTCCCTGCTTTTTCAACCGGCCTGGGCAACGGTCTGGTCGTCATCAAGCCACTCAATCTTGGGGAAAGCCCATTCAAGGTTGGCGATATCATCGTCACCTCGGGCAATGGCGGGCTCTATCAACCCAATATTCCTTTCGCGCGTGTCATCCGCCGGACCAATGACGGCGCTCTCGCGCGTCCGCTCGCTGACCCCGCGAACACGCCCTACGCCATCGTCATGAAGGCCTATCAGGGTGAAGCGCGCGCCGCGCAGCAGGCCGTGGCGCCCGATGGCGCAACCCGGACAGCGGCGGAATGAAAAGCCCGGTTCCGGCAATCCGCCTGCCGCTGCGTCCAGGACGCGAATATGAAAGCCGTTTCGATCGCGAACCGTCGACGCTGAAGATGCTGGCGATTCCGATCGCCTCGGTAATTCTGGGGTCGATGGTAACGACGCTCCCCTTCTTCACGGCGCAACCGCTCTTGCCGCCTTTCGGATTTCTGTTGTTCCTGAGCTGGCGGCTGATGCGACCCGGCTTGCTGCCTGTATGGTCGGGCGTTCCCTTCGGCCTGATGGATGACATCTTCAGCGGCCAGCCGTTCGGCAGCGCCGGGCTGCTCTGGTCCCTGGCGATGCTGGTTATCGAGATCATCGATTCGCGCGCGATCTGGCGCGATCATATTCAGGACTGGATCATCGCCGCATTGCTGATCATTGCCGTGTTGCTTGGCGGGCTGTGGATTACCGGATTGGCGCATGCCGCATCCAGCCCGATTGTTTTGTTGCCGCAGATCATCCTGTCGATATTGCTATATCCACTGGTCGTACGAATATGCGCGCGTCTGGATAGCTGGCGACTGGCAACATGAAGATCGAAAAGCAGGTTACATCGGGACAGCTTGATTTCACCTTCACGCGCCGTGCGATGTTCATTGGCGGGGTGCAAGCCGCAGTCGGCCTGGTTGTTGCCAGCCGGATGTCCTATATCGCGATTGCTGACAACGAAAAATACAAGCTGCTCGCCGAAAGCAACCGGGTCAATTTGACGATCATCCCGCCGCGCCGGGGCTGGTTTATCGACCGTTATGGTAAGCCGATCGCAAACAACCGCGCCGACTTCCGGGTCGATATCATTCCCGACCGGCTGGTCAACAAAGAAGCCACGATCGCCACGCTGGCCGAATTGCTGGCGCTTGATTCAGACGAGGTCGACCGGATCAACCGCGAACTTAAGGCGGCACAGGGTTTCCAGCCAGTTCAGGTCGCCGACGGTCTGGATTATGAGCGCTTTGCGGCCGTCAGCGTTCGCTTGCCCGACCTACCCGGCGTTAGCCCGCGCCAGGGCTATTCGCGCTATTATCCCAGCGGCGCAGCCGTCGGGCATCTGATCGGCTATGTCGGCACGGTCTCTGCCGAAGAATATCAAAAGAACAAAAACCCGTTGCTGATTACGCCCGGCTTCAAGGTCGGCAAGGACGGTCTTGAGAAAACACTCGAAGCCCAATTGCAGGGCAAGCCCGGGGCAAAGCGCACCGAGGTTACCGCGCGCGGCAAGATCGTTCGCGAGCTCACCACGCGCCCCGACACGCCGGGAAAGCCGGTTCAACTTACCATCGACATTGACCTGCACAATTATGCAGCGCGTCGGCTTGGGGTTGAATCCGGCTCGGTAGTGGTGTTCGACTGCCTAACCGGCGACATCCTCACAATGGCATCGATGCCCTGCTATGACCCGAACAGTTTTTCCGACGGTATTGGCCGCATCGAATGGAAGATGCTGAATTCGGACGACCACATTCCGATGCTGAACAAGTCGCTTCAGGGACTCTACCCGCCCGGCTCGACCGTTAAACCGGCGGCGGCGCTTGCCTTGCTTCATCATGGAGTCGACCCCGATGAGACGGTGACATGCGGCGGCGGCTACCGGCTTGGGAATCGCGTCTTCAAATGCCTCGGACGCCACGGGCCGATGAACATGCCCAACGCCATCATGAAAAGCTGCAACACCTATTTCTATGCGATGGGCAGGCGGATCGGCTATGACGCGATTGCGCCCTTTGCCAAGGCGTTGGGTCTGGGGCAGGAATTCCCCCTTCCCTTTCCTTCCCAGCGGTACGGCACGATCCCCGACAGCGCCTGGAAAATGCGCAAATATGACCAGAAATGGACCGAGTCCGACACATTGAACGCAACCATTGGTCAGGGCTATGTTTCGGTCAGCCCGTTCCAGCTCGCGATTATGGCAGCGCGCGTTGCTTCGGGTCTAGATATCCAGCCGCATATCTTGCTCGGCAAACGCCCACCGCCAAAACAACTGCCTTTCCCCGAAGAGCATCTCGCGGTCGTGCGCGAGGGTATGGACCGCGTCGTCAATGGCGCAGGCACCGCGGTGCGGAGCAAGCTGCAAATTCCCGATATCGCAATGGCTGGAAAGACCGGCACCGCGCAGGTCCGGCGTATCGAGGGCTCGCAGCGCGGACAATCCGGCGCGTGGAAATATCGCGATCACGGACTGTTCGTATGTTTCGCGCCCGTCGTCAATCCACGCTATGGCGCATCGGTAGTGATCGAGCATGGTCTCGGTGGCGCACGCGCAGCTGCACCGATTGCTAAGGACGTGCTGACTTTCATCTACGACCGCGAACAGGCGATGAAGTCACTCGAAGCGTTCGAAGCAGGCTGGGGCGGCAATATCGAGCAACGGATGGCCGCCAAATATGCGGCGTTCCAAGGCCAACCGGCTGAGCCGCCGCCGCTGGACCCGACCGCGATATGAACAGCATCGTACCGGCACCCATTGCCAGCCTTCCGTGGCGCGTCATCCTGATCCTGGCGGCCTTGGTCGGCTTCGGCGCAACGGTTTTATATTCAGCGGCGGGCGGGCATCTTGAACCCTGGGCTGGAAAGCATGTGGCCCGCTTTTTGATATTGCTGGCGATGGCAATCGTGATGTCACGAATGTCGCTCGATTTCTGGAAATCGATGACCTTCCCGGTATATTTGGTGTTGCTTGTGTTGCTCGTCGTTGTCGAGCTGATGGGTTTTGTCGGCGGGGGCAGCCAGCGCTGGATCAACCTGGGCATCATCACGCTTCAGCCGTCCGAGTTGATGAAGCCCGCAATGGTTCTGGCGGCAGCATGGTTTTTCGACCGCCTGCCCCCCAACCGGATCTACGGTATCGACGCGGTCTGGCCACTGGTGGCCTTGCTGGTATTACCCAGTGCGCTGGTTATCATCCAGCCCGATTTCGACGCTGCGATCGCCTATGCCTTCGGCCTTGGCGTGGTCGGCTTTCTGGCCGGCTTGCCCTTGATATATTTTATCGGTGCGGGCGGCGCGCTCGCCGTCGTCGCACCATTGGTCTATTTTTTCGGGATGAAACCCTATCAGCAGGACCGCGTGCTGATCTTCCTTAATCCCGAAAATGATCCACTTGGCGCCGGTTACCATATTACCCAATCGAAAATCGCGATTGGGTCGGGGGGCATATTCGGCAAGGGCTTCGGCAACGGCACGCAGAGCCACCTCGATTATTTGCCCGAAGGCCACACCGACTTCGTTTTCGCCACAATGGCCGAGGAATGGGGCATGGTCGGGGGTTTCTTCATATTGTTCCTCTATTTCCTGCTCATGCGCTGGGGCATCAACGTCGCGATGCAGAGCAAGACCCGTTATGGCCAATTGGTCGCGGCAGGCCTCACCTGCACGATATTCTTCTATATCATGATCAATCTGCTGATGGTCGTCGGCCTCGCCCCGGTCGCCGGAATTCCGCTGCCGTTTGTCAGCCACGGCGGCTCGTCGATGCTCACCATGATGATCTGTGTCGGCATCATCATGTCCATCGAACGCCACCCCGGCGCAAAACGCGGACAGTTTAGCTAGAGCGATTAGCCTGCGCTTGACAAAAGCGCCGAATCCCATCAAAGGCGGCGCTCCAAACGGCGCTGCTCAATGGCCACGCCGAAATGGGGACGCTTAGCTCAGTTGGTAGAGCAGCTGACTCTTAATCAGCGGGTCGTGGGTTCGAACCCCTCAGCGTCTACCATTTTTTCTCATATTAATAACAAGTTGCTCAATTGAGCTTTTTCATTACCGCTCTAAAGTGCCATTAGAACGGTATTTAGAACGGTGAATTTTGCTTCTCTCCACATCATAGCTGCTGGTCAACCTTATTCGCTTATCGTGCGGAACCGTAAACCTTGCGGCGAGTCTATTCAGTATTTCGATTGAATGGACCCGGCTCACATCGTCATGTTCAGGAGCTGCCTATTCTATATCAATGCGGCCTGGCAGAGCGATATCGACATAAATCCGCTAAAGGATAGCCCCATTCTGCCGTTTAGATATTCGCCGTATCAGCCAAGACTGTTAAACGGAGGCCAATTACTCGTAATGCTGCGCGAACTTTTCAAAGGCACTTTGCGGGGCACAGCGATATGTGCATGGCTGCTTTACTGCGGACTGGGTAATGTCGCGAATGCGGCAAACTACACAGTCGCAAACACTAACGATTCAGGCCCCGGCTCACTGCGCCAGGCGGTCATTGACGCAAATGCGACACCTTCGGTGGTCGACACAATCACCTTTGCAATTCCCGGTTCGGGGCCACACACGATAACCCTGACAAGTGCATTGCCGGATTTGACGGACCCCTGCCTGACGATCGATGGCACCACACAGTCGGGCTCGGTCTGCGGGGAATTATGGAGCGGCACACAACACACACTTCAATCAATCTTCGCGGCAATGGCGGATTCGACGGTTTTCGGCTTTCCTCAAGCGCTCAGACAATCAAGGGAATATCGATCACAAGCTTTAATAACGGCGTCGAATTGCGTGCGAGCAGTCGAGGTGCCGTTCTTCACTGCAACTATATTGGTCTCATGCCAAACGGAGCAAGCAGCGGCAATAATTATGCCGGCGTCCGCATTCTTGGTGAAGGGGCGCGAGTTGGCGGGACATCGACCGGCAACGGCAATGTCATATCCGGCAACGGGAGCGACGGAGTGCTGACCGAGAATGGAAGCACGGATACGGCTATCCGTGGTAATTTCATCGGTACCGACCCTGCTGGTATGGTTGCGCTAGCGAATGGAAACGCCATCAACCACCTTAACGGCACGGCGACCTGGAGAGATATCACCTACAACCTCATCTCGGGCAACGGCACGGGAATTACGCCGAATACCGACGACCGCATTGGTCCGTCAAATGGTGTAATCCGGATACAGCGCAATCATATCGGCGTGAATCGGCTGGCGAGCAACGTCTTGCGAAATGGCTGGGATGCCATTTTCTTTGATGCAGGCAGTATATCAATGTCCTGATCGGGGGGAATTCCGTATCGGAAGGCAACGTCATTTCCGCCAATGAAGACGCAATTGAAATCCGCACAGCCACAAATATCGCGATTCAGGGAAATATGCTGACTGTTTCGTTGTCGAACGGAATAGTCCTCGATCGAGTCGCCTCAACTTTAATTGGCGGCACGTCTGGCGGAGTGGGTAATCTAGGCCGTGGACTCATAATGGCGCAGTCTGATGCGGATGCAAGCGAGTTTGACCATTGCGGCAAAGGCTGAACCGAGCTTGTCGTAACGGGTTGCTATTCTTCTGTAGTATTTGAGTTTATTGAAGAAGCGCTCGACGCGGTTTCGCT
>CALRMO020000056.1:0-14395 GCA_943369235.1 Sphingomonas paucimobilis
CACGCCGCGCTTCGCCAACGCCTCACGCAACAGGCATTCAATTTCGGCATTGGCGCTCCGCAAATCGGTCGCCGCCAGTCGCTCGACCGCTGCGAACAGCGCAGGGTCGAGCCGAAGCGGAAAGGCTTTTTTTGCAGGAACAGGCAAGGCGCTTGTCCTATGTGTACAGCGTGCCGGTGTTGACAACTGGCTGGGTATCGCGTTCGCCGCACAAGACCACCATCAGGTTTGAGACCATCGCGGCGCGGCGTTCGTCGTCGAGTTCGACGACATTCTTGGCCGAGAGCATATCGAGGGCCATCTCGACCATCCCAACCGCGCCTTCGACCAAAGTCTTGCGCGCGGCGACGACAGCCTCGGCTTGCTGGCGACGAAGCATCGCACCTGCAATTTCCTGCGCATAGGCGAGATGGGTAAATCCGCATTCGTCAACGGTAATGCCGGCAACGCGCAACCGCTCCATCAACTCTGCGCGCAGTTCACCGCCAACCTGATCGTGATTGCCGCGCAAGGTAACTTCCTGATGCGTGAAATCGTCATAAGGGTAGCGCGCACCGATCGTGCGGACCGCCGCCTCGATTTGGGCCAGAACGAAAGCCTTGTAATCATCGACATCGAACAATGCCTGTGCCGTGTCGGTCACACGCCACACGACCTGAGCCGCCATTTCAATGGGATTGCCCCGCAAATCATTGACCTTGATCTTTTCGGAGATCAGGTTGTTGGCACGAAGCGAGATTTTGGACTTGCCGAACCATGGCCAGATCCAGCGCAGTCCTTCGTTACGGTCCGTACCGCGATAAGCGCCGAACAGCGTGAGCGCGACGCCCTGATTCGGCTGGATCATGAAAAAGCCGATTGAGACGAACAGGAAGACGAATACGCTGAGGGCCAGGCCGAATATCGCTGGAACAGACGGCTCGCCATTACCGATCAATCCGGTCAGCGACCAGCCAAACCAGCCAATGCTGAGGACCATGAGCAATAGCATAAGATAGCCGTTGAAGCTGCTTGCCGGACGCTCGCTGCTTGCATTCAAATTTCCGTCGGTCGATGTGCTGGACATAATTGCCTCCCTTAATGATGATATCATATTTATATCTTCATTATCGATTTGAAAAGCAAAATCGACGAACTGAGTGAAACATTCAGTGAGAATTCAGGTTGTTTCCTTCAACTAGTCGACAAATCAATACGACTGGTCGCATCAAAACGCCCCTTGCAAGTTTGATGGAGCCCACAATGTACTTGAATAACAATACCGTCCCAACATCGCCTGAGCCAACCCTTACGCGTGGCTTCAGGCCATTATATCATCACGACACGGTCAATCATTGCCCCGGTTGCGGCCGAACCCACTGGCATATCGGCCGCGCGACTGCGGAATGTGCCTTTTGCGAGACGGCGCTTCCGCTCGCAGCCAGCGCTGCCCAACCAGCCGAACCGTTATTCTGGTTTCGCGGGCGTTCGGCGGGGGTCCCGGTTTAACTGGGGACGCTGCCTCCGCCGTGCTTCAGTCATTATCATCCGCTTTTTCCGGGACCAATAATCAGAGCTCGCAGTGCATCGACGAGCGCATCCTTGTCTATCCCCTCTTCGCCGCGCGCAATTGCAAATCCGGCTGCGTTCATCGCGCCAAGCAAAAGGATAGCTATGGGTTTAACCGGCCGGTCTGCAATATATCCTGCCGCGATTAAGGCCCGCGTTCCCGCCATCACGGTTTTAAGTCCAAGCCGGGAATCAACCTCGCGCCATCTGTCCTCGCCCAGCACGACGGGCGCTTCGACAAAAACGATTCGGTGAAAGTCACGTTGCTCGGCAAAATCGAGCGAACTTCGAACGCCTGAAAGAAAGGTTTCCAAAACGCCAAGGCCCAGCGCGGGATTGGAGGCAGCTTTGGCCTGAGCGTCGAGCCTCAGTTCTAACGCCTCGAATACCTTTTCGAACAGGTCAAGCTTCGATTCAAAATGGTGAAACATTGCCCCGACAGTGACACCAGCTGCAGCAGAAATTTCGCGCGCCGACGTCGCTGCGTAGCCTTGCTCGGCAAACAGGCTGGTCGCCTTTGCCAATATCTCGTCGCGCGTTTTGGCAGCATTTTCGGCCGTACGTCTAGCCATGATCGGTCGGACTCTCCTACTGACTTGACTAGCAACATATCATTGTTATGTAACTTGGATATGAAAAGAATCGGGTGTGGGGGCAAACCTTCTTGTGAAGGGCCATCCCGACTTTAAAAATGCATGTTGATGAATTGCGACCCCATCGGCATGCATTAAAAGCTCTCCTCCTTCCCACAAGGAGGAGAGCATTTTTCTGTCATCGTCCAACATTATTCATTCGTGGGAAATCCGCGCTTCTTCATGATGTATTTGACGTCCGGATCGCGCCCGCGAAATGCGCGGTAGGCTTCGATGCGATCGGTCTCGTTGCCAGTAGCCAAGAGCATCGAACGGAACCGCTCGGCCGTGTCCTTGTCCCAAACATCGCCTTTCTCGGTAAATGCCGCCCACGTGTCGGCATCCATCGTTTCGGACCATAGATAGCTGTAATAGCCGGCTGAGTAGCTGTCGCTGGAAAACAGGTGATTGAACTGCGGCAGGCGGTGGCGCATCGCCATTTCCTTGGGCATACCGATTTCGATGAGCGTGTCGCGCTCGAACGCCGCCGGGTCGGCAACGGGTTTCGAACGGTTGTGGAGCTTCATGTCCAGAATGGCGCTCGAGAGATATTCGACGGTGGCAAAGCCCTGATTGAAGGTGTCGCTTGCCTTGATTTTGTCGACCAGCGCCGCCGGAATAGGCTCGCCGGTCTTGTAATGCTTGGCATATGTATTGAGAATGTAGGGCGTGAGCAGCCAGTTCTCGTTTACCTGGCTGGGATATTCGACAAAATCCCGCGGTGTTCCGCCAAGCCCCGGCCAGGTGATGTCCGAATTGAGATAATGGATGGCATGGCCAAACTCATGAAACAGCGTCGAAGCATCGTCGATACTGATTAAGGTGGGCGTCCCATTTGCTCCGGGCACAAAGTTGTTATTGTTGGACGCCAAAACGATGTTGTTCTTGCCGCCCAATTTGTGCTGGCTTCGATAGGTCGTCATCCATGCCCCCGACCGTTTCCCGCTGCGCGCAAAGTTATCGAGGTAGAACAGCCCGATCACCTTGCCATCGCGCTTGACCTCAAAGGTGCGCACCAGTGGTTCGAACACCGGCACGGTCCCGGTATTTTCGGTAAACGTCATGCCGTACAGCTTGCCAGCCGCATCGAACATCGCCGCGACCATATTGTCGAGTTGGAAATAGGGCTTGATCGCCTCCTGATCGAGATCGTATTTCGCCTTGCGAACCTTTTCCGCGTAATAGCGATAATCCCACGGTTCGACCGTGATCTTGTCCGCGTCGGCAATAGCCTGCATGTCGGCGACCTCTTCCTTGACCCGCGCGACCGCCGCAGGCCACACCTTCATCATCAGATCCATCGCCTTGTCCGGATCCTTCGCCATAGTATCGGCCATCCGGTAATGCGCGTGGGTCGGAAAACCCAAGATCTCCGCACGATCCTGGCGCAGCTTCAGAATTTCCGTGATCGTTGCATTGGTGTCGTTGCCATTGCCGTTGTCGCCGCGCTTGGTAAAGGCCCGCCAGACCTTCTCGCGCAAATCACGACGGGTTGAATTTTCCAGAAACGGCTGAACGGCGGAGCGGGTGTTGACGATTGCCCAGCCCGCCTTGCCCCTGGCTTTTGCCGCAGCCTGGGTCGCAGCAACAAAGCTTTCGGGCAAACCAGCGAGGTCGGCTTCCTCAGTCAACAGAATATAGGTTTCTTCGTCGGCAAGCACCTTTTCCGAAAAAGTGGAGAATTTTTTGGAGAGTTCAGTCTCGATGCCGATAACTTGTGCCTTCTTGCCCGCATCGAGCAACGCGCCGTTTCGCACGAGCGAATCATAGGTCCGCTCAAGCAGCCGCATTTGCTTGGCGTCGAGATTGAGATTTGCGCGCTGATCGTACAGATATTTTACCCGCTGAAAATAGCGCGCATCGAGCGTCAGTTGCGAAAAGAATTCGCTGAGTTTGGGTTCCCATTCGGACTGGATCTTGCGCACTTCCGGATTGGACAGATTGGAAGAGTGCACACCCCAGATCGAAAATAGCCGGCCAATCTTTTCCCCGGACAGCTCGCTCGCCGTAATCGTATTTTCAAAAGTAATTGGACCCGGGGTCTCGAGAATCGCTTCGAATTCGGCTTTTGATTCATCCATGGCAGATTGGAAAGCCGCCGGAAATTCAGCAACCTTGACTTTATCCCAAGGCGGAACGCCCTCATAGGGCCCCTGCCATTCTTGCAAAAACACCGGCTCGGCGGCTTTTGCGCTAGTCATTTGTCGTGCATTGGCAACCGCAGTCATGGCAACTCCTGATAGTGAGAGCGCCGCAACGCCCGCCAAAATTTTCCCCGTTTTCATGTTCCGTTTCCTTCAATTTCCAACGGATAAAGCCGTGTGATCGTGAACCAGCAATTAGCCGCTTCTCGATATCGGTGCAAACCACCAGTTTCGACATAATTGTTTATCCATATTGGAGTGAAAAAGCTGGTTCCCAGCGGTTTCATATGCGCTAGTTTTGGGTTCGAGGGGACAAGTTTTGAAAAGTCACGAAAATGAGTACGAACGGCAGGGGCTACGCAGCACTGCAATGATCGGAAAGGTGTCGCCGGAACGGCACGATCAACTTCTCAATCTCGTCATCGTATCGGGTTGCCTGCCGCTGGCCAGCAGCGCCGAAGATACCGCAGATTATCTTCTGGTCGACCTTTCATCCGAAATGGATTCGCCTGAAGATAGCTTATCCGAAATAGTGGAATATCTCTCTCGCCATCGCAGCACAGCGTTGGTGTGGACCGATATGAAAGGCCTTGAGGCGGCCTACGCCGCCCTCCCGCAAGGACGATGCCATTTTCTGGTCGATGCTGACGATGTCGAAGCGATGCCGATACTGGCAGGGGCGTTTGGACGGGGCGGTATGAACCGGTTGCACGACAGGGATCGCGACGTGGAGTTTGGGTCGCTTCATCGCATTAGCGATGAGTTGGCTGAATTTGCACGAACGCTGGCGCGCATGGCTGATGTCGAGCGAGGATCCGGCCTTTCGGACAAACCCGTCAGTTTTCGGCCGGCGCCTGTTCACGGGTTCCAGCCTTTTCCCACCATCGCGGCCGATACGGCCAGTGCCATCGATGCCAAAGCGTTGCGTGAAATTATCAAGACACGCCGGTTGCGTGACCGATTTTTCGATGCCGAGCTGTTTGCCGATCCTGCCTGGGACATCTTGCTCGATTTGAAGGCAGCGTCGCAAGAGGGCCAAAAAGTCTCGGTATCGAGCCTTTGTATTGCTGCCGCCGTGCCGCCCACTACGGCCTTGCGCTGGATAACAGCGATGACCGAAAGCGGGATGCTGGTCCGGCGGCAGGACCCCGACGATGCCCGCCGCGTCTTCATCGATCTTGCCGAAGATACCAATGCAAAGCTGGACGATTATTTTGCTGCCGCAGCCAGCCGACGTCCGCAGATCATCTGATTACTCTTGCCAAAGCCGAATCGCTTTGGCAAAGCGCGGCTTCCCGAAAGGGGGGCGCTTAGCTCAGTTGGTAGAGCATCTCGTTTACACCGAGAGGGTCAGCGGTTCGAGCCCGTTAGCGCCCACCATTAAAGCCCGGATGCACGGGGCTTTCGATATGATGGCGGGTCTCTCTGGACCTCGCTGGTGCCAAATAGTCTACTCCCAATAATAAGGCAGCCGCTTGCGTGAGCCGGTCACCTCTTCATTCAATGTGCCAGCGTCATATAGCCGCCCGCCGATCATGACCTTGGCGACCTTGTCCGAATTGCGGATATCGACGCTTGGGTCGGCATCAAGCACCGCCAGATCGGCAAGCTTGCCGACCTCGATCGAACCGACGTCCCTGTCATAGCCCAGCGAACGGGCTGATTCGATCGTGCCCGCAGCCAAAGCCTCGACAGGCGTCATCCCACCGCGCACGAAAGACCAGAGCTCCCAATGCGCCGCGATCCCGGCTTCCTGCCCGTGGGCACCGATAGATACCGGCACGCCAAGCTTGGCGAGCTTGTGAGTCTCGCGGGCATTGTCATCGTCGACATAGTCCCCCTCCGGCGCAATCACGCGGCGCGCATTGTTTTCCTTGAGCTCTGCAGGCGGGTAATGCCGCGCCATCAAGGGATGCGCAAAGACATCGGTGTGCGCCCGCCAATAGGGGTCGCCCGCCAGACCGCCATAGGTCACCACCAATGTCGGCGTGTAACCGACCTTCGATTTCGAGAAGAACTGCAACACATCGTCGTAAAAGACGTCGAGCGGTATATTATGCTCCAATGTCGTATTGCCATCGGCAATAATCGTCATATCCATCCCGAACAGCGAACCGCCCTCGGCGACCGAACGCATATTTTCCTGAAGCGATGCGGCGACGACTTGCTGGCGTTGCTCCCGGCGCGGCTGGTTGTAATTCTTCACGCTGTGTGCGCCTTGCGCTTTCAGACGGCGGACATGGGCCAGCGCATCGTCGAGGCTGTTGATCTCGGCATAAACATCTGCGGCCTTCGCGCCATAAACAATCTCGCCGGTCGAAAAGGTGCGCGGCCCGACGATTAAACCGGCGCGCTGCATCTCAAGCGCCGGGAACACCGTCGCCGCGCTGCTCGACGGGTCGTGCCGCGTGGTGATCCCCATCGCAAGATTGAGCATATTCACCCAGTTTTGCTGCGGCGTAAATTCATCGACGCCATGCGGACCATGCGCATGGGCATCGACCAGACCCGGGATGATCGTCTTGCCCGCGAAATCGACCGTCTTTGCGTTCGCCGGAATAACGATGTCACCCGCCCGGCCCACTGCCTTGATCCGGTCGTTTTCGACCAGCACTACACCGTTATCGATGATGCCGCCGCTCCTGTCCGCCATAGTCACAAGGCGCGCGCCAGTGAAGGCAACCATCCCGGATGGACGATCTGCTTTTACGGGCATGGATAGCGACACACCCGTCTTGGGAGGCTCGAATTTGGCGGGTTTGGCGTCTTTGGCCAGCGGTGCGTCGGGATAAAGCGCGCTGGTCTGCGCCGAGTATAATGTCGGCCCCAACGCCCAATGCAGCGTTGCGCCCGCGTTGCTCCAATGCATATAGTCTGCGCCACCGCTGCTGACCTTGGTTACCGGAAGCGGACCGCCCGATGGCGAGGCACTGACCTCCTGCGTGCCGGGCATCAGGGGCATTACGAACGCTTCGTAATTCTGGCGAAAGGCAAAGTTGGCACCATCAGGCGAGACTTCGTAAATCGTCGTCAGCTCGCCGCTTGCATGTGTTCGCTTGGCCTCGCCGGACAAATTGGTGCTGACAAGCAGCCGCTTGTTTTCGCCGCTTTCGGTAAAGAAAACGCGGTTGTTGCTATTACCGAAATGCGGGGCACTACCGCCTTTCGCCACGCGCTCCATTGCTCCACCCGCTGCCGCGATGCGATAAATGCCGGGCTGGTCCGAAAGCCGCGGCGAGGTCAGGCCGCCGCCTTCACCTTTTTCGAAGACGATGGTCTTGCCGTCGGGCGAGAAACGCGGGCGGGCATAATGGCCCGCCATCGGGGTAATCGTCTTCGAGGCCCCGCCTGACCCAGAAACAGTTCGGATTTCGCCAAGGCCCTTGTCGGTCCACGCGACATAGGCGATCGTCCGCCCGTCACGAGACCAGGTTGGATAGGCCTCCATTTCGTCGGTTGCCGAGGTCAGGCGTTTTGCGGTGCCGCCGCTGGCAGGCTTGGTCCAAAGCTTGCCCATCGTTTCGAATAGCGCGGTCCGGCCATCGGGCGAGGTGACGACGCCTCGCGGCATGCTGGTGTTGAAGCTTGCGGGCGTAACCTCGATCGGCGGACGCGGCGGGTCAATGACCCCGCGCGTATCGGAAATGCGGAACGGCACTTCGCTTGCCGCGCCGCCCGGCCAGTCGACTTTGCGGATCTTGCCGCCCGCCCAGAAATAGATGCTCTTGCTGTCGGGCGACCAGTCCATGTTCGGATAAACACCGGTAACGGCCCAGGTTTCCTGCACATCCTGGTCGAGCGAGTCGTAAATCTTGCGTTCGTCGCCGGTGGTGAAATCCTTCATATACAGCTTCGACCGCGTGCCCTCGCGGCGGACAAAGACTATCTTCTTGCCGTCGGGCGAGGGCGTCGGACGAACCGAACCACCGACGCCGCCAACCGCAGTCTCGGTCTCTCCGGTATCGATATCGTACCGCTCGATATCGAACAGGCGCCCGTTGGAATCTTGCGCATATTCAAAAATCGGCCCCGGCGTGATGTTGCGGGTGTAATAGATATGCTTGCCGTCAGGGGCGTAAATGGGCTCTCCAAGTTCCTTCTGATGCTGCTCGCTGGGCTTCTTGACAAGCTGGACCCCGCCGCCGCCCGAGACGTGGTAGAGCCAGACCTCGCCCGTGCCGAGCGACCGCCCCGTGGTGAAATGCTTCTTCGCCGCGATGAAGCGGCCATCGGGGCTCCAGCTTGGCTGGTTGAGCAGGCGGAAATCCTCTTTGGTTAGCTGCCGCTTGTCGGAGCCATCGGCGTTCATGATCCAGATATTGTCGCCGCCACCACGATCGGAGGTAAAGGCGATGCGCCGACCATCGGGGGAAAAGCGCGGCTGGGTTTCGAAGGGCAAGCCCTCGGCGATCCGTGTTGGCGTGCCGCCGCTGACCGGCATCGTGTAGATGTCGCCCAGCAGGTCGAACGCCAGCGTCCTGCCATCGGGGCTGAGATCGAGATTCATCCACGAACCCTGGTCGGTGGTGATCTCGATCTGCCGGATAGTCAGACCGGGAGGCGCGGCGACGTCCCATTTGGGCTGCTCATCGGCGGGCTTGTCCTGCGCCATCGCTCCGGCTGAAGCGAACGACACGCCTGCAAGCAACGCGGATTTGATCAATGACTTCATTGCAAAAAGCTCCCCCTGACTGGCTGTAGCGCAGGCTGTCATGGCTGACGGCATTGGGCAAGCCGATTGGGCGGAGCTTCGATAGAGAACGCTGTTTTTTCGGCGAACGACGCTAAGCGGAAACGCGCGCAGACAAAGCCGGGGTGGGCGCGAACCCACCCCGAACTGTATTAAAGCCCGTCGACGCTCTTGCTGACGAGGATATTGACGGCAACGCGGCGGTTTTGCGCCTTGCCCTCTTCAGTGCTGTTATCCGCGGTCGGATCGGCCTCGGCCATTCCGGTGGGGGTCAGCATCCGGTAGGGTTTCCAG
This sequence comes from Sphingomonas paucimobilis, assembly GCA_943369235.1. Lineage (GTDB taxonomy): Bacteria > Pseudomonadota > Alphaproteobacteria > Sphingomonadales > Sphingomonadaceae > Sphingorhabdus_B > Sphingorhabdus_B paucimobilis_A. The sequence goes on from CALRMO020000056.1 coordinate 9,309, forward strand.
CCGCACGCTTGTTGCAGATGGTTCACAACCTTCGACGCGCGCTTCTCGCTGAGCGTCTGATTATAATCATAATCGCCGGTCGAATCGGTATAGCCGACAACGAGCATCAGTGCATTGTCCGTGGCACCCGCCTGCGTTGCTGCATTGCAAAGTTCGGCCTGCGCCTGTTGTGACAGCTGCCATTTGCCGGTGTCGAAATAGACGTTGGTTGTGCCCTTCACATTATACTGGTCGATATCGGCAACACGGCTGCGCAGCGCTTCGGTCGCGGCGGTCTGCTCGGCAAAGCCCTGCTCGGTGCCGTTGCGGATCATGCTCGCGGTGCGCAGATCCTTGTTCTGAAGCTTGATCGAGCTGGCAACCAGGCCGCCGCCCCACTGCACGGTCTTGGCCGTCACCGGCAGACCATTGAGCAACTGGTCCGTCGCAAGCTTGGTGCGTCCAAGCCCAAACAGGCCGGAGCTCGAGCGGACCTGAGTCGTCTCGCTCAGCGACAGCACGGTTTTCGTGCCGTCGGGGCCAGTCACCTGAACGCGGTCATCCTTTCTCGCCGAGATAAAGCCCTTGATGTCCGGGCCTTTGGGCAGCTCGGTCAAATCCGCTGGCGGCGTCCCGGTAACGATCGTGCCAGCTTCCGGGCCAGCTTCCGGGCCGACGTTGCTTTCATCGGCGGCTTCGGCGGGTTCTGGTTCCTGCTGATCCTGCGCTGCAACGCTCGCCGATGCCGAAAAGGCAAGCATGGCCAGCAGCGCGAGGGTTTCGGGTTTTCTGGAAATCATTTTCATGTCGGTCTCCCTTAGACATTTGCCGGCCAGCCCCCTGTGATGGCGTACCGGCGGTTTGGAAGCCCCCTTCATCTCGTTTTGTTTGCACAGCCAAAGGGCCGCGCCTTGACGCTATGCACGGAAGGGGTTGGTCAAACCGGCCTTGCTGGCAGATGAACAGATTTTGCAGGCAACGGCACCCGGGGATGTGGTGAGGCACGGGTGCGACAAGCGGTTTCAGGATGGCGGGGCGGGCGTCGCGAATTCACGCTGAGTCGGCACGACCGCCGCCGAAGGGCCCGGCCGTCACCCTGCCGAAAGCGCGTCCTTTTCGCCCCTAAAGATACAAAGGATACCGATGTGCCCCCCCGGTCTTGTATCCTTTGTTGCTTTAAGCGCGGGGTGGCAGTGGCTGGTCGCACCCGACAGCCATCGGGTGGTTGGCGATGTAGGCTGCAATGCTGACAGGCCAAATCCAACATTGCAAGGTGCGCCATCTCTCTCCCCTTAAGGGGAGAGATACGAAGACTTGCCGCTCCAAGCGGCTAGTCGAAGTTGAGAGGGGGAGTTCGCGCACAAACCTAACCGTCGCCCCCTCTCCAAGTTCGGCTAGGCGACAAGTCACCAAGCCTGCCTATCCTCTCCCCTAAAGGAGAGAGGGAGCGGTCAGCACTTTCTCCATCATGGCGCGTTCGAGGCTTTCGTCACTGATCCGGACAACCTCGCGTTCGACCACAACAAAGCCCCCTTCGACAGGCTCAGGAGTCGGCGAAGGCGGGCTCGGCCACTAGGCTGGCATGGGTCTGGCGACGGGGTTCGCCCTTCGACAGGCTCAGGAGTTCACGGGCTTTGTTTTTGATCATGGCGAACAGCCGCCGGAACAGGCCGGTGATCCTGAGACTCCTGAGCCTGTCGAAGGACGAAGGAAGCATCTGGCCGGATATAGGCGAAGTCGATATAGCCTTCGGGCGCGAGGGTCATAAAGCCGATGGCGCGGGTCTCGTTGCGGGCGATGGCAATGACCTGCCCCTGCAAGCGCGCCGCCCACCCCGCCCCGACTCCTGAGCCTGTCGAAGGGCGCACCGGAACCCACGCCGCGCGTTGGCTTTGCGTATATTTGCTGGGGCCATTGCGGACGGCGTCGAAGACGATGTCGGCGAGGGCGTCATAGTCGGTGGGGGTTGCCCAGTTTAGGGTGTGGGGTTGGGGCATTGTGAACGGACTAGTCAAACATTTCCAATTATTCTTCCAAGTATTAGGACTAGCAAAATGCTGTTGTCCTTTTTACACTTGATCGATCATTGTTAAATATCAAAATTTTCGTCTAATTAGAGTAACACAACTGCAGGGTGTTTTTAGGGAGGGCATATGGAACCGAAAAAGAAAAAGAAGCTTGGTGTAAGAGCTCTGAAAAATCGGCTTCAGGGATATTTGGACAGGCACCCCGAAACAAAATTGGATTTGTCGACCGTCAACGAATTTGATCGATGGCTATTGAGGTCCCCTTGGGGAGATCCTTCCATTGCGTTTGTTGTATTTGATAGCAACGAGGGCATTCATAAATCTGCGGTCGATGCTTTAAATAATGTATTCCTGCATCCTCGGCTTTCCGCAATCGTGCACACAGATACCAATGATATCGAAATTATCTGGACGGCTTATAAGCTGAGTGAAAATCAGCGCGATATCATTGGTCGCAAATTTGATATAAATATCGATGGAACAACGGTTTCGTGCGAATTCGGAAAGTCTAGTTCGCGGCTACTCGCATTAGCTAAGCAGACAATTTTCCTAAAAGCTTCTGAAACAGCATTCAGGAATTTACAGTCGTTCGCGAGTTATGCACGATATCCCGATCGCAAGGATGCTTTTGGCGATCCATTATCTTTCTATATAAAAGGCCTGAGTTTAGAGGATCCCGAATTTTGTTTCGAAATCATTCGAAATCTGAATTTTCACCTAACTTATTTCGATAGTCTGTCGCCATTTATTATTATCCATCCCGACGATGACGAGTATAATTCTAAACCGAAAACCCGTTTCGAAAACGGTAGCTTCCCCGTCGCGATAAAGTGTCGCAAGCTCGATCAAGTGCTTTTGGCATTTTGGTTAGCTGCTCGTAACCAAGAATTTACGACGAAATTCTTACTCTATTACCGGATACTGGAATACGTCAGCACGTCTTATCTCAAAATGGAGCAAAGGCAAAAAATTCACAAAATATTGGCAGACCCAGCGGCGTCCGGTTCCATCGAGCGCACGATAGACAGAGCCGCCGGCGTTTTGCGGGAAAGCAGTCACGAATCTCAGCGGTTTGGTCAGATGTTTAACGAATTGGTAGATGAGGAAAAGGTGTGGAGAGAAATATGCCTCAATCCTGATGCGTTTACATCAGACTTGCAGCTCGATGGAGGTTTTTTTGAAAAGGCCGTGGTTGCGGATACCAAAGATTCAGCATCGTTTGGACCTCGTGGAATGGAGAATGTGGCGAGAGTATTGCGAAGCATCCGTCATGGGCTTGCGCATGGAGGTGAAGCGCAAGCAGAAAAAATAATATTGCCGACGGAACGAAATTTTAAGAAACTTCTACCATGGTTATGCGTTATGGAAGTAGCTGCAGGTGAGGTGATTCTTTATGAGCATCTTTCTTAGCAGTCTTGACATGTAGGATTTAATGCACAAATACGGCATGAAGGTCGCGCAGATTTTTTACCGACCCAATTAGGAGCATTATCATGAGCACTGGCGGTTAAAACATTTTGATTATACGCTGAGTGCGCCGCCCGAAAGGGCGGCGTTTTTTTTGGCTAGATCACTTTTGAAATAACCAGCGTGAATTCGGCTAGACTCGCGTGTCGGCAACACCCCATTTATTTGGGGTTTTCTAACTGTTTTGACCTTAGCATTCTCCTCGATATTGATCGAAACGAAATTGGCGCGAATCGCAACGAGCGAAATTAAGGCATCTAAATTAGCAGCCAAAATACGCCGCATCAGAACATTAAAATTCTCCGCGTCGTTGCTACGGCTGAACGAGGATCAAATCCACAATCGCCCAAAACCAAACAAAACCCCACACAAGGCGGGGTTTTTTGTTTGGTTGCGGGAGTAGGATTTCACGGCTGCGCCGTGGTCTCCGCAATGGCTTTGCCATTGCTCCGGCTGAACGAGCTTCACATCCAGCCCTCACAACAGCCAAACAAAAAAGGCCCCGCGAGGGGGCCTGTTTTCTAGGTTGGTGCTTGGTTGCATCAGGCCCCGGATCAAGTCCGGGGCAACGCAACGCTAAGCGGCTTTGCCGCTAAGCTTTTGCGTTGGTTGCGGGAGTAGGATTTGAACCTACGACCTTCAGGTTATGAGCCTGACGAGCTACCGGGCTGCTCCATCCCGCGCCACCAACGAGACGACATCTCTGTCGCCCGGAAGCCTTTTTTGTTTCCCGTTTTGCATCTGCAAAACGGCGGCGGGCTGCTCCATCCCGCGCTACCAACGAAGCGACATCTCTGTCGCCGATCTCGCGATCCATTTCAGGACCGCCAGAAACCAAAAAAGGCGGACATCCGTCGAATGAACGACAGCGGTCCGCCTTTTGAATTATGAATGGGTTTTTCCAAATCTCACTTATGCTAGCAAGCGCCGGCTGCAATGCCTGGCGACGCCCTACTCTTCCAACGCTTAAGCGGTAGTACCATCGGCGCAGTCTGGTTTCACGGCCGAGTTCGGGATGGGATCGGGTGGGTCACAAACGCTATGGTCACCAAGCAATGAAGCAGGCGCTCACAATATGGAGCGATGCCCTCAGGCACCGCGTCCACACATAAGTGTAATTGGGTTATAATCGATACCCGTGCAGTTAATATATTATCTAGTGTGATCATAATCATCCGCCATCGACGCGGCTGAGGTCATCAGCACTGTCATTGATGGTGGGACTCTTTGACCAAGCGCGAAAAGAGTAATTAGGATTGGTTAGCTTCACGCATTACTGCGCTTCCACACCCAACCTATCAACGTAGTGGTCTACTACGACTCGATGAAATATAATCTCGAGGGAGGCTTCCCGCTTAGATGCTTTCAGCGGTTATCCCGTCCATACATAGCTACCCTGCTGCGCGGCTGGCGCCACGACAGGTACACCAGAGGTATGTTCATCCCGGTCCTCTCGTACTAGGGACAACTCCTCTCAAATTTCGACGCCCACGGCAGATAGGGACCAAACTGTCTCGCGACGTTCTGAACCCAGCTCACGTACCACTTTAATTGGCGAACAGCCAAACCCTTGGGACCTGCTCCAGCCCCAGGATGTGATGAGCCGACATCGAG
>CALRMO020000057.1:0-14126 GCA_943369235.1 Sphingomonas paucimobilis
GCTGCAGCCCAAAACTTGCGCAAACTAGCCATACTGCTCCCAATCCCGGTCGCAGCCGCCGCCTGAAAAAGCCGCCACTGTTGCTCGCCTTCGTCCGGCCACTACCATCGACGCCGCCAACAGCGACTTTATCAACAGAATTCACAACAAACGAGACATTCAGGTAACCAACTCAAGCCTTCGTTACCTGCCGTTGGTTCAGTCAGTAGGCGGGGTCCCGGGTGCGCAGCACACCCACAATCTCCATAACGTCGATTATGTCCCGCTTCCTGTCTGCAATTTCGGGAATTACAAATACGTCAACAAACAGGCTAACACGCCCGACTCACCTTTTGTCGCAAACGATAATCGACGCTGGAAGCGCGGCTCTCAAGCCGACACCTAGAATTCGTACAAAAATTATCGATAATCGCTCTCGAAACACCTTCTCCACCGCCATTTCCCAAATTCAGCTTTCCTACAAATAACCATATTGGTTATGTTGATTCGCGAAAGTGAGGGTTTGCGATGTTGGATTACCGGATTGACGAGTTGATTGAGGATGTCATCGATCGTGAGGGCGGGTATGTCGATCATCCTGCCGATCGCGGTGGGCCGACGCGGTGGGGGATTACTGAGGCTGTGGCGCGGCGGCAGGGGTATATGGATGATATGCGCCATTTGCCCCAAAGCGATGCTGCCGCCATTTACAAACGGCTGTACTGGGTTGCCCCGGCGTTCGACAAGATCGCCGAAGTCGCGCCGAACCTTGCCGCCGAGCTGTTCGATACCGGCATCAATATGGGCACGGGCACCGCGACCGGGTTTCTGCAGCGGGCGCTCAACGCGCTCAACCGCAATGCCCGCGATTATGCCGACCTGACCGTCGACCGCCGTGTCGGCCCGGCGACGCTGCTCGCGCTCGCCGCATTCTTGCGCAAACGCGGCGCTGGCGGGGAGGATGTCCTGCTCAAGGCCGTCGAGGCGTTGCAAGGCGCGCACTATGTCCGGCTGGCCGAGACCCGCCCGTCGCAAGAGGCGTTTCTGTACGGCTGGCTCGCGAACCGTATCGGATAATTTATCGCTTACGCGACACCTTCGGCAACTTCCAATATTAAAGGAGACCTATCATGAGTATCATCGAAGGCATTATCGGGCCCATTGCCAGCCTGATCGACAAGATCATCCCCGACCCCAAGGCGCGCGACGCGGCGAAGCTCGAACTGATCAAACTGCAGGGCGGCCAGGAGATGGAGGCGCTGCGCACGCAGCTGTCGGCGATCCTTGCCGAGGCACAGTCGAACGACCCATGGACCAGCCGCGCGCGACCCAGTTTTCTCTATATCATGTATGCCATGATCCTGTGGGCCATTCCCATGGGGCTGCTTGCAGCCATCAGGCCCGAGGCGGCTGCGGATATTGCCAGCGGCATGAATGCCTATCTCAATGGCCTGCCAGAACCGCTCTACGCGTTGTTCGGCACCGGCTATCTTGGCTATACCTTTGCCCGCCAATGGGGGAAGGCGCGCGGTGTCGATGCATGAGGTCGTGAACAGGGTTGTGCAAAAATGGTTGCATACGGGCGGCTTCATCCGTTAGGCCTGACGTCCCGCTAGGGGTTATGGGATCAAGGAGAAATACAATGAAGAAATTAGTCGCAACCGTCGCCGCCCTCGCCTTTGCCGCGTCGCTCAGCGCATGTGGCAAAGAAGGTGACAAGGCCGCCGAAGAAACCGTTGAAGCCGCCGATGCAACGGGTAATGCCGTTGAAGCTGGCGCCGACAATGCAATGGAAGCTGCTGAAGGCGCTGCCGATGCAACCGCGGCTGCAGCCGGCGATGCCGCTGATGCAACTGCAGACGCAGCCAAGGACGCTACCGCAGCAACCGGCGCAGCGGTGGAAGAAGCTGGCAAGGACATGAAGGAAGCGGCGAAGTAATTTCGCGCGCTGACAATAAAACGGCCCGCCCTGTAATTACAGCGGCGGGCCTTTTTTATGCGGCCGCAGAAAAACTGGTGCACCCAACTGGATTCGAACCAGTGGCCCCCAGATTAGGAATCTGATGCTCTATCCTGCTGAGCTATGGGTGCGCAGGCGCAGCCATAGCGGGGCGATATTACAGGGTCAATTTTTTGCCGCTGGCGGAATGACCGGGAATGGCAACGGGGCGACATTTATGCCCTCCTCCGCCAGTGCCTCTGCTTCATCGGCGCTGGTTTCGCCATGGATCAGCCGGTCGGCCTCTTCGCCATAATGAATGGCCCTCGCCGTTTCCGCAAATTCGCGGCCGACCCAGTCCGATTGTTTCAGCATCTCGGTTTGCGCGGCGGCAAGCTTGTGCATCATTTCGACCATGGCGGGTGGAAGCGACGGCGTATTGACCACCTCGCCACTGACCGGCTCGACGGGCGTGGCGGTCGGCACCGGAACCACAGTCGCCCGGTTGCCCTTGCGCCCGACATTCGGAACCGAAAGCGCCTTGTGCACCATCACATCGTCGCAGACCGGACAGGCGAGCAAGCCGTTCGCTTGCTGGGCAGAAAAGTCGGCCGCTGACGCAAACCAGCCCTCAAACATGTGGCCTCCGCTGCACTTCAGGTCGAATGCTATCATCAGGCGGGATTATCCGCCAGCATATCGTTGAGCTTGCCCTGCCGATCAAGCGCTTGCAGATCGTCGCTACCGCCGATCGCCCTGTCATTGATGAAGATTTGCGGAACGGTGCGGGCCCCGGGTGCGCGATCCACCATTTCCTGCCGACGGGCGCCGCCCATCGTCACGTCATACTCGTCATAAGCAACGCCCTTGTTGTCGAGCAGATGCTTGGCGCGGACACAATAGGGGCATCCGAATTTGGTGTAGATTTCAACTTTGGCTGTCATGAATATGAAATGGTGCCGCGACCTGGCCAAGTCAAGCGTCAAGCATGGCAATTTCACCTGCTTCCGCCGCTTCGCCGCGTAATGCGCGCGCCCAGCAAAACAGTTGCACCGAGGCTGCACCACCTTTTTTGAGCGCCCTGATACATCCATCGCTCGTTGCGCCCGTGGTCAGGACATCGTCGACGAGAATAACCTTGCGTCCGGAAAATCGTGTTTCCCAGCGCGGGCGAACCGCAAAGGCCTTGCTGACGGCCGCGCGCCGCTCTTTCGCGCTCATTCCCCGCATAGCTGGTGTCTTGCGTAACCGGACAAGCAAATCAGGGAAATAATCAAGCCCGCCAATTCGCCCAAGCTCCGCTGCAATCAGCGCCGACTGGTTGAAGCTGCGCGACCACATGCGGGTCCAGTGCAGTGGCACCGGTGTAATGATGGTCCCGGCCCGATCATCTGGCAGATGCCGCGCGAGCTGCTTGGCGATCATTTTGGCGACCCCGACCTTCCCGCCATATTTCAGCCGAAGCACAACCTGAGATGACAGATTGTCATATTTGACCGCCGCACGGATGCCGTCATGCACTGGCGGGCGATTCAGACAGGAAGCGCAAACCGCGTCCTCGCCCCGATCAAACTGAAACGGGGATGCGCAGGTGCTGCACCATGGCGGGTTGAGGAAATGAAGCTTTTGCCAGCATTCGGCGCAGAATGGACCGCCGGAGGACGTGATCGTGCCACAGCATGGACATCGTTCGGGCAAGACCAGATCCACCATCGCATTAAAAAATCGGGATCTGGGCGCCATGTTGGACTTGTCCGATAATGAAGCTGTCTGCACAAGGACCAAATGAACAGGGATAACCAGCCACCCGAGATTTTCGACCGTCGGCGTCGCAGGCTGCTGCGGCAGCGGGCTGGCATGCGTACGACAAGTTCGTTTTTGTGGAACTACATCGCCGACGATCTCGCCGAGCGCCTGGCAGTCGTGACACGCACGTTCGAGCGCGTCCTGCTCCTTGGACCGATTGCCGGGTTTGCGGACACGATTATACCCGATGCGCACAGCAATGTCGTGCTTGCTCCGCTGACCGACGTTGGCGAAGCGGGCGTGGTTGACGAAGACCGACTGCCATTCGGCCCCGAAAGCTTTGACCTGGTCATTTCCGCAGGCACGCTTGATAGCGTCAACGATTTACCTGGCGCGTTGATCCAGATCCGGCGGATATTGAAACCCGACGGACTTTTCCTCGGGCATATATTTGGTGCAGGAACGCTCCCGACGCTAAAATCGGTTATGCTGGCAGCAGAGCATGAAAGCGCTACTCCGCATGTTCATCCGCAGATCGATATCCGAACCGCCGCCGATCTGTTGACGCGCGCTGGTTTCGCGCTGCCAGTCGCTGACCTTGACATAATGGCGGTGCGATATTCCGGATGGCGCAGGCTGGTTGGCGATATCCGCGACGCCGGCCTGGGCAACGCACTCGCTGGACCGCGCAAATATATGGGCCGGGATTTCATGCAGCAACTTGACCTTCAATGGTCGTCGCGCGCTGGCAAAGATGGCAGGGTCGACGAACAGTTTGCGCATATCTTCCTGAGCGGCTGGGCACCCGCGCCGCATCAGCCTCGCCCTGCTGAACGAGGCAGCGGACAGGTTTCGCTCTCGGCGTTCTTGCAACGCCCGACTAAAAACTGACTTTTTGCAGCGCCAGAACCAGCGGACGATCTGCAGGCGGCATTGGATAATCATCCATATTTTGCGGCAGCAGCCATAGGAGGGCTTCTGCGTCCAGCGCTTCGGGTTCGCCGCGCCAATGACGACATCTATACAGCAACAAAAGCAGATTTTTATCTCCCAGCGGCTCGCTCGCAAAGGTCAGCGGCACAAGATTTCGCGCGTCGACTTCAATGCCGAGTTCTTCCCGAAGTTCTCTAACCAATGCTGATTCGGGCGATTCGCCCGCTTCGACCTTGCCGCCCGGGAACTCCCACAGACCCGCCATCTGGCGGCCAACCGACCGCTTTTGCATCAATATTTCACCGGCTTGGTTGGTTAACGCGACGGCAACCACAAACAGTATTGTCGGATTTTCTTCCATTTTCTCATTGTCTTGCAAGGTTTTGTTAACGCTTGTGTGGGAGATATCGATTGCTCGCAACCAGGGAATGAAGTGGGGCCAAATATGTTGGAACTAATTCGGCGCATCAACCGATGCGAACAGGGTGCGACGGCAGTGGAGTATGGTTTGATAGTGTCATTGATCGTTATCGCAATCGTAGCGTCTATGGGACAGTTTGGCACGAGTTCGCAAGGAATGTGGAACGGCGTGTCGAACAAGATCCTCAACGTGACCAGTTGAGCGACGTTAATGTTTCAGTAGCGATTTAACATTATCGAACCAAGAACCGGATATTGTTTCCAATATTCGCTCGGGTGAATTGAACAAGCAACAGGAGACCTAAAATGAAAGTTATCAAGAAACTCTTCAAGAACGAAGACGGCGCAACTGCAATCGAGTATGGCCTGATCGCCGCTCTCATCGCAGTCGCAGCAATCACCGCGATGAGCGCGCTCGGCACCAACCTGTCGAACACCTTCAGCAAGGTCAGCAACAACATGACTAAAACATGAGTAATTAATCGAATCGCGTTGATTTGTAAAAAAAGGGGCGGTGACTTCGGTCGCCGCCTTTTTTCTTGTCAGTAAGTCACGATCTTGACCTTTTGGCCCTGCCGCAACGTGGCGGTACCCGTCAGTCCATTAAGCGCCAGAAAGCGGTCTGTTTGCATAGAGGTGTAGGCCATCTGTCGCGCCAGCGACGCTACATTGTCCGCACGGCCAACGCTTACAATCCGCAGCTTGCGTGGTTTGATATCAGCCGCCTGTGCATTGGTCAGTCTGGCCATACTGTTGAACATGCCGATAAACGGATTGGCATTGGCATTCGAGATTGTAACAAAATGATAGCCGACATTGCCGCCCCATTCATACGCAAACACGGAAACCTCGCGCGCGCCTTCCTGCGTATTTACGACGGTCGATGAATAAAAAGCAGGAATTCCGTTAATCCTGGTCTGCCGGACCTCGCCTGCCGGGATGGTCTGATTTTGTCCCGATACCGATTTCAGCGCCGCTGTGATATAAGCTTCGCGGTCGCCTGTAAAACTGGCTTGCGCGAAAATTGCCTTACCGCCATTGCCGTTGATCGAAACCGCGTCAGTTCCGTTTTGCAATCCAAAACCGGTCGGCGCGGTAAATTTCATTTTGATATCAGGGTGAAGTAAGTTCTGCCCTTCGACCACGCCTTGAGCGGGATCATCGCCGTACAGCATGCCGTTGATAGCGGTAAAATGCGCGTCCGCGTTTCGATTAGAACTAACCGGATAGCTCTTGGCGTTGCTTGCAGCACGGACAACTCGCCGTGCAGGATCGGGGTGCGTGCTCGCCCATTCGGGCACTCTGCTGTCTCCCATCCCTGCAATCCGCGAATCGAGACTGGTTTGCAAGGCAAGCGAATTAAGCATCGACGACAGGGCACTGGGGTCATATCCCGCTTTGCTCAGGTAGCGGATGCCAAAATCATCGGCCTCTTCTTCCTGCGTGCGGGAATATTTGAGGGTAAAAAATTGCGCCGCGACACCCGAATATTGCTTGAGCCCACCACCAAGTGCGCCTAGCAAACCACCATTATCGCCGAGCACGGAGCCCAGTATCGCACCGCCAGCGCCCAGAATATTCGCAATTGTCGCGCGTTGCTGGCGCTTTTGGCTATGTCTTGCCGCTGTGTGACCAACCTCGTGACCGAGCACGCCCGCCATTTCTGCCTCGCTGTTGCAAAGCGCAACCAATTGGCGAGTGATGTAGATATATCCCCCCGGAATCGCGAAGGCGTTGTTGACGGAGGAATTCAGGAGCGTGACGTTAAAGTCGTTTTCACTACCAAGACCCGATTGTAATGCGATATTCTTGCCAACGCGAACAACATAGGCCGTCTGGGCGCTTTGCAACGGACCACCGAATTCCTTGAGAATCTCGGGATGATATTTCGCCCCTTCGGATTTCTCGGTTGCCGAGAATGGTTTAGGGACCGAAGCCTTCTGCTTTTTGGCTTCAACCGGGACTGCAATATTTACAGTCGAAAATAGAAACGCCGCCGCTCCCAATGCGACCAATTTTCCACGATTCAACATGAGTGATCTCCTCCGGCTATATCAACCAGAGATACCATGTTTTCGATCCATCCGACGTAAAATTTAATGCAGGCCAATAGGTTGTGCGATTTCAAGCACCCATTGCCAAAAACTTTGCCCGACGCTGCTGAAGCAATTCCTTGGGCGAGAACCGGGTCAGGGCATTGAGTTCTTCGCCAATCGCCTTGCCGATTGCGGCCGTCGCAAGCGGACGATCGCGGTGCGCACCGCCCATAGGTTCTTTTACAATCCGGTCGATCACACCGAGGGCCTTTAGATCGGCTGCCGTCATCTTCATCGCCTGCGCGGCGTCAGCCGCCTTGTCGCCGGTGCGCCATAAAATCGATGCGCAACCCTCGGGCGAAATTACAGAATAGACGGCATGTTCGAACATCAACACCCGGTCGGCTGCAGCCAGCGCGACGGCGCCACCCGATCCGCCTTCGCCTACGATGCAGGCAATCATCGGCACCCCGAGTTGCAAGCATTTCTCGGTAGACCGGGCGATTGCTTCGGCCTGCCCGCGTTCTTCGGCCTGAATGCCAGGAAAGGCGCCAGAAGTATCAACCAGACTGACCACGGGCAGTCCAAAACGGTCGGCCAGTTCCATCAGCCGGATCGCCTTGCGATAGCCTTCTGGCTTTCCCATGCCAAAATTGTGCCGAAGCCGACTTTGCGTATCGTCACCCTTTTCATGCCCGATCAGCATGATCTTGCGATCGCCGAGCCGGGCCAGCCCGCCCAATATCGCCTGATCGTCTGCAAACGCCCGGTCGCCTGCAAGCGGCATGAAGTCACTGACCATAGACGTCACGAAATGCTTGAAATGCGGCCGCTCGGGGTGACGCGCGACTTGTGCTTTCTGCCAAGCCGAAAGCTTGTCATAGGTGTCACGCAGTTGCTTGTCAGCCTTGTCACGCAGCTTCGTGATTTCGGCGGTAACGTCAACTTCGCTGTCGTTCGCGGCCTCCTGCAACTCGATGATACGCGCTTCAAGCGCAGCAATCGGCTTCTCAAAATCCAGATATACAGTCATGGCTGCGAGGTAGAGGCTGCAACGCTGCGGGTCAACGTGCGCTTTGCCAGCGGATGCCGCTTGTTGACGAGCTCGACCAGCCGGCTGGAGTCGACATGCGTGTAAATCTGGGTGGTTGCGATGTCGGCATGACCAAGCATGGCCTGCAAGGCACGCACGTTCGCCCCGCCGGCCAGCAGGTGCGTTGCAAAGGCATGGCGCAACACGTGCGGGCTAACTCTGGCGGGATCAATATCCGAAGCTGCGGCCAATGCCTTGATAATCTGGAACAAGCGAATCCGGCTGATATGGCCGCTGCGCGACGGAAAAAGATAGCGCGATTCTCGCGGCACGAAAGCTTGCCAGATTCCGACTGCATGGCGCGCACGGTCGGAAATCGGAACCAGGCGTTCTTTCGATCCTTTCCCCGTGACTATGATGAACGGCCGGTCAGCGGCCACCGAAGTACGCGGCAAGGCAACAAGCTCCGATGCCCGCAGGCCCGAGCCGTACAATAGTTCGATCAGCGCCGCCAAACGATAGTCGGCTGGGATAGGCTGTGGTTTCGCCAGGCCGACTTCGATCGACCGAAAGAGACGATCCACCTCGTCTCTGTTCAGAATCTTGGGCAAAGTCCGTGCTTGCGCTGGCTTGGGCAAGGCTGGCGACGGATCGTCCTTGCGGAACCCTTCTTCATGAAGGAAGCCATAAAACCGCCGGAGCGCTGACGCCTTTCGCGCCACAGAACTGTTTGCCAATTGGCTCCACCTGCTTGCAAGATCAGCCAGCATTACCGCATCGGCTGAAGCGAGTTTGCCTGAGAGAATGTCAGATGCAGCGGCGAGATCGCTGCGATATGCGGAAATCGTGTTGCGGGCAACACCGCGTTCTGCCGCCATCATTTCGAGAAACCGGTCAATGAGGGCACGATCTGACTCTGTCATGGTGACCTTATTTCGATACCGACCGAATTGGTCAGCCGAACGTGACCGCTTCGGCGGCGATCATCCGCGCTTCCGCGTCAAGACCAACTTCGCGAAGTGCACGGACGATATAGTAGAGATGGTTGGCAGGAACCAGAGACCATGACGGCGCTTGCAAGCCAGCGGCGGCCATTAGCGCCACGGTGCCCTGCTCGCCTCTTTCGGCGGCCGCCATGATCGCCTTCGACCAGGCGGTTTGTCTGGTGACGTTGACGTTTAGGTCCCCTGCGAAATCAGCTTGAGCGCCCGCATCGACCCGTCCAAGGCCCGCCAAACCGGCCAGCAACAGTGCGGATTTATGCCCATTATCGCTGTTGTCCTTGCCATAGAAATCATCGAGCGATCCCATTCCGACGGCGGCATTCCGGCCGGGTGCGCCTACTGCAATCAATGCCCATCCAAGCGATCCATCCGCCACGACGCCTGACCAGCGCGCCGCCGAATTATCCAGCCCTGCAGTAAACATCGATGCAACAAGCTGGTCGGCAGCACCCGAATGCGCATCGTCTGGCCGGATCAGGGCCGCAGCCCGCGCCGTCAGTACCAGCGCTCCATGATAGTCCGCACCGGCCGCGCCGGTCCAGATGGCCGACATCGCGCCCACCTTGGCGGCATCGCCAGAGCCGGTATAGGCCATGCGCAGGCTCTCCGCCCGGGTAAGCAAGGTGTCCGCAGCGTCCTGATTTTCCAGTATCTGTGCGTAAAGATCGACCATTTCCCGATTGGACAAAACGCCCAGAGCGGCCGCGCCGAACGCATATTTAGCGCGGACGTCCGGCGTGAACATCGGAAGCTGCGCGCGCCATCCCGCAATCTGGCGTCCGCTATCGGCAAAAAGACGCGCGGGCGGTTCAAGTCCAGTCGCTGACGCAAGGCCGAAACGCCAGGGGTTCATGCCTTCGACGCCTTCCCACTCGATCTTGACCGAGCGTCGCCCATTGATCCCGGCGCCCACCGCCTTTTCCGTCAGCCGATAATCGACGCCCCGGACCCAGCCTTGGTATCGCCCCTGATTGATAAATGCGGTAGCACTGCCTTGCTCTCCCGAAAGCGATGCACAGATTGCCCGCGACATTTTCCATCGGCCGTCATTAACGAGCCGCACACCACCTTCGGTCAGCGGACAGATGCCCGACAGATCGCCATTTGCGAGAAACGCCTGCATCGACACCTGGAGCAAGCGCTTGGTATAATTCCCCGCATCGACGGACTGCACAAGCTGTCTTGCAACAACCGAGTCGCCCATGCGCAGCAACAACCATGCACGCTCGGCCGTCCAATCCGCGCCATTCACGCCAAGGGGCGTGTTCGTGCGGCTGGCCAACAGCCTGCGCGTCATAATCGACCCCCAACGCGACGCAATCGGACCTGTTGTCCGGGCTGCGACCTGCTTCAAGAACATGCCATCGGTGGTCCCAAACGCGTCAGCCGGAAAGCCCCCCGAAGCCGGCGAGATTATTCCAACCGCCGAAAGCGAACGACGTGCTGCGGGCGGAACGTCATATTTAATGACAAGCTCCTCCTCGTCTTGCTCGTCGTCCTCTTCGTCCTCCCCATCGGCTGCACTGTCGGCGCCCGGGACAATCGGGGCTGTCGATGTTGGAATTGGCGAGGTCACGGAGCCTGGCGCAACTGGCCCAGCTACCGGCGGCCGATTGCCGGGTGGTGCTGGGGGCGGGGCCGGATCGCCGAAACCTTCGGGCAACAGCGATTCCGGTCCCTGCTGGCCGAGCGCGGGGATCGCGAAAACAATCGCCAGACCGCTCGCAAGCAGTAATCCCGTCTTGGTTTTTATATCAGTCAATGACGCGAACCCGCTTTTTCTGTCGGTATTTCAACCGGAATTTCATGCACTTTCATTGGGCGTTCCCCGCCGAGCCACGCCAGCCAAAACATCATTATCGCAACCGATACAAGCAATAGCGGCAGCCACGCCGATATTCTTTTCCATCTGCCAAGACGCATTCTCAAACAGATTTTCCAATTCGGTTCCTGGTCCGTTACGTGGCAAATCGCTTCCCGACGATGTCTAGCCGATATATAGGGCGTGTCGCAATGGGGTCACACGACAAACAGGACGGCGCAGAGCCTATTTTACCGGTGAAGGGTGTGACAGCTCGCCCGATTGTGCTCGTGGGCATGATGGGTGTGGGCAAAACCAGCATCGGCAAACGTCTGGCCGCCCGGCTCGGTCTCGAATTTGTGGATGCCGATGAAGAAATCGAGTCGGCGGCAAGCATGACCATTGCCGAAATGTTCGACAAATTCGGCGAAGCCTATTTCCGCGATGGCGAGCGGCGAGTCATCGCCAGGCTCATTGATGGCCAGCCAAAGGTCATCGCGACCGGCGGCGGCGCCTTTATCAACGATGAAACGCGGGCGCTGATCCTGCAACGCGCGGTATCGATCTGGCTTGATGCGGATATCAAGATTTTGGCCGAACGCGTGGCGCGGCGGAGCCATCGTCCATTGCTTCGCGACCGTGACCCGGTCGAGGTTCTCACCGAACTGAGCAAAATTCGAAATCCTATCTATGCTGCGGCCGATATTCATATCCGCAGCGATGCATCGCCCCATACCTCAACGGTCGAAAATATCCTGAAAGTGATTATGCCATGACTGTCGTCACCGTCGACCTTGCCGACCGCGCCTATGATATTCAGGTAGCTTCGGGGCTGCTCGACGATGCGTCGAGCTTGATCGGACAATACGCACGCGATGGCCGATTGCTAATTGTTACTGACGAGCATGTTGCAATCCATGTCCTTCCGCGCTTTACGGCGACACTGCGGCGCAGCAACATCGAGGCTGAAGTCTTTATGTTACCCAGCGGTGAGGCAGGAAAAAGCTGGACCCAGCTGGAAAGGCTGACCGACTGGCTCCTCGACCAGCATGCCGAACGGAGCGACCATATAGTCGCGCTTGGCGGCGGCGTGGTCGGCGACATCACCGGTTTTGCTGCGCATATCCTCAAGCGTGGCTGTTTTTTCATCCAGATACCGACGACATTGCTGGCGCAGGTCGATAGTAGTGTTGGCGGCAAGACAGCCATTAACAGTGCTGCGGGCAAAAATCTCGTCGGCGCATTTCACCAGCCGTCACTGGTTCTGATCGACCCCGATGTGCTCGCGACCTTGCCGCTCCGGCAATTGTCAGCCGGGCTTGCCGAAGTGATCAAATATGGCCTTATCGATGACTATAGTTTCTTCGACTGGTGCGACACCAATCTAGAGCCGTTTCTGGCGGGCGATGCGGCGACGCGCGAATATGCGATCGTTCATTCGGTTCAATCCAAAGCACGCATAGTTGCGGCAGACGAAAAGGAATTGACCGGAACGCGGGCCTTATTGAACCTCGGTCACACATTCGGCCACGCGCTGGAGGCAGCGACCGGCTTTTCCGATATCTTGTTTCACGGCGAAGCGGTTGCAGCAGGAATGGCGCTGGCATTTCGGTATTCGGCGCGATTGGGGCTGTGTCCGGTGGACGACGCTCACCGCGTCGCTTCGGTTCTAAAGCGCGCTGGCCTGCCCACGTCGCTTGCCGAAGCCCATGTAAAAGATAGCGGTGCCGCGCTGGTTGAATACATGCTTCATGACAAGAAGATGTCTGGCGGCACCCTGCCCTTCTTGCTGGCACGCGGAATTGGCAAGACCTTCCTCAGCAAGGATGTCGTGCTAGCGGATGTCGCCAATTTTCTGAACGCCGAAACGCGCTAGGCCGGATCGACCAGAAAATCGTCCG
Source organism: Sphingomonas paucimobilis (assembly GCA_943369235.1). Classification (GTDB taxonomy): domain Bacteria; phylum Pseudomonadota; class Alphaproteobacteria; order Sphingomonadales; family Sphingomonadaceae; genus Sphingorhabdus_B; species Sphingorhabdus_B paucimobilis_A. The sequence goes on from CALRMO020000057.1 coordinate 12,793, forward strand.
AGTCATCGCCGCCGAAGCTGTGGTGCTGTCCAGCGTGCATGTCTCCGGTTTGAAACTGGGCCTTTAGCCGGGCGCGGTCGCGGGTTCGAAATTCAACGATCGCAGTTTCAATCTGCGGCTTCTCCACGCCGAGCGATTTCAGCCCCATGGCCGCCATCTTGACAGAGGATTCGAAGACTTCGCGGACAATGCCGATATCGCTGTCAGGCATCAATTCTATTGCCTGGCGCCGGTCATAAGCGCGCGCGAATATCCGCGTTTTGGAGAATGTCTGACGCACGGGCATAAGCGTCTCAGCCGTCAGATCGCGGTCGTCGATGCAGAAGAAAATAGCACAAGCCTTGTCCGCCCCGGCACGCTGCAAAAGATCGATACGTGTGCCGTCGCCATAAAACACCTTGCGGCCAAATTCGTTGGCGACGTCGATGGCCTCGGGATTGATGTCGATCAGGGTAACGCTTCGTCCGGCCGCCTGCATGATTTGCGCAACATTCTGGCCAAAACGACCGTGCCCGACGACGATGACATTCGCCTGCGCGGCAAGTTCGGGATCGTCGAGCTGGATGTCCTTCGCCGCCTTTTTCACCGCCAGCTTTCCGGCCAGGATCATCAGGAACGGTGTGGAAGCCATCGACAAGGTAACCACCGCGCCGAATAGGCTGGCGGCCGCAGGTTCAATAAGTAGGGCATTCTGAGCCGCAGCAAACAGCACGAAACCGAATTCTCCACCCTGACTTAGCAACAATGCCATAATGATCGATGCGCTGCTGGTAAGGCCGAAAAATCGCCCGAGGAGGAAGATTGTGCCGGTCTTTATGGCAATAAGGGCAAGCGCAAGTCCAGCGACCAGCAGCGGCTGGGCCACAATGACATCTAGATCGAGGAGCATACCGACGGCAAGAAAGAACAGCCCGAGCAGGATCGAGCGGAACGGATCGATATCCGCCTCGAGTTCGTGCCGGTAAGGCGATTCAGCCAGCATGACTCCAGCCACAAATGCGCCGAGTGCAGGCGAGACACCAATCATCTGCATAACAGCGGCGCTGGCGCACACCGTAAACAGGCCGGTGACTATGAACAATTCACGCTCCGAAATCTTGCCAACCAGCTTGAGCAAGGGTGAAAGCAGATACCGCCCGGCAAGCACCAGCCCGACGATCGCCAATATCGCGTAAATGACCAGAAGCCAGCCACTGACCGCGCCTTCTTGGGCGGGTGCACGCGAGAGTGCCGCGACAATCGTCAGAAGCGGCACGATCGAAAGATCCTGAAACAGCAGGATCGAAAAGCTTTTTTCGCCATAATCGGTCTTGAGGCGTCCGCGCGATTGCAGC
>CALRMO020000058.1:0-13931 GCA_943369235.1 Sphingomonas paucimobilis
CATCAACGCGTAGGCGCGAACCCAATCCTTCGACATATTGTTGCCATTGAACAACTCGGTTGCGAGCAGATATTGTGCGCGCGGATCGCCGCGGTCCGATGACGCCTGCAAATAAGGCAGCGCTTCGGCAATCTTGCCCTGATAATGCAGCAAATGCCCATAGCTGTCCGCAGCTTGCAAATGACCCTGCGCGGCCGCTTTTTTATACCAGTCGAGCGCGACATTGAGGTCGGCCTTTACGCCGCGACCCATTTTATAGGCCTGACCCATGTTGAACTGTGCGTCGGGATCGCCTTTGAGCGCAGGTTCGCGCCATTGCTTGACTGCAGCCTCATATTCACCGCGCGACCAGGCATCGACACCGGCTTTCACGTCTGCAAATGCAGGAGCCGACGCTGAAGCAATGGCTAGGGCTGCAACAGCCAGTTTAAAGAATTGCGACCCGGTTGCCATCTCGTCACTCCATTTTTCACGAACAATGCGTGATACGTCACATAAACTGAAATTTGGTAAACTTTAGCGCTTAATAGCTTAACCAATGCTGCGCATCAAACTGAACCGTTTCCACAGGTTTGCGATTAAGGAATAGCATGGACGCGCCGGATGCTTCGTGCCGGAAATCCTGTTCAGCGTTAACGGATTTTTAGCCCTGTTCTGTCACATCGCCATTTGAAACATTTGCAAAGGGGAATGATGTGAGGGTTCTCGCATTGGCATCACAGAAGGGTGGATCGGGCAAAACCACCTTGTCGGGCCATTTGGCAGTTCAGGCGCAGCTTGCTGGTGCCGGGCCTGTCGTATTGATTGATATCGATCCCCAGGGTTCGCTCGCGGACTGGTGGAATGAACGCGAGGCGGAGCTTCCCGCCTTTGCACAGACAACGGTTGCCCGGCTCGCTTCCGACCTTGCGGTCCTGCGCCAGCAGGGCTTCAAGCTGGCCGTAATCGACACGCCGCCAGCAATTACCATGGCGATCCAGAGCGTTATATCGGTCTCGGAACTGATTGTTGTGCCGACCCGCCCGAGCCCGCATGACTTGCGGGCCGTCGGCGCAACCGTCGATCTCTGCGAACGCGCTGGCAAACCGCTGATCTTTGTGGTCAACGCAGCTACTCCAAAGGCAAAGATTACATCCGAGGCTGCTGTCGCTTTGTCGCAGCATGGCACGGTCGCGCCGATTACGCTTCATCATCGTACCGATTATGCGGCCTCAATGATCGACGGCCGCACCGTCATGGAAATCGACCCCAAGGGCCGGTCTTCGCAAGAGGTCGTTCAGCTGTGGGCCTATATCTCCGACCGGCTTGAGAAAAACTTCCGCCGCACTGTATTCAGTGCGCCTGCTGCAGCCAGCGCTCAAGTTGCTGCAGCTCGACCCATGGGCGGCTTCGGCCGCCGGGTCGTCGGTTAAGCGTTGGAGGGGGCAGGAAAAATGGCTGAACCAAAACCAATCGCATCGCTTTCCGGGATATTGCTGGCGCGCAAAGGACTGGCACGTCCCGCCATGCGCCGCCCGTCGATGCTCGGAACCAATGGCAACGCTGCGATGGCGCAAGACGATCTTGGCTGGAACGACATGGGTTATGATGTCGATCCCGATCCTACGACACCGATGGATTACGATCACAGCTTCCACGGCCAAAACCCGCTCGCGGGTGCAGTGCCAGAAGTAAAGCATCAACAGGACCGCATAGCTGACGAATTCGAGCCCGAAACCTTCGCTGGCTTTGAAAGCCTTGCAGGTGAGGAGCCGGAAGTTGAACCTGAAATGGTGCTAGTGACGGTTACGCCTGAGCCACCGGTAAGGCCGATTTCGCGTCATGGTGCAACCGATGCACCGCGTTCGCGTGCTCGCTCGAAGCCTGGCTTGAAGGAAAAGGCTGCGTTTACATTGCGCCTCGACAGCGAGCGGCATTTGAAATTGCGGTTGGCGTGCGCCGTCCGTCATCAATCCGCTCAGGCGCTTGTAACCGATGCGCTCGACGCGTTTCTCAAATCCATGCCGGAAATCGGGCACCTCGCGTCCCATGTTCCAGTGAAAAAACATTGAAGTCGAGTGAAGCTTTTTTTGAGGTGATGCCATGAATAGCAATTTTGTCATAAAGCTCGCACTGTCGACTGCCTTCGTCGCTGTACCGGCAATGACCGCGTCGACTGCCGGTTTTGGCAGCACCGACAAGGTATCGGCAAAGAAGGCTGGCCCCGAAAAGGCGTTTGTCTGGGCTAAGAAAGCCGAACAGGCCCTGGCCAAGGGCAAATCGGACCGGGCGTTGACCTTTGCCGAATTGGCCGTCGAGGCGGACATGCAGAATCGCGATTACCGCGGTCTGCTTGCTCGCGTTTACATGGCGCAGGGCCGTTTTGTATCGGCGGAAAGAACGCTGATGGATGTGATGGACCTGGGGCAGGTCGATCCTCGCACCGTCATCAGTCTTGCGCTCACCCGGATTGCCCAGGGCAATGTCGATTCAGCGATTTCGCTCGTTGAAGCCAACCGTGCTATTGTGCCGGTTAGCGACTACGGCCTCACGCTGGCACTTGCAGGGCGCTCCGCCGATGCCGTCAGCATCCTGACCGATGCCATTCGTACCGACAATGCGACAGCGCGGACCCGGCAGAACCTCGCGCTGGCTTACGCGCTTGAGGGGCGCTGGCGTGATGCTCGTGTCATGGCGTCGCAAGATATGGCGCAGACTCAGGTCAACGACCGGATCGCCGAATGGGCGCAATATGCGCGTCCCAATGCGTTTCAATTGCGTGTTGCCGGGTTGCTGAAAGTGCAGCCGGACATTGGCGACACCGGTCAGCCAACGCGTCTGGCACTTAACTCCGCGGCGCAATCCGCGATGGCAGAGGCCGATTTGCCCGTTGCACCTGTCGAAGTAGCCGTCCTACAACCAGCAGCCGAGCTTGCTGCGGTTGGCCCGGCGCCTGTCTCCGGCAGCGCAGGGTTTGCGGCCGTTGAAGAATATGTCAAAATGTCCGAACCCGCCGTTGCCGTCGCAGCCGCCGAGGCACCGCTGATCAAAGCACAGGAAGGACCCGCAAAGTTGACCGTCGCAGTGGCACCCGTCAAGCTGGCGATGGTGGATGTACCGGCATCGACCGTGAAGTCCGCTTCGGGTTCGCATGTCGTTCAGCTTGGTGCGTTCTCGAACGCCGCCAATGCGCAGGCGGCGTGGAACAAATATACCAAGCGTTATGGCATATTGAACGGTTTCGAGTCGGCAAGATCGACGGTGACTGTGAATGGCAAGACGCTGATCCGCCTCGCGGCCATGGGCTTTGGCAACGCGTCTGCGGCAAATGCCGCGTGTCAGCAGATCAAGTCGCAGGGCGGCGTGTGTTTGGTACGCAACCTCGGTGGAGATGCTCCGGTGCGTATGGCCAGCGCTCAGGGTCGCCGGATTGCCGCTCGCTAACATTAATCGCTGAAATCAACGAGGGGCGGCGGGTTTAAATGATCTTGCCGCCCTTTAACATATGGCGAACCCGGCCTTGAACCGGAAGCTTGTCGAAAGGCGTGTTGCCTGCAAGCGCCGCCATGCGGTCTCCATCGACCTGCCAGGGCGCATCGGGATCGACCAGGATCAAATCGGCTTCAAACCCTTCGGTTATTTGCCCGGCATTAAGTCCAAGGATGCGCGCCGGATTGGCCGAGATAAGGTCGAAAAGCCTACCCGTCGAAATCGTCTCATCGCGAACCAGATTGAGTGACAATGCCAGCAACGTTTCTGCACCCGCCATGCCCGGCGCGGCTTCCGAAAAGGGCAGACGTTTATCCTCGGGACCGCGCGGGTCATGCCCGGACGAAATAACGTCAATTGTGCCATCGGACACTGCCGCGATACACGCCCGCCTGTCGTTTTCGCTCCTGAGCGGCGGAGAAAGCCGCGCAAAGGTTCGAAAATCCGACATGGCATTTTCCGACAGGAACAGATGCCCTGGGGTGATGCCGCAACTGATGCGCAGGCCTCTTGCTTTGCCGTCGCGAATGAGGTCGAGGCCGCGCGCGGTTGTGACCTGCCGGAAATGAACGTGCGCACCACTTTCTTCCGCGAGGAAGAGGTCGCGCGTGATCGCAAGCGTTTCTGCAATGACTGGGGCGCTGGACAGGCCAAGCAAGGTCGCTGATTCACCGGACGTTGCGACTGCCGACCCGGCAAGTCCGGCGTCTTCGCTGTGCACGATCACCGGCAAATCAAGCGCAGCGCAATAGCGCATGATCCGCAGCATGATGCCGCTGTCCGATATCCAGCTTCGGCCGGTTGCGACCGCGACTGCGCCTGCATCTTTCATAAGTGCGATTTCCGCCATATGGAGACCGGCAAGGTCGCGGGTTGCGGCGGCGAGCGGGTGGACCCAGAGGTCGGGTTTGCCCTTCAGCGCGGCGTAGCGCACGGTTGCCGGGTCGTCATGCACTGGCGACTGGTCCGGCATCAGCGCCGCGCGCGTAATCCCGCCGAAGCGAAAGGCGGGCTTGTCCGTCTTGAACACGCCAAGATCGACAATGCCCGGTGCGACGATCAGCCCGCTTGCCTCGATCTGCACGGCCAACGGCGAGGCCTTGCCAACCGACGCGATTTTACCGTCATCGATATGCAGATGCAGTTGCTCGGCTTTGTCCTGCCCAGGCAAAACGACATGGCCGCCAATCACATTGATCCCGCTCATGCCCATCCCTCCACGCGCCGCGCGCGCCGCGTTAATATATCGAGGCAGGCCATGCGGACCGCGACGCCCATCTCGACCTGCTCGGTTATCGCGGAGCGTTCGACATGGTCCGCGATGTTGCTGGCGATTTCGACGCCGCGGTTCATCGGCCCTGGATGCATTACAAGGGCATCGGGCTTTGCCAGCGCCAGCCGCCGTTCATCGAGGCCGTAGAGGTGGTAATATTCGCGCGGGGAGGGGATAAAATCGCCCTGCATGCGCTCGCTTTGCAAGCGAAGCATCATAACAACATCGGCGCCATCAAGCGCGGCGTCGAAATTGCTGAAGGCCAGCGCACCAAACGCCTCAATCCCGTTTGGCATAAGGGCAGGGGGGGCTACAACGCGAACCTCCGCCCCCAATGATTTCAGGCATAACAGGTTTGATCGCGCAACGCGGCTGTGCAGCACGTCGCCGCAGATAACGACGGTCTGGCCCTCGATGCTTCCCCGGCGACGGAAAATCGTGAGTGCGTCGAGCAACGCTTGCGTCGGATGTTCGTGGCTCCCATCGCCAGCGTTTAAGACCGGGCAATCGACCTTGCTCGAAATCAGCTGGACCGCGCCCGAACTGGCGTGGCGGATGACAATCGCGTCGGCGCGCATTGCGTTGAGCGTCATCGCGGTGTCGATCAGCGTCTCGCCTTTTTTTACGCTCGACTGTGCGGCGTGCATGTTGACAACGTCAGCGCCAAGACGCTTTCCGGCGATTTCAAACGACAACAAGGTCCGCGTGGAGTTTTCGAAAAAGGCATTAATGATGGTCAGGCCCGAAAGCCTGTCGTCATGTTTTGCCGCACCTGAGCGATTGAGCGCAACCCAATGCTGTGCCTCTTTCAGGATATACAGGATTTCCCATTTTTGGAGACCGGCAATGCCAAGCAAATGCTTGTGTGAAAAGGCATCCGACCCGCTTGGAAAGCTGTCGGCTGCGAAAGGCTGTGTCCATGTCATTAAAGCGATGCTCTTAGAGGGAAAGGCTTAACAACTCAAGTGCCTTGGCTAGACGCTGGTCAACGCGTCGATTGCGCCTTGCAGGATGAACGCCGCCGCGCCGCTGTCGATTTTCTCTGCGCGTTTGGCGCGGCTCATGTCGGCAGCGATCATCTCGCGCTCGATCGCTTGGGTCGACCAGCGTTCGTCGCGGAGCAGGATGGGGAGGCCGATGTCTTCAATGTTCCGCGCGAAGGCACGGCTCGACTGGCTTCGGGGACTCTCGCTGCCGTCCATGTTGAGTGGCAGGCCAATGACTATGCCCTTGGTTGCGCGTGTTGCAATGGCAGAGACCAACGCTGCCTTGTCCTGCGAAAATTTGCTACGTTTGATGAGGTCGGCGGGCGAGGCGAACGACCATCCCGCATCGCAAAACGCTGTGCCGATAGTCTTTGTGCCGAGATCGAGACCGATAAGCGCCCCTCCGCCAGGCATTGCATCGCGGAATTCGGCAACGCTGGTGAAAATCATTTCTCCATGAACTTCTGAGTCCGCCAAAGCGCATCGGCGCGGACATTGGCCCAGAACAGGGGATAATCATACACATGATAATTGTTACCGGGCAAAGTATATGGCCCCATATCGACCGGCTCGCCGATGAGCAAAAAGCCCTTGTCGTCGCATCGCGCAGGCACCGTTGCCGGGATCAGTTCACCCGTGCTCATATCGCCCGAAGGCTTCAGCGTGCCGAGATTCGCGGTCGCCGGAGCGGATGGCTCTGCGCCGCCGTTCAACGGATTGGTGCACAGGATTGGCGTGTCCTTGCGTGGTTCGCCGTTAAAGCCGATCGTCGCGTTATAAAGTTCGAGAATCTTGCCGTAGCGTGCAGGCTCGGCGTAGCTTTCCCAGCCCATCACGCACCCGGTCTGGTCGGGCGACGTGCAAACCGGCAAACCCATCGCCGGAATATCGGTCGTGACCGAGACCGGCCAGCCGACGATGTAAGCAGCGACAATGCGCTTGGCGATGGGCTTGCCTGCAATGCGGTCCTTGAGCAAATGGGTGAGGTGCAATGCACCCTGGCTGTGGCCCGCAAGAATGATCGGGCGGTCCTTCTGAACATTTTTGACGAAATGATCGAACGCCAAGAGGATGTCCTGATAGGCATCGTTAAGCGCCGCCGCACCTTCTGGTTTGGTCGTCAGGAACGCACCAATGCCTGCCTGCCGGTAACGGGGAGCCCATATCTGGCCTGCCGCAGCAAAGGGCGAGGCCAGTCCGCGCAAAAATAGCCGTGCGCGGTCCTGCGATTCCTGATCGTCGAGCGGCGCGTTCCAGTGCGTCCGCGCCATAAACGAGGTGGGGTGAATAAAGAAAATAGCGGCAGAGCCGGGGACATCTGTCTCAGGCGCGCCGACCGGTTGCCATAATGTCGGATTGTTGTTTCGCTGCTCGCCGCGCGAAAACCACATTTCCGGCTTGTCATATATGTTGGTTGCCAGCGCTTCCTGCTTCTCGAACTTCACCGTTGGTTCAAGCTGGCCGATGGCGAAATCGGTCAATTCGTCCTGATAGATACTGAACGCAAAGCCGCCAGCGATGACGAGTACGATCAGTCCGGCGAAGAAATAGATAAACTTGCGAGCCATATGGATTGGCCTAATAGTCTTGCTGTGGGTGATGAGGCAATGGCACATATGCAAACAGCGCAGCGAGGGGCAGGTTCCATGAATTCGATTCGGCATTCGGCAGAAGATGCGGCGTGGCCACTGCGCCCCTGGATATGGGCGATATTCTGTTCGGCGAGCGCGTTCGCGGTACACCGGCTCGTCGACCATGGGGAGGTTGCAATCTGGCGGCAGGCCGCCGCGACCTTCGTAATTGTCGCCACGCTTGGCTTTGTGCTGACCGCCGAAAAGCGGCGTCTTGTTTGGGCGATCCGCTTCGCGATCAGTTCGGCCGCCGTGCTTGCCTTCGTCGGCTGGTTCACGGCCGCGTACAACAAAGGCGGTGAGATAGCCGAATACCCGTTCCTCGCCGGCATTTTCGCGTTGCTCATTGCCGCTCCGCTGTTCCAGACCGTGCGCGATGAGGGAGCATGGCGATTCCCCTATGCGCGGTTGCACAGCCACGTCTGGACCGACGCCGTTATTGGTGCAGCCTCGCTGGCATTTACCGGGATCTCGTTCCTGCTCGCGATGCTGATCGGTCAGTTGTTCGACCTCATCGGAATCAAATTTTTTAGCGAGCTGCTTCGGGAGGACTGGTTCGTGGCCATGCTTGCGGGATTTGCGTTCGGAGCGGCGTTGGGCCTGCTGCGTGAGCGCGATGCGTTGGTTGCAACGCTGCAAAAGCTGGTGCTTATCATATTTTCGGTGCTCGCGCCGGTTCTGGCATTTGCGCTCTGCGGATTTTTGCTGTCGCTGCCGTTTACCGGCCTTTCGCCATTATGGGCCTCCGGCGTGCCAACGACCCCGGTGCTTCTGTTTGCAGCAGCAGGAGCCGCAGGCCTTATCAATGCCGTGATCAGCGATGGCAAGAGCGACGGCAGTCAAAACCGTGTGTTGCGCTGGTCAGCGTTGCTATTGTCGTGTTGCATATTCCCGCTGGCTGTCATTGCAGCAATCTCGATGGGCGTGCGAATCGAGCAATATGGCTTCACGCCCGACCGGATTTGGGGGCTGCTCGCGGTGGTGGTCGCATCGATCTATGGCGTTGCCTATCTTGTATCGGCCGCGAAGGCTGCATTGGCTAAGACCTTGCTCGACTGGGACGACCATATCCGCCCGGCAAATGTGCGCATTGCGCTTGGGGTATGCGGGCTGGCGCTATTTCTGGCGCTGCCGATTCTGGATTTCGGCGCGATGTCAGCGCGCGATCAATTGGCAAGACTGAAGGCAGGCGTGACCGAAGCGCAAAAATTCGACTGGCGGGCGATGGCGTTTGACTTTGGGCCAAAGGGCCGCGAGGCGCTGGCGTTGCTCGCGAAAACGGGTTCAGCCGAACAGCAAAAGGCGGCAAAGGCGGCGTTGGCGAGTGAGCAGCGCTGGGGCGTCGACGAGGAGATCAAAATCGCGCAAATTGATAGTTTGAGCCGCAATTTTTCGTACCAGCCTGCGACTAAAATTCTCGACCAGAAATCCAGGCGCGAAATCATTCGTGCAGGTGCCTGCGTGCAGGCATGCCGCATCGTCTGGATCGACGACAACCGGATCATTATTGTCGGCAGCAGGACCAATGACGACTATCTTTATAGCGAGCTGTTCACGCGGAACACACAGAAGCAGGCCGATGCGATCATCGCGAGCAACAAGGCGCAAGGAAAACAATATGCGCAAGTTCCGACGGTGATGACGTGGGAACGGGATAACGGGCTGGCAAGGGAAGTCGGTAGCCCGGCCAATATGAAGCTGACACCGACGTCGCGTGTGGAATTGCGACCTGTGGACATGGAGCAAGTCTATGTCGATGGCCAACCCTTAGGCGAACCATTCAAGAAATAGCGTGAGTGGCGGCTTGAAGCATTCGAACCTCGCTGCTAGGCGGCTTTTATGTCAGTCGATAAAGAAACAGTGAACAAAATCGCGCGGTTATCGCGTATCGCGATTAGTGATGCCGAGGCCGACAAGATGGTCGGCGAGCTCAATGGCATTCTGGCCTGGGTCGAGCAATTGGGCGAGGTCGATTGCACCGGCGTCGAACCGATGACCGCCGTTATCCCCAACAAGCTGCGGCTGCGCGACGATGTCGTCACCGATGGCGATGTGCGCGACAAGGTGCTCGCCAACGCGCCGGCCCGCGAGGGCAGCTTTTTCGGCGTGCCGAAGGTGATTGAGTGATGACCGATTTTTCCAGACTGGGCGTGGCCGCCATTCGTGATGGCGTGGTCAAGGGCGAATTCAAGGCGGTGGAAGTCGCCGAGGCGCTGAACGCGCGCGTGGCTGCGGCAAAGGCGCTGAATGCCTTTATCGTTGAAACGCCGGAAAAGGCGATTGAAGCTGCAAAGGCCGTCGACGCCGACCGCGCCGCTGGAAAGCCGCTGGGCAAAATGGCGGGTGTGCCGATTGGCATGAAGGACCTGTTCTGCACCGAAGGCGTGCAGACCACCGCGGCCAGCCATATCCTCGAAGGCTTTGTGCCGACCTATGAGTCCACCGTGTCCGCAAACCTTTGGAAGGCAGGCGCCGGGATGCTCGGCAAGCTCAATATGGACCAGTTCGCGATGGGTTCGTCGAACGAGACCAGCTATTTCGGCAATGTGATTTCACCGTGGCGCCGGAGTGACGGCAGCAATGCTGCGTTGGCTCCCGGCGGTTCGTCGGGGGGCTCGTCGTCGGCGATTGCCGCGCGGCTTTGCCCTGCCGCGACCGGCACCGACACTGGCGGCTCGATCCGCCAGCCTGCTGCGTTTACCGGCATTAGCGGCATCAAGCCGACCTATGGCCGGTGCTCGCGCTGGGGTGTGGTGGCGTTTGCCTCGTCGCTTGATCAGGCGGGACCAATGGCGCGCGATGTGCGCGACTGCGCGATCATGCTTGAGGCGATGGCGGGATTCGACCCCAAGGATTCGACCTCGCTTGATCTTCCCGTGCCTGAATGGGAAGCTGGCCTGAACAGCGATCTGCGCGGCAAAAAAATCGGCATTCCCAAGGAATATCGCCTCGACGGCATCGACGAAGACATCGCCAAAATGTGGGACAATGGCATCGCATGGCTGAAGGATGCAGGCGCGGAAATCGTCGACATCAGCCTGCCGCACACCAAATATGCGCTGCCTGCGTATTATATCATCGCCCCCGCCGAAGCCTCGTCCAACCTCGCGCGCTATGACGGCGTGCGTTACGGCCTGCGCGACTTGCCCGAAGGCGCTGGCCTGCAAGATATGTACGCCGCAACCCGCGCCGCCGGTTTCGGCGAAGAAGTCCGCCGCCGCATAATGATCGGTACCTATGTGCTCAGCGCCGGTTTCTACGACGCTTATTATACCCAAGCGCAGAAGGTCCGCGCATTGATCGCGCGCGATTTCGAGAATGCGTGGGGAGCCTGCGACCTGATCCTCGCGCCGACCGCGCCAAGCGCCGCCTTCGGCCTAGGCGAGAAAACCAGCGACCCGCTGTCGATGTATCTCAACGACGTGTTCGCTGTACCTGCCTCCCTGGCTGGCCTGCCTGCAATGTCGGTGCCCGGCGGCCTCAGCAGAGACGGGCTGCCATTGGGACTCCAGATTATCGGCAAAGCGCACGACGAACAGGCCGTGCTCAACGCAGGCCTCGCCATCGAACAGCGCTCAGGGTTTACGGCTGAAGCGGAGCAGTGGTGGTGAAAACTGGCTGCGTGCTGGTTCCGTTTACCATCATATCTGCACTAGTAGCATTTGTCGGATTTAAATATTACGAGAACCAACGAGAAAATGCAGCGGCGCATAAACTCTGGTTATCGCTTTGCCAGCCGGAAAAATTATATGAATCTGGGACGTTTGAAGATTGGGATAAGGCTTATTCGGACATTAGGAAAGGACGGTTTCCGGATGCCATTCATCTTATTCAACCGCTTAAAAATGGGGCGCCAGAAAATTTATGGCAAATCCAAGGATCGAACCAAGTGTTTTGGTCAAAATATAGCGTTTCGTTTATGGAATCCGATAACAAAATGACAGTTCGTGATCCTCAGTTTCGCGAATGGCGTTTCGGACTGAGTCTTCTTGCGCTACCCTATCGAGATCGCTCTTGCATTTATGAAAATCACAAAAAACTTCATGATCTACTTTGGTATTAAAAGATGACTGAATCAACGTACCGCATCCAGGGAAACACCGGCGAGTGGGAGGTCGTGATTGGCCTTGAGGTCCATGCGCAGGTGACCAGCGAATCCAAGCTGTTTTCCGGCTCATCGACCGGCTTCGGCGCCGAACCCAACAGCCATGTGTCGCTTGTCGACGCCGCGATGCCGGGGATGCTGCCTGTGCCGAACCGCGAATGTCTGCGGCAGGCTGTTCGCACCGGCATGGCAATCAATGCGCAGATCAATCGCTGGTCGCGCTTCGACCGAAAGAATTATTTCTACGCCGATTTGCCGCAGGGCTACCAGATTTCGCAGCTCTATCACCCGATAGTTGGCGAGGGCGAAATCGAGGTCACCCTCAACGAAAAAGACCCCAACAGCGCGGTCAAGAAAATCGGTATTGAGCGGATTCACGTCGAGCAGGACGCAGGGAAACTGATGCATGACCAGCATCCGACGATGTCCTTTGTCGACCTGAACCGCTCGGGCGTCGCGCTGATGGAAATCGTCTCGCGCCCCGACATGCGCAGCCCGCAAGAGGCTGGCGCTTATGTCAAAAAACTGCGTTCGATCCTGCGTTATGTCGGTTCATGCGACGGCAATATGGAGCAAGGCTCGATGCGTGCTGACGTCAATGTGTCGGTCCGCAAACCGGGGGGAGAGCTTGGCACGCGCACAGAGACCAAAAATGTAAACTCGATCCGATTCATGATGCAGGCTATCGTATATGAGGCGCAGCGTCAGGTTGACCTCATCGAAAGCGGCGGCGCGGTGGTTCAGGAAACGCGGCTGTTCGACCCCCAAAAACAAGAAACGCGGTCGATGCGCTCGAAAGAAGACGCGCATGATTACCGCTATTTCCCCGACCCCGATTTGTTGCCGGTAGAACTCGACGACGCATTCATCGAAGAATGCCGTGCGAGTTTGCCCGAACTTCCCGACGCCAAACGCGTGCGCTACGAAGCGATGGGCCTCACCGCCTACAACGCCGCCGTATTGACCGCCGAGGCCGAAACCGCGTTCTGGTTTGAAGATTTGCTGGCCGAGGGAGTTGACCCCAAGCAGGGTTCGAACTGGCTGATGTCCGAGCTGTTCGGCGCGCTCAACAAGCTCGGCAAGACATTGGACGAAAGCCCGGTAAATCCGAAGCAAGCCGCCGAACTGCTCGGCCTCGTCGCCGACGGCACAATTTCGGGCAGCATTGCGAAGCAGGTCTTCGAAATCATGCTCGAAACAGGGCGGGGCGCTGCTGCGATTGTCGAGGAACAAGGCCTGAAGCAAACCAGCGACACCGGCGCTATCGAAGCCGAAATCGCGAAAATCATGGCCACCAACGAAGACAAGGTCGCCGAATATCGCGGCGGCAAGGACAAATTATTCGGCTTCTTCGTCGGGCAGACAATGAAAGCCATGCAGGGCAAGGCCAACCCGCAAGTCATCAATGATTTGCTGAAGAAGATGTTGGCTTCATAGCTGAATAATTTACTTTATTTTCCGCCGAACACCGGTAACAACCGACATATAGGAGAGCGATCGGGCCGGGGCTGGGTCGCATGTGGGGGAAATTATGCGGTATCTTTCTGGTGCGTTCGTATTGGGCGCGGCAATCATGACATTTCCGGCAAGCGCGTCGTCCGACCTGAGCGCCTCGCCTTTTGGTGTCGTCGAAATAGCCACTGACGAAGCGGCCACGCTTGAAATGCCGAAGCTCGAATTTTCAGCGACCCTCGAAGATGCAAAGAATTACGACAAATATTATTTCTTTCGCCGTGACGATACCGATTTCGCAACGGCTTATGCAGATGTTACCGAATGCGACGGTTACGCGCGGGGACTTGTCTCGAGCTATCGATATCAGGATGCGCCTTATCCTTATGCTGGCACAATGGCAGGAGCGGCGGGTGGCGTCATAGCGAACGCGATGATGGCCGCGATTTTTATTCCGGGCGAAAAGCGGAGGATGCGGCGCGTCAACATGCGGCAGTGCATGGGATTCAAAGGCTATGATCGTTTGCCGCTTTCCAAGGAGCTTTGGGAGGCGTTTAACTTTGAAGAGGGCACCGGGGCCGAGGAGGAGCAGTCGCGATTGAAAGCGCTGAAGTTGCAAGCCTTGGTGGCCTCAAAGGCTGCTCCGTCTGGGGAGGTGTTGTCACAATGAGGAAAACTGGATTTGCATTAATGGCTGCGGCAGCTGTGGTCTTTCCACAAGTCGCGCACGCCAAATCGAAAGCACCTGTGTTTGTAGAGGCTAAATATGTCAAGGACGCGCCTGCCGTGTCGCTCGATCCGGCCAAAGCCTATGTTTTGCTGCGGACGCCCAACGCGATGCCGATGCATTTCGTCAAAATAGCGAGCGCCGACGACCAGATTGCATATGACAAGCTCCGCAACGAAGCCTTTGCCGAAGCCAAGCAGGGTTATGTCAAAGATCTTGCGAGATATCAGCGCGATTTGGCGATCGCAAAAAAGACCTCAGGGATGAAGACGCCGACAAAGCCCGTCGA
>CALRMO020000059.1:0-13837 GCA_943369235.1 Sphingomonas paucimobilis
ACAAAGCAAGTTATGGGGTTGGAGCATGCGGCCATCTTTGAATTCGTCGCCGTGAATGCTGCCGCGCTCCAATCCTATGTCGCTGTGGCGTTCAGCAGCTTTCCAAACTTACCCGAGTTGATCGAACGTACAGTTGCGTTGTGGAAGCGCCTCCGAACGCCATAGGATATTGCCGACTTGACCGACGATACCCTCGCCACCCTGCTCGCCCAAATCCGCGCCTGCCGGGCGTGCGCCTTGCCGCATGGACCGAGGCCGATGGTTCAGGCAGGACGCGGCGCGCGTATCCTGATCATAGGCCAGGCACCGGGCAGCGCGGTGCACGCATCGGGCATCGCGTGGGATGACCGCAGCGGCGACCGGTTGCGGCAATGGACCGGGTTAGACGAGGCTACCTTCTATGACCCGAGCAAAGTCGCGCAGATGCCCACCGGTTTCTGCTATCCCGGCAAGGGCACCTCTGCCGATTTGCCGCCCCGCCCCGAATGCGCGCCGCTCTGGCACGACCGGTTGCGCGCAGAGTTGCCGAACATCAGGCTCACTTTGCTCGTCGGCCACCACGCGCAGACGCGCTACCTGCGGGCAAAGCCAAAGCAGACGATGACTCAAGCCGTCCAAGCGTTTGAGGACGCGCCCCAGGGCCTCTTTCCCCTGCCCCATCCAAGTTGGCGATCCGCTGGATGGATGCGCAAAAACCCGTGGTTCGAGGCAGAGGTACTGCCAGTGTTGCGGGAACAGGTTCTGGCGACACTTGGGTCTAAACCTGTTGAATAGCAAAAGAGGCAGAGCGCAGGCCCTGCCTCTTTTGCTAGATTATCCGGTCAGTTCAGAACCGCACGGCCATATTCAGGGCGGCGCGGTCGTCGCGGTAGAGTTGCCCGCCGCCAAGGCGTGTTTCGACCACCGCGCCAAAATCCAGCGTACCGTTGGTGAACCGGAAGCCGCCCTTCAGCTCGCCATAGCTCGCGTCTTGCAATGCGATGGGCAGATTCAAGCTGATGGCTTCTGCGGTCAGGAAACGAACTTGTAGATTGGTGTCGTTACCCGACAGGCGCCGCACATAATCCGCCTTCAATTCGGGCTGTAACGACCAGCCTGATGTTCGGCCAAGCTGTGTCGAGCCCGTGATTTTCAGGCCTGCCTTCGCCTCGAACCCGCGCCGGCTGATTTTATCGACCGCCATTGCAAGATCGCCGCCGCCGTTGCGGAAGCCTCTGGCATCATAGCTTGAATAGCCAAAGCTGGCACGCGGCGTAACCTGGATGCCGCCAAAGTCGAAATTGCGCCCGGCCTCGATTTCGCTGGTGAGGCCTAATGCTGAGGTGTCGACATTGCCGGAAACACCCTGCCCCTGATCGAGCAGGTTCGATTCAATTCGCGATGTCGCAAAGCTTGCCTGTCCGCCGATGTAAAATCCGTTGCCCAGACGATGGCTTCCATAGACCGCGCCCTGATTTGTAGTCACATCGGCACGGCCGCCGCTGAAGCTTTGTTCGCCATTCGAATGGCCGAATGCGGTTGCAAAAGTCGTCCGGTCATTGAGCGCGAACTCCATACCCGACGCGATGTGCCAGCTCCCTTCGTTGGTTTGCCCGTCATTGGCGACACCGGCAAGCGACGAACGGGTAAAACCGGCCGACATGAAGCCGCTGACATTTTCAGGCAGCCGGATGGCGTCCCATGTTGTCGTCTGGTAATTCTGCGTAAAGCTCAACTGCGATGCGGCGCTGTCGGTCAGGCCCGATTGCGATCCGAAGATATCGCGATTGCCCAGGATTCGCATCGTCCCGCCAGCCGCCTGCCCGGTGCCGAGCAAGGAAAGCCGGTCGCCCACAAGCTCGCGGAAACGGCCCGCTTGTTTATCATCGAGCATCGTTGCGCGTCCGGCAACACTGGCAGACAGGCTTTGGAAAGTGCGGTCGAGCTCGCCTGCTTCCTGGATATCGATGATGCTGTAAACGTTGGACAGATCGTTGAATGAATTGGTGCGCAGACCATCGAGGGCCGCACCAAAAGCCAGCGAAAACGGATTTACGACTGCGTTTCCGCGGAAGAAATCGGTGAAACGGATGGCGCGCATTTTCGCCACGACCGAGTTCGAAAGATATTGCAATTCCGGATACAATACCCCGATCCGGCCAACGACATCGTCAAAACGGTCTTGCACACCGCCTTGCGCCGTGATGATCGTGAATGCCTGACCAAATCGCGCGCTGTCCCTGCCGATCGGATTGATGACCGCCGCGGTTCCGCCAAGCGAAATGATACCGGCGTTGTCGGCATCTGCCACTACCGCCAGCGTGTCGTTGCCGCGGCGGCCAACGTCGAAATATGTTAGCGATGCCGATGACAGGATGACATCGCCCGCAATGGTTAGCGTACCTGCACCATCAATGTCTCCTGGCGCGATGATACCGCGGACCGATGTGAGGTACGTCGGATCGAAGCGCCCGCTGCCGGTGAGCAGGCCGTTACCGATAAAGGCTTCACCGGTGATCAGCGAGCCATCGACATTAAGCCATCCGCCGGTTTGTGTGTAATCGCCCCACACCTTGAGCGCGCCTGCGCGTTTGACGTCAAGCGTTGCCAGCCCTGAAAGGTTTAGCCGGTCGATGGTAATATTATTTGCCAGACTGGTTCTGCCCAATGCGTTCAGCGTCACCTCGTAATAACGCGCGCGTACGCCAGCGGCAGGGTTGGCGACGACATTGTTTGGAACAAAATTCGTGCTGCCCGGCCCACCGGGGATTCGGATACTGTTGGGGCTGCCCGATGCAATCGGAACGCTGATTGAAGACAGATCGAAACAATCGTCCTGGAAACACACATTGCCGAATTTCGGTGTATCACCTGAGACGCCCGGCGCGACAAAACCGGGCAAAGCGTTGACGAGATCATCGCCGACGGCAATCGCATAATTAGGGTCCATCGTCTGCACCCAGTGATTGGGGTTCATCCAGTTCCTGTCGCCCGCGCGCGCCGTGACATAGGCGTAGCTGTTGTTGGCCACGATCTGGTCCCAGAACAGAAATAGCGGCTGATAAAATGAATTCGTGCCATAGCTGGAGAATGGTTGACCATCGAAGAAACGCGAACCACCCGACAGCACGCCGACGACCACAGGTTTGTCGAACGCCTGATCGGCAACGAGCGGACCGCCGGAATCGCCGCCAGCAGTTGTACCTTCATTGGGTAGCGCACCACCGTCAAAGAGATCGAAGTCATATGACACCGGTCCCAGCGCGGGGTATGTGTTGAATGCGTTTTCGCCCGCCGGGCTGTCGAAATCGAGCTGGTAAAGCGACTGCGGCAGACCGTAGTCGTCAGGCCCGAACAACCAGTTGTTGCGGTCGTTGAGCGATGACAGCGAAGATATCATGTTTTCCGCTATACGGCGCCTGAAATCGATACCCAGATTGGCACCATTAGCGCCCTGACCGCGCGCGCCATAGCCGTTGATAATTCCATGGGTTTCTTCGGTCAGCGGGGAAAACAGCAGCGTCCAAGTCGGAATGCCGTCTGCATGAGTGTCTAGCGTCGCTAAGGCGACATCGGCCTCAAGAAAACCCAACGGAATCGAGCGCTCGTCGTACCAGACCTGCTCGACATTATAGATGTTCGTACCGAGATCGGTTTTATTGGCGGTGCCGCCATCAAGCCCTACCCAGCGCCGCACGCCTGGCAGATTGTCAGCGCTAAAACCCACCGAGATTGCTGTTCCGCCCGACGCAAAGCCATATGTGTTGGCGGCCTGATCGTTAACGCAATGCGCTGCAAAGATAACGGTGCGCGGGTTAATCAACGTGCCGGTGCAGAGTCCCAAACCAAAGCCAGCCTGATCGGGACGGACCACGACCTGACCAACCCCGGTAATATCGACGAGGCTGTCGAACGATCCGGTCGGAGGAGGTGTCGTGAGGCTTATATCGTCCCGGACGACGATCGCCGCTGAATCGATCGATGTCTCAGGGCGAGATTGCGCCACGGCAGCGGACGACATTCCAGCCATGCAAGAAGCCACCGAAGTCGATGCGAGCAAAAAACGGACAAATGTAACCGACATGAACCTTCTCCCCATGAGAAAAACAGACCAACTTGCTGCGACTCGTTTTTTTCGAGATTAACACAACAAAAGCCGATTCAAATTTCATAAGGAGGGTCCAATTGGCAATTTTATGGATAAATTAACCAATTTTCATATTACATTGTTACCCAACGCGTTCAATATTGCTTAAGCAAACGTTTACCAAAAAGTCTCTCGCAATCGAAAACTGATGATGGCAGCGTCGTCGATTCGAGTATTTTGACGCCGGATCTGACGCGAAACAAAAAGTGGTTCGAGACAGCCAGGTTGCGAGAAAGGGTTAAGCGGCGCTTGGGCAAGGGCAGGTTGGAACCACCGTGCACAATCGGCTATGGGCCGTCCGATTCCGACTGCCTGGTATGAACACATCAGAGCGGCCTGCATCGTTTCGCTTTCCTGAACGCATCATTCAGCGCCAATTCACTGACCATATGCTCAATGAATCTATGAAAAACGCTCTCTACCTGTCGGCTCTGGTCGCTCTCATCGCCCTTCCTGCATTAGCGCACAACGGTGTTCCGCACGAGGCGGGGCTGCCCCGCGCCACGATCGCCCAAATTCACGAGGCCTATGAGGCAACTTTGAAATATCGCGACTTTTCGGTGGCTGAACGTGAGGGCTGGAAAAAATTTGGAGGTGATGAACCTTTGATGGGTGAGCATTGGCATCATCCCGATGGTCCGGATTATGTGGGAAGCGATGCCGATCTCGATTTTTCCCGCCCTTCCAATTTGATGTATACCGATATTGGCGGCAAGCGGACGTTGACCGGCGTTACCTTCAACGTCCGTCTTGGCGATGGCGAGGCTACACCGCAAGGCTTCAGCGGCAATGCCGACCGCTGGCATATTCACGACATGCTGAAAGCAATCGAGGCAGCATTGCAAGACCGGCCGCTGCTCCGGTGGCTGGCCAATGGCTGGATCGATGCCAATTACCGGAACAAGGGCGACGATCGCGGCCGGGTTGCAATGGTTCATGTCTGGGTCGGTGTTCCCAATCCCGATGGCATTTTCGCCGATCACAACCGCACGGTTCCTTATCTGAAACTTGGATTGCCGGCATCGTTGGCCGATGGAGCGAGTGTCGAATCGGCGCAAGGGGTAAACCTGGCGACGAAGAATGGCTGCGCCGAAATCATCGATGGCAGACTTTGGATAGCCAACGCCTCGAAAGCTACCGGCAAGAAGCTTCACGCCGCCTGCAAAGCCGAAGCCGCAATTGTCCGATCGCAACTGCAATCATCGCCAGCGCAATTGAACCAGACGGCGGCCCTGGCGTGGCGACGGTTTGATGGCGCGTGGCAAGCGGCACTGACCCCGGAGCAACATGCTCGCGTCGATGCGATTTCAGAACATGGCGATCACGGCAGCCACGGAACACAGCATCAGATGCCAGACGGAACGGTCATGGACGGACACGCCCACCACTGAATTCGATAATGTAAATAACCTGTAATCAGCCTGAGGCGGAGGCGTTTAGCTTAACTCGCCTTGCCGTCCGACTCCATCGCCATCCAGAACACGGGCGAGCCGGCCAGACACAGGAAGTTTTGGGCGAGCATTGGCTCGAGGCTTTCGCCGCTTTCGCGCATCACCGCTGCCATGGCCGCCTTGGCACCGCCGAGCGCCGATTCGGCTTCAGCGAGCGTGGCGATGGCGACGATGTGTGCCGCGAGCTGGTCGATTTCATCGCGCGGCGGAGTGCGGGCGAGGTCGCCCTGCAATATCCGCATCCAGATCCGGTGGTGAAGGCCATCGAGCCGTTCGGTCGGCAGCCCGGTCGATTGCGCGAGCTTTGAACCGATCCAGCTCGCCCGGCTTTCACGGCTATAGCCGGTATGTTCTGGTTGAAACTGCTCTTGCGGAGAATGGATCATGTGCGCGCCCTTTTTATGACGCCCCGATTATGCCGCAGTCACGGTTGCCAACTGGTTAAAGCCAGTTTTAGAATGTGTAGCTGATCCCGCCGGCCAGAAACCATTGATCGGAATCGCCGCGGATCGAGGTTACAGGCGACCGTTTTGCGTCGCCGGTCAGCTTTGAGTAACTAACCAGCCCGAACACACCCCAGCCGCCATCGCGCGCATCGCCCGACAGATCATAGCCGCCAAGCAGGCTGGCGCCATAGCTTTTCCAGCCGCCATCAGCATCGAACACCGGCAGGCCGCTGGCGGTGCTGCCCGCTGCGTCGATGCTGAAATATGTGTCGGCGTAATTGCCATCGACATGGGTGGCCGACAGGCTGAGGCTGGTGAAAATCGCGGTCGATAATGGCGTTGAGTAGCTGATGCTCGGGCTGATCAGGCGACCACGATGGGCCTTGGCAACATCCCATTGAATGTCGCTCGAGATCGTCAGCGTATCGAACGGGTTCAGAACTTTCGAAAAGGAAACGCCCGCCGTTGCTCCGACTTCTACCGCGACATCTTCCTTGCCGAGCAAACGCACGACCGGATCCTTGATGTTATTGTTGCGGTCGAGTCGGACCCGGACCAGTGGACCAGCGATGAATTTCACGTTGCTGTCGCTGTTACCGTCGGCGATCAGGTCGACATATAGTCCGGGACCACGAGCGCCGAAATCGAACCCGCCGACGCTGCCTTGAGCAATCGGGGCAGGAAACAGCACATAATCGTCGGAGCCTTCATAGCTTGGACCGTAGCCCGCGCCCATGCCGACAGTAAGCCAGTCGCCCGCAAACACGCCGCGATCGGGAGCGTCGGCTTTCGCGGTCTCGGCCTCCTGCGCTTGCGCGAAGGCGGGCTGAGCAGCGAACAATGCGCATATTGCGCTGGCCGCGACCAGAATAATGTCGAATTTCATGAAATGCTCCCGTTTGTTCTGAACCGCCAAACGAGCGGACGGGCCAAATAGTTCCGTATCAATCGCAACGCATGACGTTTAGAGCATATATTTCATTTTGACGCGCTGGCTGACTTCGGCTTCGGCAACCGGGAAGGCGGCGCTTTTGAACTTCGGCGGGCCGGTAACGACAGCGGGATTGCGCGAAAAGCCAAAGCCTTCCTTTGGCAGGAAGACAGCCATATCCATTTTGCTGTTGGCATTCTCGTCGTGGAGCAACGCGATGGCATAGGTGCCGTGGCTTACCCCTGCAAAGCTGACATTGCCCGCATCGCGCGCAGCAACCTTGGCGCGAAAGCTTTTGGGATCCTTGCTGCAATCGGGGAAGTATTTGGGGTTGGCGGTTGCGCAGACAAGCACATTGCCCTTCATGCTGCGAAGCCCGTAGACATTGACGTCAAGCGTTGACGTGCTCGGTGCGGCGCTGAGCGCTGCCGTGCCTAAAGCTGCCAAGCCCAAGATCGGTGCCGCAAACCTTGTCCCAAAACCTGAAATATAACCCATAATTCCCCCGATACGCGTCATGATGCTTCTGGTGATGAGTCGCTGTTATCAGCCAGTTCCCTAATTTCCCGTTAACCAAAAACTTTGGAAAGGCTTCCCATCCCATATGGTTGGTCACGCCCATAATCGTCATGACGGTTAACACAAGCCCGAGAGCTGCTACATGAATGGGAATGGTGAACACCAGTAAAGGAATGACGATTGCGCCGGTGAGTGCCTCCCACGGGTGGAACGACATCGCCGCCCACGCGGTCGGTGGCCGGCTTTCATGATGGACGGCATGCGCCTTTTTGAACCACCAGGGTCGGTGCATCAGCCGGTGAGTCCAGTAGAACCAGGTATCGTGCGCGAAGAGATACAGGAACACCGACAGCGGCAGATACCACAAAGGATAATCGCCGACGTCGCGATAGATTTGCGTCCAGCCAAGATTGTCCCAGCCCCAGGCGACGATCCCCGCGGGAATGCCATAAATAGCGGCGGATGCGAGGCTCCAGCCGATTTCGCGGCGCATTTGGGATTCCAGGCCAGAATATAGGTCCGGATGGCGGAACCGGGTTGCCCAGGCAAATCCACCGCTGGCAACGACGTATCGCAGCCCCACGATCAAGGTCATGGCCAACGCCGAGAGCAGGATGGGTAGCAACATGTCCATGAGCCGCCCATAGCCGCTTCGCTATTGGTTTAGCAAATTCCGTGTTTGGAATTTTCCCCCGGCACCAATGCTAATAATATCGCCATCATGCATGATTTTGATCGGGCCGATAAAATGGTCGGCTGCGGTTCCAGTCAATGCATACTCAAGGGCCCGCGGCACCGACGGCACGATATGCGTGAAAGCGAGCATTGCGACGTCGGCCTCCTTCGCGACATCGGCGGCCTGTTCGGGGCTGATATGATAGTTTTGGATGTCGGAGAAAATCTTGGCACGGTTAGGGTTGCCGGTTTTGCGCGATGTGTTTTCGAGGATTTTCACCATGCGCGGCGACAGAAGTTCGCTGACGAACAGGTCGCTGCCTTTGGCCGCCTCGGCCAGCGCAGGTGTGAAGGCAGTGTCGCCGCTGATCGTGACGCTTTTGCCTTTCCAATCGATTCGGTAGCCGAAGGCGGGCTTGATCGGCCCGTGATCGACAGCAAAAGCGGTGATTTTCACGCTCCCGGCGTCATAAACAATACCCGGCGAAATCGCTGTACCGGTCATGCCGAAGCCCGACGGCGGCACGACCGCCTCGCCATGATGCGCGATGCGATAGGTCGAATCGATTCGATAGGTGGCATTCAATCCGTCGGT
Organism: Sphingomonas paucimobilis; assembly: GCA_943369235.1. Taxonomy (GTDB): domain Bacteria; phylum Pseudomonadota; class Alphaproteobacteria; order Sphingomonadales; family Sphingomonadaceae; genus Sphingorhabdus_B; species Sphingorhabdus_B paucimobilis_A. The sequence goes on from CALRMO020000059.1 coordinate 8,744, forward strand.
GATTTCGTTTACGCCCTCGGGACCGAATACCGCCAGCGGCGTTTTGGCGCTGGTTCCCGCCCAGCGTTGCAGCGTGAACGGGCCAAGCCCCTCGAAATGGTCGCTGTGCAAATGGGTCAGCCAGATGCCCTGAATCTTGTCGAGCGGCAGTCCCATCATCGTCAGAACATTGCCTGAGCCCCCGCCCATGTCGAAAACGAACAGTTTGCCGTCGGCTATAACCACAGTGCATGCGGCAGCCCGGTCGCGATTGGGGAGCGGCGAGCCGGTGCCGCAAAAGCCGACATGGAGCTGGTCAGCGGGCAGTCCGGCCATGACATTCCGTGTCATCGCCGTGTCGGCCCCGCGCTGGATAAGGCTCATGGCGATTGCGTCGCGTTTTACGTAGGCGATGCCGCCCGCAACCACTGCGGCGAGCAATAAGCCCCCAAATGTCCATGCTCTTTTCATCGCTACCCCCCAATAAATACCGTAGCCCTTCGGCATAACCTATTGACCTACTGATAAGCGCCCTTCGACTTTTCGCCAGCGCTCACGCGCTGTCGGCTCAGGGCTACGGTTAAAGTTGTCAGTAAGCTTCCAACTCAGTCCTTCGCTTTCGCCAACTTCCGCTCAATCGCGCCCGACAGCATGTGGAAAGCATCCCCTGCAGGCGAGCGATGCGCGAAGACTCCAACCGGCGAGCGGTGGACGGCCATTTGCTCGACCGCGCTCGCCATCGGGATTCGCGGCCAGTCGGGATTGGCCGAGGTCGCGGTAAGGTGCAGGTTGCGTCTTCGGTCGACCATCGAGAACACCGGCAGCAAAGGCGCATGGCCCTTGTGATGCTCTTTCAGATGCGCGACGACATCTTCGAGCGCCCGCTGCGACAAGGGCGACGGGATCACGGGCACGATGATGATGTCGGCCGCGCGCATCATCTGCTCGCTGGTTTCGGTGAGGCCCGGCGGACAGTCGAGGAAGATTCGGTCATATTTGCCGCTGATCGTTTCGACCAATTTTGCCAGCCGTTTCTTCTTGCCGAGGGAGGCAAGGAAACCGTCGAGGCTTCGGAGCGAGATGTCGGCAGGGAGCAGGTCGAGATTGGCAATAGCAGTGTGCGCTATCAGGCTGTCGGGCTCGATATCGCGCTCGAACACCGAACGCGCTTTCGGCTTCTTTTCAGGCTCATGCCCCAGGATGAAGCTCGCCGCCGATTGCGGGTCCAAATCCCACAACAAGGTTTTCTTCTCGCGCCGCAACGCCGCTTCTGCCGCCAGATTGACTGTCAGCGTGGTCTTGCCAACCCCGCCCTTCAGGCTGTAAATCGCAATTACTTTTGCTGTGTGCGCCATATTGCTTTGCTCCCCTGCCTGTTCACAAAAGTCAACGCCTGAGAAAGCTGTGTATTTCCGTGGGACAAGGCTTTCCCTTGCAAAACGCCTGCGCTAGGGCCGCAGACGTGAACCGAGAAAATATTAAATGCGATTTGGCAATCGTTGGCGGCGGGCTTGCGGGCGGGCTTGTTGCGCTGGCGCTCGCCAAGATGCGTCCAGAGCTGAAGGTCGTGCTGATCGAACAGGGCGAAAGCTTTGGCGGCAACCATATCTGGAGCTATTTCGCGACCGACATATTGCCCGAACATCGCTGGCTGACCGCGCCTTTGGTGACCTATGGCTGGTCCGGATATGAAGTGCGTTTCCCGGGACATTCGCGCTCCCTGGACAATATTTATTACAGCATCGAGTCCGAGCGGCTTGACTGGGTGCTGCGCAACAACCTGCCCGAATCCGCGCTGATGACCGGGCGCGAGGTCAAGGCGGTGTCGCCCCGGCTCGTGGTGCTCGACGGCGCGCAGCGGATCAATGCAGGCGGCGTGATTGACGCGCGCGGCGGCGGCGATACCAACCATCTCGATTGCGGCTGGCAGAAATTTACCGGGCAGTTGATGCAATTGTCAGAGCCGCATAATCTGACCAAGCCCATCGTAATGGACGCAACGGTCGATCAGCATGACGGGTACAGGTTCGTCTATGTCCTGCCCTTTGGCATGGACAAGATATTCGTCGAGGACACTTATTACAGCGACACGCCCACGCATGATGCGCAGCGCTACCGCCAGCGCATCGCCGAATATGCAGACACCAAAGGCTGGAAGGTCGAGCGCGTCGTCCGCGAGGAGAACGGCGTGCTCCCCGTGGTGATGGGCGGCGATCTGGAAAGCTATTGGGCGAGCGGTAGCGGGCGCACCGCCAAGGCCGGCGCGCGGGGTGCCTTCTTTCAGGCAGTGACAAGCTACTCGCTGCCCGACGCGGTGCGTAATGCGATCTTCATTGCCGAGCAAACCGATCTCGACGGCGACAAGCTCAATCTGCTGATGCGGCAGCGCGCGCAGGAGCATTGGCAGAACGGCAAATTCTACCGGATGCTCAACCGGATGCTGTTCCGCGGTGCCGACACCAGCGACCGCTACAAGATCCTCGAACGTTTCTACAGGCTAAAGCCCGGATTGATCGAACGCTTCTATGCGGGGAAGACGACCGGCGGTGACAAGGCGCGCATATTGTCTGGCAAGCCGCCCATTCCCATCGGGAAAGCCATCACCGCGATCCGGAGCAAGAAGAAATGAAAACCGCAGCAATCATAGGTGCCGGATTTGGCGGACTGGCGCTTGCCATCCGGCTGCAATCCGCTGGCGTTGCGACCACGCTTATCGAAGCGCGCGATAAACCCGGCGGGCGCGGCTATTATTGGGAGAAGGACGGCTTTACCTTTGACGGTGGTCCGACCGTCATTACCGACCCGCCTTGCCTTGAAGAATTATGGGCGCTGTCGGGGCACAAGATGGCCGACGATATCGAGCTGATGCCGGTATTTCCCTTCTACCGGCTGAATTGGGCCGATGGCACGAATTTCGATTATTCGAACGACCCGATTGGATTGAAATCGGAAATCGAGAAGCTCGATCCGGCCGATGTCGAGGGTTACCGCAAATTCCTGGAATATTCGAAGGGTGTATACAAAGAGGGCTATCAGAAGCTCGGCTCGGTCGCGTTTCTCGATTTTGCTTCGATGATCAAGGCCGCGCCTGCGTTGATGAAATATCAGGCTTGGCGCTCGGTATATTCGATTGTTTCGTCTTATGTGAAGAATGAGAAACTGCGCGAGGCTTTGTCGTTTCACACGCTTCTCGTCGGCGGCAACCCAATGAGCACCAGCGCGATCTATGCGCTGATCCACACCATCGAAAAAGAGGGCGGTGTCTGGTTTGCCAAGGGCGGGACCAACCGGCTGGTCGCGGCGATGGTCACGCATTTCGAGCGGCTCGGCGGCACGCTTCGCCTGGGCGATCCGGTTGCCGAAATCGAGACTCGCGGTGACAAGGTCATCGGAGTTCGGTGCAAATCGGGCTGGCGGATGGACTGTGATGTTGCCGCGTCGAACGGCGACCTAATGCACACCTACAAGGATTTGCTGACCAGCAACAAACGCGGCGAGCGCGTTACCAAATCGCTGCGCCGCAAAAGCTGGTCGCCTTCGCTGTTTGTGCTTCATCTTGGCATCAAGGGCACATGGCCGGGCATTCCACACCACATGATCCTGTTCGGTCCGCGCTACAAAGGCCTGCTCGACGATATCTACAAGAACGGGATATTGCCGAAGGACTTCTCACTTTATCTGCACCATCCGACGGTCACCGATCCGAGCCTTGCGCCCGAGGGTTGCTCCACATTCTACGTGCTCGCGCCGGTCGCGCATATGGGCAAAGCACCGCTCGATTGGGATGGCGATGTCGGCGAGGCGTTGAAAGAGCGAATCCTCGACGAACTCGAACGCCGGTTGATCCCCGATATCCGCAGCCGAATCATGACTCAGTTCCATTACACCCCAGCCGATTTCGGTCGCGACCTGTCGGCGCATCTTGGCAGTGCGTTCAGTCTCGAGCCAGTGCTATGGCAATCAGCCTATATGCGCGCGCACAACCGCGATGATGCCATACCTAATTTGTATTTTGTTGGTGCTGGCACCCATCCGGGCGCTGGCATTCCCGGCGTGGTCGGAAGCGCAAAAGCGACGGCGGCGCTGATACTGGAGGAAATCAATACGTGAAGCGACTTGCCGTATATTGCGGTTCGGCAACCCCTGAAAACCCGGTCTATATCGAGTCCGCGCGTGCCGTTGGCAGGGCGTTGGCAAAGCGCGGAATCGGCGTTGTCTATGGCGGCGGTCGCTTGGGGCTTATGGGAGCTGTCGCCGATGCGGCACTTGAGGCGGGCGGTGAAGTCATCGGGATCATACCCGAAGCTCTGGTCGGAGCCGAAGTCGCGCACAAGGGCTGCACCGAATTGCATGTCGTTTCAGGGATGCACGAACGTAAGGCCCGTTTTACCGATCTGTCCGACGGCTTTATCACCATTCCCGGTGGCGTCGGAACGATGGACGAGTTGTGGGAAGCAATTAGCTGGTCGCAGCTTGGCTATCACAGCAAGCCGGTGGGCGTGTTGAACGTCGCTGGTTTTTATGACCAGCTGATCGCGTTCAACCAGAACATGATCGATGTCGGCTTCATTCGTCCGCAACATGCGGGGATAATGATTGTCGACGATACGCTCGACGGTTTGCTCGAAAAAATGGCGGCCTATATCCCGCACAAAAATATCTTCCAGATGAAAGCGGACGATTTGTGAAATGGCAGCGCCGCGATATAGCCCCTCCCCTTCAGGGGAGGGGTTGGGGTGGGGCTGCCGACGAGACGGAATTTGTGCGGCAATTATACGGCCGTGCTGCCGAAATGCGAAGCAACCCGACCCCGTTTGAAATTATTATGTGGAAATATCTCGGCCGCTCACAGCTTTCGGGCTTTAAATTTCGCCGCCAGCATGTCGTTGTTCCTTTCATTATCGACTTTTTTTGCCCGGCTAAATCACTTGCGATTGAGATCGACGGCGCAACGCATCGTTATGAGAAAGATTGCACGCGTGACGCCCAACTTGCAACGCAGGGGATCAAAACACTTCATTTTACCAATCAGGAAGTTGGCACAAACATTGATGGAGTAATCACGGCCATCATCCATGCTCTTGAACATACAAACGATCGTTGGCCGGAACGGGG
>CALRMO020000060.1:0-13775 GCA_943369235.1 Sphingomonas paucimobilis
TCCAGATAACATCTTCGTCATCCGAATCAATCCAAGGTTCCGAGGCGGGCTTTGTGTTCTGGTTCATGGGGCATGTCTCAAGTTATAATGCGGCGTGTGCCATCGCGCGGCGTCCAAACCAGACTAACGCGCTGGCCGTTAAGAAAGCCCCAAACACGATAACGGCGTTCGCCATAATCCTTTCGATCATCCTCGATCTCGACATAATCGCCTTGAAACACCAATCCGGATTCTGCGATATCCAGCCCGCGTTCTTCCAATATTTTGAGACCTTTAGCCTCATTAAACGTAATCTTCACTTTGAAACCCTTCACTCACAGTGCACTTAATATGCGCCGTTGAAACTAGATTATCGTGCCATTTTTGATGCTTACAAAGTTACGATTTACGAGTTTCAGAGCTTAGCTTTCCGATTTCGAAGTTTCAAATTTTCACAGTTTAAAGAGTTACATGCATCGAATGGTGTGAGTTTTTATAACTACAAAAATTATCAAGTCAACCCTATTCTGCCGCTAACAATTCCTCCGCCCCGCCAAGGTCAACCGATACCAGCCGCGAAATGCCTTGTTCGACCATTGTTACCCCGAACAAGCGGTGCATCCGGCTCATCGTCACAGCGTTGTGGGTCACGATCAGATAGCGGGTGTCGGTCTCGCGCGTCATCGCGTCGAGCAGGTCGCAGAAGCGTTCGATGTTGGCATCGTCGAGCGGCGCGTCGACTTCGTCGAGGACGCAGATTGGTGCGGGGTTGGTGAGGAACAGACCAAAGATCAACGCAACCGCAGTCAGCGCCTGCTCGCCGCCCGAAAGCAGCGTCAACGACTGCAATTTCTTGCCGGGTGGCTGAGCAAATATTTCGAGGCCGGCCTCCAGCGGATCGTCGCTGTCGATCAGCGCCAGATGTGCTTGGCCGCCGTTGAACAGCGTCGAAAACAGTCGGCGAAAATGCTGATCAACCGCTTCGAACGCCGACAGCAGACGCGCGCGGCCTTCGCGGTTCAGGCTACCGATCGAGCCGCGCAGGCGGTTAATCGCTTGCGTTAGTTCGTCGCTTTCGGCGAGGCCTTTGGCTTGTTCTTCTTCAAGTTCGGCGAGTTCGTCTGCGGCTATCAAGTTGACCGGCCCGATGCGTTCGCGTTCGTTTTGCAGGCGGTCAAGCCGCGCGGACTCGGTCGCTGCATCGTCCAGCGCAGTTTCATCGAACTCCAGCTTCTCGGGGAGGACCGGAGGCGGGCATTCAAAGCGTTCACCCGACACGCGGCCCATTTCGACGCGGCGAAGCTCCTGATTTTCGGCGCGCGCTTCTGCCCCCGCGCGCGCTTCGCGGGCTGATGACAATGCTTCGGCGGCTGCCGCTAGCTCGGCTTCGAGCGTTTTTAGAGCAGCTTCACTATCGCTCTCTGCAACCTGTAGCTGAGCGAGTTTCTCACCTAATTGATCTTTGTCGGTTTGGAGCGCTGCAATCTCGTTGTCCAGGATATCGGGTCGCCCGGCCATCGTCTCGAGCTCCGCAGTAATCTCGGCAGAACGCTTGTTCATCTCCGAAATGCGCCGCTCGGCCTCTCCGGCGCGGTCCTGCCAGCCGCGAATTTCGGCCATCGCCACCGCGCGCCGTTCGCGGGTCTGGGCGATGCGCTGATCGAGCGACGATAAATCGGCCTGACAGCGCACCAGCAATTGCCTGATCGCCTCGCCCTCCGCCGTCAGCCTTTGGACCAGGTCCAAATGGTGCGACCCGTCCGGCAACGCTGCTTTCGCGGATTGAGCCGAAGCCAAATCTGCTTTTGCCGCTGCGAGCTCCTGCGCGCTTGCGGTCATGCGCTCTGTGAGTGCGGCGCGCGCATTTTGTAACCGCGTTAGCGCGTCTTCGGCTTGGTCCGCCGCACGCAGCGCCTGTCGCAGCTCGGCTTCTGCGCTTTGCTGGGCAGCGGTTGCCAGGCGATATTCCTGCTGCGCGGCCTCGATATTGCGCGCCAGCTCCTCCAGCGCCGATGCATGAGCGCTCAACGCTGCTTCTGCCGGGGTCGTCAGCCCGGCAAGCTCGGCCAGCCGGTTAGCACGAATTAACTGCTCGGCGGTCGCGGCACCGTCATCCTCTGCGGCAAATCCGTCCCAGCGGCGGAGCTTGCCATCGAGGGTGACCAGCCGTTCGCCCGGGCCAAGCAGCTCGCCATTGTCACTGTCGACGACATGGACGAGCGACAAGCGCGCATGAAGTTCGGGAGGGGCGTCGACTTGATCGATCAGGCGCTTGCCGCTTGTTGGCGGAACAATCGCCGCGCCGCCCAGCCACCGCCTGCCGCTATGGCCGCCGATGCCGGCATTCGCATCGTCTCCCAATGCCGCAGCCAACGCTCGCTCATATCCCGGCTCAACTGTGATGCGCGTTATTGCCTGTTTGCTGCTGCCTTTTGCCAACGCCCGTTCAAGCGCATTTTGTTCGGACAGCAATGCTGCCAGCTCGGCCTTGGCGCTGGCAAACGCAGCTTGTGCGGCTTCGCGCTGTTCGGTCAGCTGCATCCGCCTGACATCGGCAGCTTCAATGGCAGCTGCGCCGGTTTCCAGCTTTGCCTGCACCTGCGAAACGGCAAGCTGTGCTGCGGCTCTCGCGGATTGCAGTTCTTGCTCATCGCCCAACGCCGATTGCTCGTCCGCCAACCGCGCAGCATCGCGATCGGCACGTTCCGCCCGCGCCTGTGCAGCAGCAAGCGCAGCGTCGGCAACACGCAATTCGGCGTCGGCACGTGCCTGCTCCGCCGCCGCTTTGGCAAGCGCTACTTCGCTTGTCCTGGCCTGCCGCTCGGTGTTCTCGGCCATCCGGACAAGAGCGGGGCGCTCGTCCTCCTGCGCCTTGATGTGCGCGGCAAGGGTAACGCTTTCGGCCTGCAGGCGCGCCAAGGCATCGGCGGCATCGTGCGTTAACTTGCCCTCGCGCGCGCCATCATCGGCCATGCGCGCCGCCTGCGCCGACAGGTCCGCCTGCCGCTGGATGACCCGATCGCGTTCGCCGGTCAGTTGGACCAGCCGGTTCGACAGATCACTTGCCGCGTCGCGGGCTGCCATCGCGACCGAGCGTGCCTCCGCCAGTTCACGCACTGCGGATTGCTGTTTGTCGGTCAGCGCGCGTTGGGTAATCGTCGCGTTATCGACCGCCTGCGACGCCGCATTGGCCTCTGCCCGCGCTGCATCGGCCGCCGCCTTTGCCTCTTGCCAGCGCACGAATATCAGGCGCGCTTCGGCTTGAAGAATTTCCTTGCTTAGCTTGCGATAGCGTTCGGCTTGCTTGGCCTGGCGCCGCAATGCCCCGGCTCGGGCATCCATATCCGCCAGTATTGTCGCCAGCCGTGCAAGGTTCGTTTCAGCGGCGCGCAGTTTCTGCTCGGCATCCTTGCGCCTGACATGCAGGCCGGAAATGCCTGCTGCCTCTTCAAGCATTTGCCGACGTTGCTGTGGCTTGGCAGAAATGATCGAGCCGATTCTTCCCTGACTGACGAGGGCAGGCGAATGTGCCCCCGTTGCTGCATCGGCGAAAATCAGAGCTATATCCTTCGCCCTGACGTCGCGACCGTTGGAACGGTACGCCGACCCCGCCCCGCGTTCGATCCGGCGAGTTACCTCAAGCTCGTGGTCATCGTCATTGGCCGCATCGGCAATCTCACGCTCGGCCAATATCGTCACTTCGGCAAAGTCACGCGCCGGACGCGACGCGGTGCCAGCGAAGATCACATCTTCCATGCCAGCGCCGCGCATGGATTTGGGACTGCTTTCGCCCATCACCCAGCGTATGGCCTCAAGCAGGTTGGATTTGCCACAGCCATTGGGGCCGACAATACCGGTGAGCCCCGATTCTATCCTGAGTTCGGCAGGCTCGACAAAGCTTTTGAAGCCTACCAGTTTCAGCTTCTTTATCCGCAAGGACTCTTACCCCCCGCGCCGGCAATGTCGAGGCCCCCCGCCGCCATATTTATCTGGCGCCAGCCTCGACCAGCTTGCCCTTTACCTGATTCCATGAACTGGCGTCGATTTTCGAGCCGTTGAGCAGGAACGATGGCGTACCCGTCACGCCGTCGTCTTTCCCGCCCTTTTCGGTAAGCGCAATCAAACCGTCAATTGCCGCCTTGTCGCCAAGACAAGATTTGGCTTGATCCTCGCTAATACCGCGCGATTTGACGAAATCGATCAGCCCCATTTTGGTGCCGAGTAACGTGGATATCTGCTGCGGGGTCATTTTCTGCATTGCTGCTTGGTCGGCTTCAGTCACGGTGCTGATTTTACTCAGCCAGCTTTGCTGTTCGGCGTATAATTGGTCGATCAGCGGGAAGAACGCCTCAGGGCCGCTGCACTGCGCGAGCAGGAAGCCGGGAATGTCTTGCACGCCATGCACCAGGAACGGCCGGAATTCAAAAGCCACGACGCCTGTGTTGACGATCTCGTTCAGTTCCTCTGTCGATTGCACGGAAAATTGCGCACAACCGGGGCAGGTGATGGCGCCATATTCGACAAGCTGCAATTTGGCGTCTGGATTACCCATTTTGTAACCGCCGACCTCGGTTTTGCTCACGACGTCAGTCCATGCCTTCCCGGCGGGCGCTGCGACCTTGGCGATCGGCTCACCTTTTGCTGCCCCTGCGGTTTCGCCGCTGCCACAAGATGCAAGAGCCAGAGCGGCCGTAGCCGCGATCATGATTGTTTTAATGCGCATTCTCGTTTCCTTTTTGTCGCTATCGACGTTATTTCATTGCGGCCTTTAATTCGGCGAAGTTGTGTATGTGGTCCTGAAGCTTTCCGTTGACGATGAAGCTCGGCGTGCCCTTTACGCCCAATGCGCTGCCGGCATCGGTCATATCCAGCACGGCCTTAAGCGACGCTTTATCGGCCAGGCAAGTTTTCCCCTGGCTGGGTGTGACGCCGCGCTGTTGCATGACTTTGTCGAGGCCAATTTCGGTATAAACACCTAGCATGAAACCGGCATAATTTTCTGACTTGAGCTTAGCCTGAGATGCTGCGCTGATATTTTTGGTTTTGCCCAGCCAAACGGGCTGCGTGGCGAAAAGATGCTTTTGATTGCCGAAAAATCGCCCTTTGCCGCCGCAGCGGGCGAGCATCGCTGCGGTAAGATCGATTGGATTGAGCAGCATATTGCGTATTTCGAGGCTGGCTTTACCCGTCGCAACATATTGCGCTTTCAACTGCGGCGCTTCATTGGCCTCGAACTGTGCGCAGTGTCCGCAGGTATAGCTCAGATATTCAACGACCTTGTTGGGTGCAGCAGGATTTCCCAACACATGCGAACCCGCCCCGGTCACTGTTACGGTCGTCAACCATTTGCTTGGCGCGGGCGCGGCGATTGAACTTGCGGCGAGCGCAAGCGCGCTGATTGAGCCAGCGGCGAAGAGTTTTCCAAAATGCGACATCGGCGTTGGTTTATCCAGAATTTCGGCTTTCCGCATCTGGAATCACTCGCCGCCTTTGGCAAGGCTTTTCGCGAGGCTTTCAAGCACCGCAAAGAGTTCGGGGTCGCCAATTTCGCGCAGCGATTCGCCCAGTTCCATTGGCACTGGTTTAAGCATTGGGGCTGAAACCGGTCGCTTGGCTGCTGGCCTGGCGACGCTGCCCTGGCGGACCTTGATCCGCGCCACCGCTGCATAGCCAAAGAAGCGGTTAACCCGTTCGATAATCTCCGGAAGTACATGCTGGATCATCGTTGCATGCGCGCCCTCGACCGTAAGTTCAAGCGTGCCTTCGGACTTCTTTCCAACAGGAAAACGGATTGATTCAGGTGCGGAAACAGCAGCGTAGCGCGCGCCGACAATTTCATCCCAGCGGCTGACCACCGAGCTTTGTACAAAGCCGAAACGGCGAAACGCGGCGCGGCCGATTTCCGGCATCAGATCGGACACCGCCCGAGCCTCTCCGCCGCGCGGACGCTGATAGGGCTTGGGCACAGCCTTCTTGCCGCCCTTTGCCGTCGCGGGTGCCTTGCCTTTGTCCATTGCGTCAGCCATGCCATTTTTGATGAGCCTAGTCCATTATGCCGACCAGAAAACTGGGGATATCGCGCGCTTGCTGCTCGCGCATTACGACATCCATGCACGCGACCTGCCGTGGCGGAAACGGCCAGGCGAGGGCGTACCTAATCCATATCACGTCTGGCTATCCGAAATCATGCTGCAGCAAACGACCGTTGCTGCGGTCGTTCCCTATTTCCACAAGTTCACTCAGCTCTGGCCTGATTTCGAAGCGTTGGCGAAGGCACATGAGGCTGACATAATGGCAGCATGGGCGGGACTGGGTTATTATGCACGGGCCCGAAATCTGGTCAAATGCGCCCGCACCGTAACGGCCGTGCATGGAGGGGAGCTGCCGACAACCGAAGCCGAACTCCTTAAGTTGCCAGGCATCGGGCCGTATACCGCCGCTGCAATTACGGCAATCGCATTCGGCCAGCGTGCCGTGGTCGTCGATGCCAATGTCGAGCGGGTGGTATCGCGCCTGTTTGCCATTTCGACCCCGCTTCCGCAAGCGAAGGCAATCATCCGCAAGGCAAGCGACGCGATTACGCCCAATGATCGCGCTGGCGATTTTGCGCAGGCCATGATGGATTTAGGGGCCGGGATATGTTCGTCTCGACAGCCGTCATGCTCGGTGTGCCCGTTGCTGCTACATTGCGAAGCGGGGCAGGCGGGAGCGGCCGAGGCCTATCCGGTAAAGTTGCCAAAGAACATGAAACCCCGTCGAACAGGCACTGCCTACTGGATCGAACAGAACGACAGTGTCTGGCTCGTGACGCGCACGGGGAATGGCATGCTTGGCGGAATGCGTGCTTTGCCTGATGATGGTTGGAGCGCAAGAAAAGATGGTGATCGTGTTGCCCCTTTCGTCGCCGATTGGACCCAACTCCCCGTTTGCGTTGAGCACATTTTTACCCATTTCAGCCTGTCACTGAGGGTCGCCGTTACGGCAACGGCACCTGATGCCGACATCTTGGGCGAAGGCGAATACTGGCCGGTGAAAACGCTCGACAAGGCGGGACTGCCGACCTTATTCAGCAAAGTTGTAAGAGCGGTAATCGCTGCAGGAGAGAGATAATGGAAATGCACGCAATCGGACAACCGGATTTGGGACGGCGCAGCTTCCTGGGCTGGAGCGGAGTGCTGGTCGCTACGACGGCGCTCGCTCCTGTGCAGCTCTGGGCGAAAACGGTCGCGGAGAAATATCCGACGATAAAGGCCGAGTTCGACAGTTATGTCTCGTTGGGCAAGCTGCCTGGTGTGCTGGCGACAATCGGTCGTAGCGACGCGGCCGCGGATGTCGTTGCGGTCGGCACCATTGCGCAAGGCGACAAAACCCCGGTCGATATCGACTCGCTGTGGCGAGTCTATTCGATGACCAAACCTATTACTGGCATGGCTGCGATGATCCTGGTGGGTGAAGGCAAATTGAAGCTTGATCAGCCGATTGCCGACTTCATCCCTGAATTTGCCAGCATGACCGTGTTGACCGATCCCGATAACAGTCTGGATGCAGTTCCTGCGAAAAACCAGATTACGGTCCGGCATTTGCTGACGCATACGGCGGGGCTTGGCTATGGCATCATCACCAAGGGTCCGCTCCTCAAGCTCTACAACGAACAGGGCATCAACCCTGCCGTTTTCAGCCGCTTTCCCATTCCGGGCCAGCCGGTTCCGGCGCCGACACCCGACCTCAAAACTTTTGCCGAGCGCGTTGCGAAGCTGCCGCTGATTGCCGAACCTGGAACAAAGTGGAGCTATTCGATCGCTCTGGACCTGTTGGGTCGGGTTATCGAGGTCGCAAGCGGCGTCGACTTTGAGCAGTTCCTGAAGACGCGCATTTTCGAGCCTTTGAAAATGACGAGCAGCTATTTTCAGGTTCCGGCATCCGAAACCAAGCGATTCGTAACCAACTATGCGCCGATGAACGGCATATTGTTCCCGGTCGATCCGGCAGCGACCAGCATCTATCTCGATAAACCGGCCTTCGCTTTTGGCGGGGCTGGCCTTGTCTGTTCGGCGCGCGATTATGACCGGTTCCTGCACATGTTGCAAAATGGCGGCGAGCTGGATGGCGCGCGGATTATGTCGGCGGAAACGGCAGCGCTCGCAATGTCGAACCTTTTGCCTGCGGGTATCGACACCAAAGGCACATTTATCGAAGGGGCCGGAAACGGAGCCGGTGGCCGCGTTGGCCTTGGCGCGTTCGAAGGCACTTATGGCTGGGGCGGCGCGGCTGGAACGGTGGCGTTTGTGGACAGCAGGCGCAAATTGCGCGCGGTCTGCATGGCGCAATATGTGCCGAGCAATGTGTACCCGTTCCACGAAGAGTTTGCGAAATGGGTAATGAAGGACGTGGGCATCACCGCCTGACGATATGATCGCTCCCGGTTTCACAGGGTCGCCACTCGACCGCGCCGACCGAGTCCGCAACGATGCGGAAGCCTATGGCGCGCTGCTTGGTGACTGGCGGGCGCGGATTTTGGGTTTGGACGGGCTCGACCCGGTCGTAGGAGCTGAAGGCGGTTTGCACTGGCACTCTATCGCCGAATTGGAGGGTTCCGAAGAACTGATCCTGCTCGGGCTTGCCGAAGGCAAGCCGCATTTCGTCTCGTTGGTTGAAGCAACGGGCGATGCGTTTCGCTCGCCGGCCATCTGGCGCGCGCTCAGCGTGCTACCCGCCGAGGACGCCGCGATTTACGGCACCGCGCGGAGCCTGATCGAGTGGCACAATGCGCATCGCTTTTGCGGCAAATGCGGCAGCGGCACTGAACTGTTCCGCGCCGGGTGGGGCCGCAAATGCAACAATTGCGGCAAAGAGCATTTCCCGCGCACCGACCCTGTGGTTATCATGCTCGCCGAATATGAAGGCAAGGCGTTGGTCGGGCGGCAGTCGCGCTTTCCGCCGGGAAATTATTCGGCGCTCGCCGGCTTTCTCGAACCCGGCGAGAGCATTGAGGAAGCGGTCCGGCGTGAAATCCACGAAGAGGCGGGCGTAACCTGCAGCGCGGTGCGTTATGTCACCAGCCAGCCTTGGCCGTTTGGCGGATCGCAGCTGATGATTGCCTGCGTTGCCGATGCAGAAGGCGACGAACTGACTCTTGACACAACCGAGATCGAAGATGCGATGTGGGTGACCAGGGATGAAGCGCGCGCGGCGCTTGAGGGAACGAACGAGCGGCGTTTTAACGCTCCGCCGCCGTTTGCGATTGCTCACAGCCTGCTGCGGCATTGGGTAGGCGATTGATTGATGGTAGACGCCGTCCCCCTGCGCATAGACATTGTCTCGGATGTGGTCTGTCCCTGGTGCATTATTGGATATAAGCAGGTCGAACAGGCGTTGACGATGCTGGATACGCCGGCCGACGTTGAATATCATTGGCATCCGTTCGAACTCAACCCCAAGATGCCTTCTGAGGGGCAGGACGTTGCCGAGCATATCCAGCAGAAATATGGCAGCACCCCCGAGCAGAGCAAGGCCAACCGGCAGAGGCTTGGCGAAATTGGTGCGAGCCTTGGTTTTGAATTTGGGGATCAGCCTGACCGGCGGATATACAACACGTTCAAGGCGCATAACCTGCTGCATATTACTGGACATGAGCGAGGCTGGCGTAAGCAAACGGAACTGAAACTGGCCCTGTTCGAAGCCTATTTCCAACATAATCGCGATGTCAGCGACGAAGCCGTTCTCATCGATGTGGCACATTCGCTTGGCCTTGATGGCGATGCTTGCAAATCATGGCTTGCGGACGAGGCGCTGAGCAAAGCCGTTCGCGCAGAGCAAGCCTATTGGCTGGACCAGAATATCACCGGCGTCCCTGCCATCATTTTCGATGGCCGGATCATGGTGCCGGGCGCACAAAGCGCCGAAACCTTTGCCGGGGTCATCACCAAAATTCTGGCCAAGCGCAGCGAAGCATCGGCTTAGGCTGGATCAAGCCATGCCTCGCCGGACGGTAAACCAGATCGACACAGTCCAATAAACGCCCGTTACCGCGACAATGATTGCGAGCGGGTCGAAGGAAACGCCCAGCCCGCAAATCGCTGCCGCCGCCCAAAGGAACAAGCCGAGCTCGACGATTGCGAAGGTGGCAGCGCAGCTTTCCTTGGTAACGTCGCGGTAGAGTTCGTCATACCGGTTCCACAAGTGCCAGGATATCGCGGATTGCCCGACCATCAATGCAACGATGGCCGCGAAAGATGTCAGTTGTGGCCTGTGAGATGGCGGACTCGCGAGCGCCAATATCGCCAATATGGCGGCGTAACACAAAATGCAGATTGCCGACCAGAAGAGCAGCGGCTTCATGGCGTCAAATTCCGACGGCTCTGCATGCTGGTTCGTTTGGTTCAGCATGAAAAGCTTGCGATTGCTTGACATGGCCAACGCGATAACCGCGATCAGCGCAAAAATAATCGCCATGGCTAACGCGATTATGCTCACGCCGGACATCGTTTCGAACAATCGATCAAGACCGACCATTCGATCAAGCGCAAGCATTGAAAAAAATCCAAACGCTCCGCCGACGATCATTTGAGCGGCGATTTTGGTTGGGCTTCTCTTTTGTGAGTCTTCGACTGGTTTCTGTTCGATTGTCATCATTATTCGTCTCCTTTCGAAGGTGTCCAGTGATCTAGGAAGATGGCGTCGACGGGCACACCGAATAACTTCGCCATGCGCAGCGCAAGCGGCAGGCTGGGGTCATATTTGTCGGTTTCGACGGCGTTTATTGTCTGCCGGGACACACCCAAGCGGTTCGCCAGCTCGCCCTGGCTCCAGTTGCGCTCAGTCCGCAAATCTTTAAGCACATTTTCCACATAACCACCATTGCACTGACTCGCCTTCCGCGAATCATGTAAAGAGGTCTTTACTGTAAAGAGTGTTTGTCAGTCAAGAGCTCTTTACAGGCAGGAGGCGCACTTAAACCAAGCCCATGCGCATCAGTTCGCCGAGCATCTTGGGTGACATTTCGTCGCGACCGTCAACTTCGACGCTGTCGAGATCGGGCGGCGCGTCCTTGGGTTCGAGATAACGCCAGCCTTGATGTCCCCGCTTCGGGACCGAGCGGACGGGGATGAGCCGCGGCTCGATGCGGATCCAGTGCCGTCCCTCGCCATTTTCCATGAAGCCGATTAGTGGGCTGCGGCCGATGAAGCTGTTGTTCAATATCCAGTAAAGCGATCCTCCAGACATTTCGCCCACCCGCTTTGGCAAATACCGCGTTGTCAGCCGGGTCTCGCCGTCAACGGCATGCAGCGCAAGGCGCTCGCGCAAATGTGCCGGGCTTTGGGCGCCGAAGGCAATCCTAGTCATGTTGAGCGGCATAATGTCGATGTGGGGCCTGACCGGCTAACCCGCAAGCCCGCTTGCCACCGCAAGCCCGAGGAAAATCAGGAAGCCCATCGAATCGGTGATCATCGTGACAAAGATCGAGCTTGATACGGCCGGGTCCTGGTCGAGCCGGTCAAGTAAGACGGGAATGGCCACGCCGGAAAGCCCCGCAAGCGCAATATTGCACAATAACGAGGCTGCAATCACTCCGGCAAGCAGCCAGTTGCTGAAAATCAGTCCCGCGCCCAGTCCGGCGATGACCGCGATGGTTGCGCCAATGAGCAATGCTACCCTGATCTCGCGCCAGATCGACCGTATGGTATTCGACTGGGTGAGCTGATTGGTTGCCAGCGCGCGCACGGTCACGGCCAGCGTTTGCGTCCCTGCGTTGCCGCCAATCGACGCCACAATCGGCATCAATATTGCCAGCGCCACCATCGTCTCGATTGCCGCGCCGAACTGCGCGATGATAAAGCTTGCCACCATTGCGGTACCAAGATTGGCGATCAGCCAGCGGACGCGTGCCTTGTAGCTGTCGGAAATCGGCTCGTTGATGTCGCCTTCACCGGCACCCGAAAGCCGCAAGATATCTTCGTCGGCCTCTTCCTGCACAATGTGGACAATATCGTCGGCGGTGATAACCCCGACGAGGCGGCCAGCCTGATCGACGACGGCGGCCGAAATCAGCGCATATTTCTGGAAGCGAAGCGCAACCTCTTCCTGATCCATATCGACCGGGATCAAGGTTTGTTCGCGCTGCATGATTTCGCTGACCTGCGTTTTGCGCTGGCTGCGCATTATCCAGCTAAGCTTGCAGGTTCCAACGGGCTTGTGTTGCGGGTCAACGACGAACACTTCCCAGAAATCCTGCGTCAAATCCTGATGATCGCGCAGATAGTCGATCAACTGACCCACCGACATATGTTCCGGCACCGCAACCAGTTCGCGCTGCATGATGCGGCCAGCGGACTCATCGGGATAGGACAGCGCATCCTCAATGACCGCGCGGTCCTCGGGATCGAGTTCGGCAAGGACGGCCTGCTGGTCCTCCTCCTCCATATCCTCGATAATCGCGACTGCGTCATCGGTGTCGAGCTGTCCGGCGAGGTCGGCAAGCTGAGCCGCGGGCAGAGCCTCGATAATATCTTCGCGGACATAATCATTGACCTCGGCAAGCACATCGGCGCTCATCAGGTCGCCCATGGCCAGCGCCAGCTCGCCGCGCCGTTCGGACGGGGTCAGTTCGAGCAGGTCGGCAATGTCGGCTTCGTGCAAGGGTTCGACCAGACGGTTGACCTCGGCCAGATCGCCAGCCTCCGCAGCGTCGAGCACGCGATCGACAAAGTCGCGGGTGAGGCGGTTATCCTCGTCGAGCGTTTCCATGATTTCAGTGTCGATGATGACGGGGTCGGCGTTCTCGCTGGTCATGTGCGGCCTCCCGTTCGGCTGATATGCGTGGTGCCCGTACCTAAGCGCCCCTGTTCAAAATGCAACGATTTTGGGCGAGGACTATCCTCTCCCCTGAAGGAGAGAGGGAGATTATTTTGGCTTTGCACCCCGCCTTTGCTTCGATTAGGGCGGGCCGCATCATATCCCCCCAATCAAAGGACAAAAAATGGCGGACGAAACCCTAACCCTTAGCCTCGACACCGGCGATGTCGTCATCAAGCTTCGGCCCGATTTGGCGCCCAATCATGTTGCGCGGATCAAGGAACTGGCAAACGAGGGCTTTTACGACGGCATCACTTTTCACCGCGTCATCCCCGGCTTCATGGCGCAGGGCGGCTGCCCCACCGGCACCGGCATGGGCGGATCGAAAAAGCCCGATCTCGCGCAAGAATTCAACAGCGAACCGCATGTTCGCGGGACCTGCTCCATGGCGCGTTCGCAAAGCCCGAACAGCGCCAACAGCCAGTTCTTCATCTGCTTCGACGACGCGACCTTCCTCGACAACCAGTATACCGCGTGGGGCAATGTGATCAGCGGGATGGAGCATGTCGATGCCTTGCCTAAGGGTGAGCCACCAGCCAACCCTGGCAAGATCAACAAGGCGACCGTTGGCTGAGGCTCACCTCAATTAAGTTCAATAATGTCATTCCCGCGAGAGCGGGAATGACACGGTTAGCCTAGCTTACTCGCTATCGTCTTCCGGCTCGCCCGGGGCAGGCTCGGGTGGACGCATTGCGGCCATGGCGGTTTTCAATTCCTCCGGCGAGATTTTGCCGTCCTTGTTGGCGTCCAGAAAATCGAAATGCTGGACCATCGGCCCCTTTGCTTCGTCCTTTGCGATAAAGCCGTCCTTGTTGGCGTCCATGAACGCGAAAATCTGTTCAGGACTTGGCATACCGCCGTTCGGGGAAATCGGTGGCGGGGTATCCTGCTGCGCCATCGCAGATGAGGCGATCGCCGCAGCGGTCAGGGCGACCAGTATCTTG
>CALRMO020000061.1:0-13683 GCA_943369235.1 Sphingomonas paucimobilis
GAAACCTACGCTCTGCCTGACCTCGGCTCGCATCGTCATGTGCTGATGGCGACAACGCCGGGCAATCAGCATATGTTCGGTGTAGCAATGATCGAGCGATTGCTGACCGCCGGAGGCTGGCAGGTCCAGACAGAATATTCGGGTGAGGCGGACGACATCGTCAATATGGTCGCGGGCAACTGGTTTGCAGTCATCGGCTTGACCGCCGGCTCCGACCGGCAGCTTGAGGACATGACATCGGTGATCGGCGCAGTTCGCAAGGCGTCGAAAAACAGCTCCGTCGGAATCATGGTCGGCGGCCCGATGTTTACGGCGAACCCCGGCCTTGCCGCTGATGTCGGGGCGGATATCACAGCGCCGAACGCCCCGGCGGCCGTTATTGCCGCGCAAAAGCTTTTTGATCGCGGTGTGCACAGCCGCGCCTATGCTAATGATATCTAGGGCTGCTGGCTAAGCTTCACGCTGGCTTCAAACCCCCTTGTTTTCCGGTATCAGCAGGCTGTTTGCAGCGGATTTGTGATTTTTGTCCTTTTCAATCGGCTGCCAATGGCTATTCGGGGCTGAAATTAGCCAACACTCAATGGAATGGAATACCGTACTTTTATGTCGTCTTACAAAGAGCCATCGTTTCAGGAACGTACTGCGCTGGCAAACAAAGCGAAGTTGGCCGCGCTTGAAAAGTTGCGCGCCAAGCCGAAACTGGACGAGGCAACGCTGGAGGCCCGGCGTGTTGCCGCCGAAGCGCGCGAAGCCGCGAAAGTGAAAGCACGTGAAGAGAAACTGGCGGCCCGCGAACGGGAAAAGGCCGAAAAGCTGGAGAGCGCTCAGCAAGAGCTCGCAGCCGAGGAGGCGAATGCCGCCAAGTCGGACGAAGAACGCAAACGCGACCGCGATGCCAGATATGCTGCGCGAAAGAACCGCAAGGGCAGATAGGCCAGCCTATTTTGCTTCAGTGATCTCCGATGCGGCGGCGACCTCTTCCTTCGCGTCAGCCTCGATCAATTTGGTGGCTTCTTCAGCAGCCTGTTCAATGGAAAGCTGCCTTGCCTTGACCTGATCTTCCTCGATCACTTGCACCGCCGTTTCGGCGTCCTTTACCGTTGGCTCTTCAACGCAGGCGCTGGCCGACATCACGACTGCAAGGGCAAGTGCGCGCGCGATCACGGCTTTGGCTCGGGCTTCAGTTCGCCTTCGTACCGCGCAATCAGATCGAGCGTTGCAGCCCAGGCCGCGACATTCTGACGCAGCTCGGTCTTGTCGATCTTGTCGAGCGTATCGTCGGGGGTGTGGTGAAGGTCGAAATATTTGAGGCCATCCTGCGGCAAATCGATGATACCCAGCTTTTGCGCGGCAATGATCGCTCCGATATCGGCACCACCGCCTGCGACGGTTTGGCGAGGGACGACGCCAAGCGGGGCGAGCGCCGAAACGATGTTGTCGCGCAGCGGTTTTGCCGACTGGGGCAGGTTGAAATCGACGGCCCAGACTTTGCCCGCGCCGAAATCCGATTCCATCGCGAGCGCATGCGGTTCGTTGGCATGTTTTGCGCCATAATCCTTGCCGCCCCAAACGCCGACCTCTTCGGCGCCCGCCCATAGCAACCTGATTGTCCGCTTCGGTTTAGTGACCTTGAGCGCCGCTGCGGTTATAATCGCACAGCCGGCGGCGTCATCGATCGCGCCGGTGCCGAGATCCCAGCTGTCGAGATGGCAGGCAATGACGATCATCGGGAGCGAGGGATCGGATCCCTTGATATCGGCGATGACGTTGCCGGATGTCTGCATCCCGATATTCTGCGGTGTCAGCACCAGTTTCATCTTCACCGGCTTGCCGCGCGCAAATATCCGCTCCAGATTTTCGGCATCGGGGAGCGACAGCGCGCCCGCAGGGATGGGCGTGACGCCGTCTTCAAAGTTGGTGTTGCCCGTGTGCGGATTGCGATGATAATCGGTTCCCGCCGAGCGGATCACGATTGCCGCAGCGCCCTTTTTTGCGGCGATATTGGGGCCGACGAAGCGGGCAGGGCCGAATGCGCCATAGCTGCTGCCGTCCTGCGTTGCCTTCATCCCATGGCTGACAAAAGCGATTTTACCGGCGAGGCTGCCATCAGGAGCAGCGCGCAACGCGTCGAGCGTCGGGAAATACACGACGTCAGCTTCGAGACCGGCGGGGCCAGTGCTGCCGCTATTGCCAAGCGCGCTGATATGCATTTTCTGGGTGAAGGGAGCCGTAACATAGGCTGTTTCGTCGCCGCGCACCCAAGTGGGCATTTGATATTCCTCGATCCGGGCATTGTTAAGGCCGAGCGATTTCAGCTTGGCCAGCGCCCACTTGCGTGCGGATGCTTCGGCAGGCGTTCCGGCCTGACGGGGGCCGATCTCGGTAGTCAGGCCTTCGACAATATCCCAGGCAACTTCGTCGACGAGGCCAAGTTCGACGGGCGTTTCCTTTGCATATGTGGGGATTGAAAATGCAGGGAGCGCGACGGCTGCACTTGCGGCGAGCGACAGGAAATATTTGTTCATGCCGGCACCCTATCTGCGTGACTTGCCGCTGACAATCCCGCTTGCGACGTTATCGCGGCACGGCTAGGGAGACGCCAGCAAATACCCTCCAGGATATGAGAGAAAACCAACGCATGGCCGCGCAATATAGCTACGTAATGAAGGGAAGGACGAAGACGTTCCCGGGCGCCAACAAGCCTGTTCTGAGCAACATCAACCTGCAATTCTACCCCGATGCCAAGATCGGCATCGTCGGACCCAACGGTACCGGTAAATCGACGCTGATGAAGATCATGGCGGGGATGGACACCGAATTTACCGGCGAAGCCTGGCCAGGCGAGCATATCACCGTCGGCTATCTGGCGCAGGAGCCCGAGCTTGACCCGACCAAAACGGTGCGCGAAAATGTCATGGACGGCGTTCGCCCGGTCGCTGATCTGGTCGACCGCTTCAACGAAATCTCGACGATCATGGGCGACCCGCCCGAGGATGCCGATTTCGACGCCCTCATGGAAGAAATGGGCACGTTGCAGGAAAAGATAGATGCGGTCGATGGCTGGAGCCTCGACAGCCAGCTTGAGCTTGCGATGGACGCGCTTCGGTGTCCGCCAGCCGACAGTCCGGTAACCAACCTGTCAGGCGGCGAGCGCCGCCGGATTGCGCTGACTCGGCTGTTGCTGGAAAAACCCGACATTCTGCTGCTCGACGAACCGACGAACCATCTCGATGCTGAAAGCGTCGCCTGGCTGGAAAAGCATCTGGTCGATTACAAGGGCAATGTCATCCTCGTCACCCACGATCGCTACTTCCTCGATAACGTGGTCAGCTGGATCCTCGAACTCGATCGAGGGCGCTATTTTGTCTATGAAGGCAATTATTCGACCTATCTCGAAAAGAAGGGCAAGCGTCTTGAGCAGGAAGCCCGAGAGGATTCGGGGCGCCAGAAGGCCATCAAGGACGAGCTGGAGTGGATCAGACAGAGTCCGAAAGCGCGGCAGACCAAGTCCAAGGCCCGAATCAAATCGTTCGACCAGTTGGTCGAGGCACAGGAAAACCGCACCCCTGGCAAGGCGCAGATCGTTATCCAGACACCCGAACGGCTTGGCAGCAAGGTCATCGAGGTCAAGAATGTTTCGAAGGCCTATGGCGACAAATTGCTGTTCGAAAATCTGTCCTTCTCCATTCCGCCTGGCGGCATTGTCGGTGTCATTGGTCCAAACGGCGCAGGTAAATCGACCCTGTTCAAGTTGATTACTGGTCAGGAAACCGCCGATTCGGGCGAGGTCGAGATTGGCGAAACCGTCAAGCTGGGCTTTGTCGACCAGAGCCGCGACGATCTCGACCCCAACAAGAATGTCTGGGAGGAAATCTCGGGCGGCGCCGACTTCATGAAGCTTGGCAAGCATGAGACGCCGACCCGCGCCTATGTCGGCGCGTTCAACTTCAAGGGCGTCGACCAGCAGAAAAAGGTCGGGCAGCTTTCGGGCGGTGAACGCAACCGCGTGCACATGGCCAAGATGCTCAAGGAGGGGGGCAACGTGCTGCTGCTCGACGAGCCGACCAACGACCTTGACGTGGAAACGCTGTCGGCGCTTGAAGAAGCGCTCGAAAGCTTCGCCGGGTGCGCAGTGGTCATCAGCCATGACCGCTTCTTCCTCGATCGTCTCGCAACGCATATCCTTGCGTTCGAGAGCGATAGCCATGTCGAATGGTTCGAAGGCAATTTTGAAAGCTACGAAGAAGACAAGATCGCGCGACTTGGTGAAGAGGCAACCCGTCCGCACCGTGCAACTTACAAGAAGATGACGCGTTGATGGTTAGATGAAGCGCACTCTCCTCATTACCAATGCAAATAGCGGCAGCGCAGGTGCGGTGAATGAGGAGGCGTTGCAGGCGGCTTTCGACGTCGCAGGGTTCAAGATTATCCGCCAGATCACTTTGCCGGACGACGAGCTTTGCGACCGTGCCGCAGTTGAAAGCGAAAATGCTGAAGTGGTCGCCATGGTATCGGGCGATGGTACGATCAGCAGCCTGTGTGAAAATCTAGCTGGCTGGGACGGCGGCATATTGGTGTTGCCGGGCGGAACGATGAACCTGCTGTCCCGCCGCCTGCACGGCGAGTTTGCGCTTCCCGAAATAATCGAACGCTTGCTACAGATTTCGCCGGAGGCCGTTCCTGTGCCGATTGTCCGACTTGGTAGCCGCGAGATATTGACCGGCCTTACGGTTGGCCCTTCAACCCGCTGGGGAGAAGTCCGCGAAGGGATTCGGCAGGGTGATGTGTCCGCACTCACGGAAATCGTGCCGGCAGCTTGGTCAGAGACGCTTTCGGATGATGGCGTCTGGGTCCAGGGCCACGAGAAGCAGGCCTATGCCGGTGTTTTTGTCGAGCCGGCAAATGCCGACACGCTATCGGTTATTGCTTTTCGCGCCAACAACATTGGAGATATGGTTGGTCATGGGCTAGCCTGGCTGCGGCGCGATTTTCGCGAGGGACCGCGCGACGAACTGGGTTTGATGACTGAGGTGACGATACTCGGTGACAGGGCCACGGCCGGAATTCTCGTTGATGGCGAACAAGACGAATGTATTTTGCCGCTCACTTGCGCCGCCGGAATATCGTCCGTCCGATTTATGCGGATTCTGCCTTGAGGTTTTTGCCGTTTTGCCTGGTTGCTTGTGCTCTGATGCTGTCACCTGCCGAGGCCGCTTCGCCGGTAAAGTGGATTCCTGCGAAGGTGGAAAACCTGCAGACCGTTGACGACGATCTGTCGCGCCATGCCGATGATTTAGGATTTTTGGATGGATTGAGTGTCAGCGAAACCCGCTTCAACGAAAATGGCTTCGATTGGCATCTGATCCGTTTCGGAAACGCTGCCAAGCCCGACGGGCCGTTGTGGATGGTGCCGCATGACGACGAGAATGCCGCTTTCGAAGCCATGATTGCCGCGATCAAAACCAATGGCGGGGTCGGCGTTGTGGTCAATTCTGGGTCGGGGAGCAACCGGATGCAGGCCGGAAGCGGCATCTGCGGGGTTCGGAGCAAAACGGTCTTATCATGCGATCCCAACCGCAATTTTGATGCCGCCGCGCCTTTATACACTGCCGCATTCCTCGATCAGCGGCCTGATAGCCAGCCAGTGATCGCGCTTCACACCAACAGCCATGGCTTTTCGGGCGATGGCGAAGGTGGGCAAGGGCAGATCACGATATTGGACCGCGACGCGTATCGGCGCGGCGAAATAAAGCCGCGCAGCGATGGTGTGTTAGCCGTGGGTCCGCAACCGGTAATGGCGAATTACGATACGCTAGGGCTGACGGCTTATCTCGCGAGTTCATTCCGACCCGACGATAAATCTGCCGCTTGCGGTCGAGCACTGGCGAACTCTGGCATCCATTTCTGGCACGAGCGCGTCGGCAGCAGCGACGGATCTATGTCCAATTACCTGATATTGAACCATCCGGACATCCGGTATTTCAATGCGGAAAGCCGGTTTGAAACCGACCTTGCACTCGCCGCGTCCCGTCACATGATCATGATTGCGGCTTATCTTGGGAAATGTGGAGAGTCAGGGGATCAGCCAGCGCCCTGACCAGTTGCCAGCATGCTCGTCCCAATGCCATTTGGCACGGCGATGCCCGGCATTGGCGAGAAAGAGAAACTCAACCGACGCTATATCGAACCACAAAAGTGCGAAATTGGGCCGGTAGGGTAAAAGCTGTCCCTCTACGGGCTGTTTGCCTTCAATCCAGATCGGCAGACCCGATGTTGCGCCTTCAACTGTCGAACCTGGCGCCGCTTCCGCCATATAGCAACGGCGCGCGAAGGTGGTCGAGGCTTGCCATGCCGCGTCTACTGCCGCACCACTTGCCTGAACGCTGGCTACACCCTCCAGCCGCAACTGTATCTTTTCCTCCGGATCATACATCAATACCGAGGCTGGGCCGCTTTGTCCGATTTTCGCCGACCGCGCATTGGTGTGAAACCGCAATTGACGCTGCTCCCTGTCGGCAGCACGGAGCACCATCACGCGTTGTTGCGGAAATCCCGCGGCGTCGAGAGTCGCGACCACGGGTGTATGGGCCGCTGATGAACGTTTCGAAATGCCGGGTTCGATGATCGACCATGTCTTATCGAACGAGCGGTCCAGATCATTGTAAAACCCCGGGGCGCCGTCAGCGTCGCTCATGCCGGATTAAACATTCCGCTTTGCTCATCGAGCACATGCAGGCGGCCTTCGGCGATGCCGAAATAGGCGCCGTGCAGTTTCAGTTTTCCATCCCGTTCGCGTTCGGCGACAAAGGGAAAGCTGCGCAAATTCGCGAGGCTTACCTTTACGGTTTCAAGCTCAAGCTGATGCTGGGCATCATCGGCGTGGGGGGAGGCGAGAACGCGGTCGCGCGCTTCGCTAATCAAACCCATCCATTTATCGACGAAGCTCTGACCGTTTTTGACAAGATCGCTGCCGCTTAAGGACGCCTTGATGCCGCCGCACTGTGCGTGGCCCAAAACAACGATGTGGCGCACTTCGAGGCCGAGAACACCGAACTCGATGGCGGAGGATACACCGTGCAAACCGCCCCCAAGCTCATACGGCGGCACAAGATTGGCCACATTGCGCAACGCGAACACCTGGCCGGGCACCGTATCGAACACTGTGGCCGGATCGACCCGGCTGTCACAGCAGGAGATAATCATAATCGGCGGTGCCTGACCATCGCTGGCCAATTCATCATAGCGCGATTTCTGCTTGAGATAGGAATCGTTGCGAAAGCGCTGGTAACCTTCGATCAGGGCAGTAAATTCAGGCATTAGAAGCGTTCTCCACGAACAACCTGGACATCGCCAATGGTAAGCAGCAAACCATAACTGTCGAGCAGAGGAGCAAGCGCGTCGACCAGCGCAACTGCTTTTGCATCCGACGCAATAACAAGGACGATAGTTTTGGCGGCAGCGCCCGTCACATCGTCATGTTGCCACTCACCATTGCGGCCGCCACCCGAATCGACATGGATCAGGCTCCATCCCGAAATGTCGACGGCCTTGATCTGCGCAATTATGCGGGGGGCGAGGGGGGTATCGACCAATATTTCGATCCGCTTACGCGTAACGGTTTGAACCATGATTTATCCTAACGCCTTTGCCAGAGCGGCAAAAATGGAAATTCCGAAAATGATATTGAACGGGAAGGTTATTCCCAGCGACATGCTGAGATAGATGCCGGGGTCAGCCTCGGGAAGGGCAAGACGCATTGCGGCAGGGACCGCGATATAGGATGCGCTTGCTGCAAGAATACCGAGCGCCGCTGTCGAAGCGACATCGAGGCCGATGAAGGTGCCGGTCAGCGTCCCGATCGTGCCGTTGAGCAAGGGGAGCACGATGGCGAGCGTAACCAGCTGCCAGGTAATCTTGCGTGATTGAACGAGGCGGCGCGCGGCGATCAGGCCCATGTCGAGAAGGAACAGGCATAATACTCCTTTGAATCCGGTGTCGAACAGCGGTTTAACGGGAGCGAAACCGTCCGCGCCTGCAATCATACCGATGAAGAAACTGCCGACCAATAGCATGACCGACGCGTTGGTGAGGACTTCGTGCCACGGGGTGCCGGCTTCTTTTTGTGTGGGAGACGCACCGCGTCGTGCCAGCATCAGACCAGTTATAATCGCCGGAGTTTCCATCAATGCGAGCACCGCAACCATATATCCCGCCGGCCCCAATCCCTGACCCGTCAGGATTTCCTTTGCCGTTACGAACGTCACAACGCTGACCGAGCCATAATGTGCCGCAACCGCGCCAGCATCGACCTGCGAAAGCCCGCCGAATTGGCGGAGTAGCGCGAACGCGATAACGGGTAACAGGAAGCTCAAGGCGAGACCGGCAATTGCGGCGGCGATCAGGTCCGGCGTAATGCCGCTGGACGCGACCTCGACCCCGCCCTTCAGGCCGATGGCCGCCATTAGATAGATAGACATCGCCTTGGCGAATGCTTCGGGGACGCTGAGATCGGATTTCAGCATCGCCGCGATAAAGCCGAGCACGAAGAAAAGAATGACCGGTGACGTAAGCGCATCGATTATCATCGGGTTCCCCTTACAGAATTTGCATTCCCGTAGCACCGAAGTAGCAGTTGGCAAGAGGGGGCGGCATCGCTATCTGGACGGCATGAACGCACCGATGTTACCGCCCGACCGCGCGCCAAGGACACGCAAGCCCGACTGGATCCGTGTGAAGGCTCCGGGCGGGGCCGGGTTTAACGAAACGCGCAAGTTGATGCGCGATCTTAACCTTAACACGGTTTGCGAAGAGGCTGCCTGCCCGAATATCGGCGAATGCTGGACCAAAAAGCATGCGACGGTGATGATCTTGGGCGATGTCTGCACGCGCGCCTGTGCGTTCTGCAACGTGAAAACAGGGATGCCTAAAGCGGTGGATGCGCTCGAGCCCGAGCATGTCGCGATTGCGGCGGCGAAGATGGGGCTTGAGCATATCGTCATCACGTCGGTCGACCGCGACGATTTGCCCGACGGCGGGGCGAGCCAGTTTGTGAAGGTGATCGAGGCGCTTCGCCGGAATACGCCCAACACCACCATCGAGATTCTGACGCCAGATTTCCGCAACAAGGCTGAGGCCGCAGTCGAAGCAATCGTTACTGCGCGGCCCGATGTTTACAATCACAATCTCGAAACGGTGCCGCGCCTGTATCCGACGATTCGACCGGGCGCGCGTTATTATGCTTCGCTTCGGTTGCTCGAGACCGTCAAGCGGCACGACCCGTCGATTTTCACCAAGTCGGGCGTGATGCTCGGGCTTGGCGAAGAACGCATGGAAGTGCACCAGGTCATGGACGACATGCGCAGCGCCGACATCGATTTTCTGACGATGGGACAGTATTTGCAGCCCACGCCGAAGCACACCAAGGTTATGGATTTCGTAACACCGCAGGCGTTCGATGCCTATGCCGCAATTGCCCGGGCGAAGGGATTTTTGCTGGTGGCATCGAGCCCGCTGACGCGCTCAAGCTATCATGCTGGCGACGATTTTGCCAAAATGCGAGATGCCCGCGCGGCGCAGCTTGCCAAGGCAGGCTAGGCAAGAGGCCGCGATGCCGCATCATCACGAACGCCGCAGCCTGCCGCACAGTGCGGCGCAGATGTACGACCTTGTTGCCGACGTTGCGCGTTATCCTGAATTTCTGCCCTGGGTGAGCGCCATCCGAATCCGCAAGGACGACGAGACCGGGATGCTCGCCGATATGGTGGTGGGCTTCAAATCGCTGCGCGAGACATTTACCAGCCGCGTAATCAAAACGCCCAAATCGTCGATCGTCGTAGATTATCTCGATGGTCCAATGAAGCATTTGCAGAATAACTGGAAATTCGAGGATGCTGTTGGCGGCGGATCGACTGTCGAGTTCACGGTGGATTTTTCGTTCCGCAACCGCGTTTTCGAGGCGCTTGCCGGTCAGTTTTTTGATTCGGCGCTGCGCAAGATGACGACAGCTTTTATCGAACGGGCGGATGCGCTTTACGGCGTTGGAGGCAGCAGCAGCTCAAGTGCGTGAAGCGTTGCAAAAGCACGGATATCGGCGCGGCTTTTGTCCGACCCGAACTGAATCTTGTCGCCGGCCATTCCTTCAGGGTCTTCGCCCTTTTGGGCGACCGCGAAAACAACCGTGCCAACGGGTTTCTTCTCGCTGCCGCCATCGGGTCCGGCAACGCCGCTGATTGCTACAGCGATGTCCGCGCCGCTTTTCTTCAGCGCGCCTTGCGCCATCGCCCACGCGACCGCCACCGAAACCGCGCCAAAGGTATCGAGAATGTCCTCGTTGACGCCCAGCATCTTGATCTTGGCTTCGTTGCTGTAGGTGACAAAGCCGAAACCGAGCACCGCGCTGCTCCCGGGAACTTCCGTGATCGCGGCCGAGACCAGTCCGCCAGTGCAGCTTTCGGCGATGGCGACCATCCGGCCTGCCGCCCTGTTTTCGGCGACAACGCGCTCGGCGAGTTTGGCAATTTTTGCAGGGAGAACAGATTTCATCGGGAGATTTTCTCAAAAGTGGCAACTGCCTGCGCCGCAATGCCTTCGCCGCGTCCGGTAAAGCCAAGCATTTCGGTCGTAGTCGCCTTTACCGATATTCGCCCGACATCAACAGACATTATTTCAGCAAGACGCTGGCGCATTTTGTCCTTGTGCGGGCCGATCTTGGGCGCTTCGCAGATGATCGTGACGTCGGCATTGGCGAGGTCGTAACCTTGAGCGCGCGCAAGCGAAACGGCGTGGCCGAGAAACCGGTCCGACGACGCGCCCCGCCATTGCGGGTCCGATGGCGGGAAATGATCGCCGATGTCGCCAAGCGCCATTGCCCCCAAGATCGCATCGGTCAGTGCGTGCATCGCGACGTCGGCGTCGCTATGTCCGGCTAGGCCCTTGTCATGGGGAATGTGCACGCCGCAAAGCCATAGTTCCTCTCCGGCAAGCAACCGATGCACATCGAAGCCTGAACCAGTGCGCGTATTCGGCATCATATCTTGCCCTTCAAAATCGCTGGCAAAGGTAAATTTGGACAGTTGCTCGTCGCCGGGAATGATCCGGACTTCAAATCCTGCGGCCATGAGCATTCGGGCATCATCGCTTGGTTCACCGTCGGTCCAATCCTCATGCACTTTATGGATGGTAGCAAAGTCAAAAGCTTGCGGCGTTTGGATCCGCCACAGATTGTCGCGATCAACCGTACCGCTCAACATGTCGCTGCCGCGGGCAAGGCTGTCGACAACAGCGAGGGCCGGTACCGCGCCGGGGGCCGCGTCAAGGCTGTCGACAAGGTCGTCGATTACGCGCGCCGACAGAAATGGACGCGCGGCGTCATGGATCAACACCTTGCCTGCGCCGCCCGCAGTGTGGATTGCGCGAAGTCCGTTTAGCACGCTGCCCCGGCGCGTCGCGGCGCCTATGGTGAAAAGACATTCGGGAAGTCCGTGGAGCGCCGCTTTGGCGTCTGCTTCCTGACCTTCGCCAATTACCACAACGACATGACCTATGCGCGGATGCAGGGCAAGCGCGGCAACGCTGTGGCGTAATAATGGCTGCCCGCGCACGATGCGGAACTGCTTTGGGGTTGCTCCGCCCACGCGACTGCCGGAGCCGGCAGCGACAATAACAGCAGCGATGCGAGGTCGGATTGCCATGGCAGCGCCTTAGCCACAGCATGGTTGCGCGCCAAGCCGAAAGCTTGTAACGGGCTGCCTAAATTTTAGGCAAGTTTTGGCAATGCACCTTAAACCCATTCAGATCGGTGATATCGAAATAGCGTGTCCGGTGATTCTCGCACCAATGACTGGCGTCACTGACATGCCGTTTCGCCGGATCGTCCGCCGTTTCGGCTCGGGCCTGAATGTTACGGAGATGATCGCCAGCCAGGCGATGATCCGCGAAACGCGGCAGTCTTTGCAAAAATGCGAATGGGACCCGATCGAGGAGCCGGTTTCGATGCAGCTTGCGGGCTGCACCCCTTATGAAATGGGTGAGGCGGCGAAGCTTAACGAAGATCGCGGGGCTTCGATCATCGACATCAACATGGGCTGCCCGGTGAAAAAGGTGGTCAATGGTGACGCGGGATCGGCGCTGATGCGCGATCTGCCGCTTGCGGCCAGCCTGATTGAAGCAACGGTCAAAGCAGTGTCGGTTCCGGTCACCGTAAAAATGCGGATGGGGTGGGATCTCGGCAGCCTGAACGCCCCTGAATTGGCGCGGATCGCCGAGGATTTGGGCGCGAAGATGGTGACGGTGCATGGACGGACGCGGAACCAGATGTACAAGGGTTCGGCCGATTGGGCGTTTGTGCGGAAGGTGAAGGACGCGGTCTCGATTCCCGTGATCGTGAACGGCGACATCTGCACTATCGAAGACGCGGAAACCGCGCTCGCGCAGAGTAGTGCCGACGGCGTGATGGTCGGGCGCGGCGCCTATGGCAAACCCTGGTTGCTCGGCCAGATGATGCACTGGTTCCGGACCGGACAGACAATTGCCGATCCCGGGCTTGAGGCGCAATATCATCTGATCATCGAACATTATCGAGCGATGCTTGAGCTTTACGGTCCGCAGACCGGCGTTAATCTGGCGCGCAAGCATATTGGTTGGTACACCAAAGGCCTGACCGGATCGGCCGAGTTTCGTAACTTCGTCAATCGTATCGACGATCCAGCAATCGTGATCGATGAACTTACGCGTTTCTACGAGCCTTTCCTCACGCGCTCGGCGGCCTGAATGGCCGATCTGCTATATCGCCCGGAGAGCGCCCAGATATTGGCCAGCATTCCGGTTCCGGTATTGCTGATTTCCCCCGATAACCGGATTGTTTTTGCCAATGATGCGAGCGAAGCCTTTTTCGGGCGCAGCAAGAAGCGGTTGGAGGCCCAGTCGATTACCGATGCCCTCCAGTTCGAGAGCGAGCGGATGAACGCGGCGCTGGTCGCGCGCGATGGTGATATTTCCGCACAGGACATGGAGCTTAAGTCGGAACATGGCAGCATCACTGTCGATATCAACATATCGACCCTTCCGGCGGAGCCCGAGTGGCGGATTGCGATAATTTCGCCACGAAATGGCGGGCGTGAACATATTGGCGATCAAAAAGACGGCGGCCAGCAGCAGGCCATGGGTGCGCCTGCAATATTGGGGCATGAGATCAAAAATCCGTTGGCCGGAATCAAGGGCGCCGCGCAATTGCTCGCGCGGCAGGTCGATGAAAAGAGCCAGCCATTGACCGAACTTATCGTCAACGAAGTCGACCGAATTGCACGGTTGCTTGACCAGATGCAGAAACTGGGACGGTCGGAGCCTGCAGAGCTTGCGCCAGCCAACGTGCATTTGCTGATAGAACGCGCAATCCGTTCTTTACGCGCTGCTAACCGCGCGATGCCCGAGATTTCGATCAATTACGACCCGTCGCTGCCCGATGTGATGATTGATGCCGATGCAATGGTCCAGATCCTGATCAACCTTTTGCAAAACGCCGCCGATGCACTTCAGGGCCGTCTCGATGGCGTCATCGGCATATCGACGCGCTATGTCATGAGCGGCGCGTTGCGCGAAACCGATATAGATCGCCGGACAATCAAATTGCCTGTTGAAATTGCGATTTCAGATAACGGGCCTGGTGTACCTGAACATATCGAGGAT
>CALRMO020000062.1:0-13607 GCA_943369235.1 Sphingomonas paucimobilis
GCTCAATTGAAATCTCACGCGCGAATTGAGCCAGTCTTGCACAACGAATTATGATAAGACCGAAGATATTTGCATCGCGAACGCTCGAAGTAAATTAATGCATTATGTAGCCGGATCATTTGCTTGACCTAAACGCGATACGGCATCAGGACCAGTGCGCGAGTTTAAACGCTCGGTATGTTTACGACTATTTCTCCTGCTCAGCGCGCGAACCAGTCCATTATGTTTTCTAGCATCAATCGGATAAAATACGATTACTGTAGCCACCGCGCACGCAAGAACGGCCGGAACGACGACCATGATTTGCTTGAGCGCATCAAGCGTGGCTTGGGATTGCGCGACATTGGCGCGATATCCCGCCATCGAAAGCGCTTCACCGAGCAAAGCGGCGGCAAGGCCAAGTCCGGCCTTTTGAATGAACGACACCAAACCGAAAATGGCTCCTTCGGATCGTATGCCAGAGCGCCATTCGCCAAATTCGACGGTGTCGGGCATCATGGCCCAGAAACCGATGTAACCGGCGCCTGCACCAACGCCCAGAATGGCGAGGATCGGCAATACGATCATCGCCTCAGGCGGAGCAAGCCAGAGGCCGACATAGCCAATCAGCCCTACGCCGATGCCCGCAAGCCACATCGTGCGTTTTGACGTGCGACGCATGACATAGGTCCATAAGGGGATCGACAATGTCACCGCGCCAGTAAGCAAGGTTAGCGCCAAGCCGATCAAATCCTCGCGCCCAAGGCTGTATTTGAAATAATAGGGTATGGTCTTTTGAAAGAATGTTCCGGCAAAGGAGGCGAGCAGCATGGCGGAACCGACGATCCAGAACGCGCTATTGGTTTTGAGCATTCCGACCATATCGGCCGGGGTGGGCGACGCTGTTTCGACCTCGGGTAGCTCTTCGCGCGTCGAGAGGAAAACAAACAGCAAAACTGCACAGGCGAGCACGCCATAGATAATTGCAGTGATGAAAAATCCCTGCTGACCGCCACCGAACGCTTCGACGATCTTTAACGTGCTGAATGCTGCGAACAGCCCGCAGGTGGCAGCCGCCGCCATTCGGAACCCCGCCAGCACCCCGCGTTCGTGACTGTCGTCGGTGAGCACAGCGGAGAGTGCCAAAAACGGCATCGAACAGACCGCATATAATGTGCGGAACAAGATATGCGTGGCGGCGGCGAATATTACGAGGGCGGCACCTTCAAGTCCGACAGGAAGAAACATCAATACCCATGACGCCGCAAGCGGAACCGCACCAAACAGCAGATAGGGCCGATAGCTTCCCCAACGAGTTCGCGTTTTCGAAGCAATATATCCCATGAACGGATCGAAAACAGCGTCCCAGATCAACGCCGCGGCAAATACCCATCCGGCCACAGCTGCCGACAGCCCGAGCACCTCGGTGTAATAAAATAGCAAGTAAAGGCCAGCAGTACTGAAGAACAGGTTGAACGCAAAATCGCCTACGCCGTAACCGAATCGTTCACGGAAGCTCAGCGTCCTTATCGCCATTTCAGCTGAACCGATTTACGAGATTTTCGAGATATTCCTGCCGCCCGGAAACCGGCCTCGGATCGCTGTTCGATTGCACCGCATAGTCGGCTGCCTCGGCGAGGCCAAGCGCGCCGGACAGTATCTGTCGACCGAAACCGGCGTCCCATTTCGCATAGCGCTCGGCAACGAACCGGTCGAGTTCGCCATCCTCGATAATCGCTGCCGCGTTCAAGAGCGCGCGCGCCAGCACGTCCACGCCGCCGATATGCGCGTGGAACAAATCGGCCGCGTCGATCGACTGGCGGCGCACCTTGGCATCGAAATTGAAACCGCCCGTGGTGAACCCGCCGCCCTTGATGAGATGATACAGCGCGAGCGTCATTTCGGGGACATTGTTGGGAAATTGATCGGTATCCCAGCCATTTTGAGCGTCGCCGCGGTTCATGTCGATCGAGCCCAATATTCCAAGCGCATTGGCGGTGGCAATTTCATGCTCGAAACTGTTGCCGGCCAGTGTCGCATGATTGGCTTCGATGTTGACCTTGATCTCTGCCTCGAGGCCGTAGCGTTTGAGAAAACCGTAGACGGTGGCAGTGTCGCGGTCATACTGGTGCTTGGTCGGCTCGTGCGGCTTGGGCTCGATTAGGATAGTGCCTTTGAAGCCGATTTTGTGCTTATGTTCGACGACCATCGCCATGAAGCGTCCAAGCTGATCGAGTTCGCGCGCCAGATCCGTATTGAGAATAGTGTCATAGCCCTCGCGCCCGCCCCATAGCACATAGTTCGCACCGCCCAGGTCATGCGTCGCCTCAAGCATCGAGCGTACCTGATGCGCCGCCCAGGCAAATATTTCCGGATCGGGATTGGTTGCCGCGCCTGCGGCATAACGGCGGTGGCCGAACAGATTGGCCGTGCCCCAGAGCAGATGCACACCGCTAGTCTCGATCTTGTCATGCATCGCCTCGACGATACTGGCGAGGCTTCTGGAATACTCGCCGATTGTCGTATAATCGGCCATGGCATCGACATCGTGAAAGCAAAAGAACGGCGCGCCCAGTTTGGCGAAGAAATCGAACGCGGCGTCGAGCTTCGCGGCTGCATGCTCGGGTGTGACAGGCTGGCCGGGCGCCCATGGCCGGTCGAATGTGCCTTCGCCGAAAACGTCCGACCCCGGCCAGTTGAAGCTGTGCCAGTAACAGACTGCCCAGCGCAGATGATCGGCCATGGACTTGCCGAGTACAATCCGGTCCTTGTCATACCAGCGATAGGCAAGTGCGTTGCGGCTGTCTGGTCCTTCGTACGAAACGGCGGGGAGATCGGCGAAGTAGGTCATGTAATACTTTCTGCATGCGCCTTGAGCGCGTCGTTGAACCGAAGAAAATTAGTGCGGATCGTCTCGCCATGCGCCGCCAATATAGCGGCTTCCAGGGCACCGCTGAAATGTTCGAAATGGTCGAAGCGGGTATTCCCTTTCTCTTCGTTCAGAACGAACCAGTGATCACCCTTGAACTGGCCTCGGTCGGGTAGGCCACCCTCCCATCGCATGACATAAGGTTCGACGGATACGACCGAGACCGGAGCCACTATAAGATCGCCGCCCGGGACGGTCACCGAATGAACTGTGATTGTGGTTCCGGCGACGGCATTGCCTTCGATCCGGACGAGATAGGGGTTCCAATCCGCATAGCGATCTAGCGCGGTCAGTACCGACCACACGCAGTCGATTGGTGCGGCAATGACAATCGAGGTTTCAATACTGGTCATGCGCAGGCGCTCTCCGAACGGGATTTGATAGCGGGGTACAGCTCAACGAACCGGGCACGGCGGGTGGAAAGTCCTACCCCAAGCCCGGGGTCGGGTGCTATGCTGCCGGTCGGCGGGGCTGATTTACACACTATGTCGGCGGCTTCACCGGTGACCGCGATGCGCGCAAGAAGGGCGGCACCGCGTGCCGGTCCGACGGAGCCGTCTTCGACATAATCGAGACGACAGCCAAGCGCTGTGGCAAGGATTTTACCCCAGTAGCCCGATCTCTCCCCACCTCCGATCACCGTCAATGCATCTATGGTGGTGCCTGCAGCGCGCACGGCGTCGGCCCCGTCGGCAAGCGCAAACGCCACTCCCTCCAGCGCCGCCCTCACGAGGTGGGCGGGGCCGTGATCGTGTGTCAGTCCAGTTAGGGTGCCGGTGGCAGCAGGATCGTTGTGCGGCGTGCGTTCGCCGGAAAGATAGGGCAGGAATATCGGAACATCGGCGTCATGCCCAAGCGCTTCGGCGGCGGTCAGCGCTGTTGTGACATCGACAAAGCCCGCCACCCGAACTACCCAATCGAGCGCACTCGCCGCCGACAGGACCACCGCCATCTGATGCCAGCGCCCCGGAAGAGCGTGACAAAAACTGTGAACCGCGCGCGCCGAATTGGGAGCGTAACCGTCGCTGACTGTGAAGATGACACCCGACGTCCCCAGGCTCAGAAAGCCCTGTCCGGGTTCGGTCACGCCAACCCCGATTGCGCCAGCCGCATTATCGCCGCCGCCAGCGGCGACCGGAACCACCGGCAGCCCGAGCGCGGCTGCCGCCGCGTTCGTCAGCATCCCGCTCAGATCGCTGCCCTCGTGCAACTGCGGCATGTGGCGTTCGTCGAGACCGCAGGCTTCGAGCATCGCGCACGACCAGCGACGCGCGCCGGTATCGAGCCACAATGTGCCTGCGCTGTCCGACAAATCCGACGCCTTATCGCCAGTCATGCGCAGCCTGACGAAATCCTTCGGTAGCAAGATTGTAGTGGTGGCGGCAAATATCTCGGGTTCATGCTCACGCACCCAAAGTGCCTTGGGCGCAGTGAAACCCGGCATGGCAATATTGCCGGTAATCGCCTCGACATCAACCGTGGCGGCCAAAGCGCGGCACTGTTCGCTGCTTCGCCCATCGTTCCAGAGAATGGCAGGTCGCAATATGGAATCGTCTTTGCCGAGCAACACCGCACCGTGCATCTGGCCGGAGAGTCCGACGCCGCGCACCGCCGCACGCTTATCGGCCGGCAGAGAAAGCACCGCTTGCTGCGTTGCCCTCCACCAGTCATTCGGGTCTTGTTCCGACCACAGCGGCCTTGGCCGTTCGACCGAAAGCCCGGCACTCGCCTGGCCCATCAGCGCCCCATCGTCGTCGATGAGGACCGCCTTGACGCCCGATGTGCCGATGTCAATGCCGAGCCACATCAGGATACTATCCCGAAGATTATCGAATCGATGCGGCTGCGCGTCCCC
This sequence comes from Sphingomonas paucimobilis, assembly GCA_943369235.1. Lineage (GTDB taxonomy): Bacteria > Pseudomonadota > Alphaproteobacteria > Sphingomonadales > Sphingomonadaceae > Sphingorhabdus_B > Sphingorhabdus_B paucimobilis_A. The sequence goes on from CALRMO020000062.1 coordinate 4,764, forward strand.
TTCAAAGTTCGAAGCCGGCTTCGATAAGGTTGGTCGAATTGCCGCCGACGCCAATCCGATATTGGCCGGTCTCGATTTCCCAGCCATGGGTAGCCGGATTACGCCAGGCGAGGTCGCGCATCGGGATGAAGCATGTAGCCACCGTCGTTGCCCCCGGAGCGATCGACAGGCGTTGGAAGGCCTTTAGAAGCTTGACCGGGCGATCGGCGACAATCCCGGGGAAGCTCACATAGCATTGCACGACCTCATCTGCGGCGACTGCACCATCGTTGCGAACCGCCACGCTGACTTCGATCGCCTCGTCGGCCAACCGCAGTTTTAGGGCGCGGTAGGCAAAACGCGCGTAGGACAGACCATGGCCGAAAGCGAAACGTGGTGTTCGCGCCTCTTTGTCCATCAACGCGTAGCCGTGATAATAGTCATATTCGATCTCGGTCGCGGTCTTGTCGAAGAACGGATAGTCTGCAGGGTCTCGCGCCACTGTAAATGGCAGCTTGCCGGACGGCGAGACATCGCCGAACAGGAGATTGGCAAGCGCGGTGCCGCCTTCCATTCCCGCGTAAAATGTCTGAAGAATCGCACCGACCTTGTCATGCCAGCCCTCGACCATGATCGCCGAGCCCGATACAATTACCACCACCACCGGTTTGCCGGTAGCAGCCGCCGTGTCGATCAGTGCGATTTGGTCAGGCCGCAGGGCGAGGCTGTCGCGGTCTCCGCCTATCGACACGGGCCGATTGGGCCGCTCGACCTGGACGGCCTTGACTTCGTCCGGGATGTTTGGCGGCTCCGTTTGGCCAAGCGCGATATCGCCGGGAATGAATTCGCCTTCATCCTCCGCCGTGTTGCCAACCACGATAACCACGGCATCGGCGGCCGACGCGGCAGCTTTGGCGGCATCCAAATCATCCTCATCACCGGTCAGGATCGAATCGCTACCCAGCCGCCGTTTCAATCCTTCTAGGGCGGTGACAACATAAGGTGGGCGCACCCGGCTCGACCCATTATCGCCGGTGTTTTCAAGTACCGCGAGTTTTCCGAGCACTGCCAGCGTCTTTATCGCTGCAGCTTCTAAAGGCAGCGTGGCGTCATTGGTCAACAGCACCGCCGATTTTTCTGCCGCTTCGAGGGCAACGGCAATGTGATCGGCCGATGCGACCAGCGACAACGGATAATCGGGAAGCGGATCTTCGGCGGTAGCAAAGCGGTAAATTGTCGTCAGGATCCGGCGGCACGCGGTGTCGATTACATAAGGCTCGATGTGCCCGTTCTCGACAGCGGTAACCAGCTTCTCGCCGAAAATCAAAGGCTCGGGATTTTCGACATCGAGACCGGCTGCGGCAGCGTAAGGCTTGTACAGACCCATCACCCAATCCGAATGAACAAAGCCGTCAAAACCCCATTCACCGCGCAATATGTCGGTCAAAAGCACTCGATGCTGCCCGCAATATTCGCCATTCATCTGATTGTACGCGCTCATCACGCTTGCTACTCCGGCGTCGAGTGCATGCCGGAAATGCGGCAGATAGACTTCGTGCAAGGTGCGCTCATCGATCCGCACATTTACGGTGAAACGCGCATTTTCCATCGAGTTCAACGCGAAATGCTTGACCGTTGCGACGACATTGTGGGTCTGGATACCCAGTCCGAGTGCCGCGCCCATCACACCCAGATGAAATTGATCCTCGCCATAAGTTTCCTGGGCGCGCCCCCATGCCGGATGTCGCAGCAGGTTGAAGCAGACTGCGCCGGAAAGCGTGCAATCCTGCGCCCGCGCCTCAATGCCCATGATTTGACCGATCCGGTGTTCGAGATCAGGATCGAAAGTTGCGCCGCGCGCCATTGAGCAGGGGAAGCAGGTCGAGTTCCCCCGGGCAACGCCACGCGGTCCGTCGGTAAAAAACAAAGCCGGTACATCGAGCCGGTCTATCCCTCCGCCGGCCCGGTAGGGATGCGCACCCCACACCCCACCGCTTTCAGAATATTGCGCGAAGAATCCCTTGCCCGACATCATGCCGACTTTCTCTTCGAGCGTGGCCTCGGCCAGGATGGAGTCGATAGTCGAATCTATGTCAGTCGCCGACATTCCCTTGACGGCCTTGAAACTGGTCATTGGGCGGAGCTTTCTGTTTCATTGGAACTGGATTGCATTTGCATGCTAACAACCGCGCCATGACGACACAGCAGGAAAACATTTTGAGCGGTGGAAGAGGGGTGCGCCGCCAGCCCGGCCGTCCGCCGGGTAATACTAACGATGTCAAGGCGACCCGCGAGGCTATCCTTGATGCATCGCTGACGCTGTTTGCCGAGCGCGGTTTCGAAGGCGCGTCGATGCGCGACATTGCTGCCCGTGTCGGCGTCGACCACAGCCTGCTGCGTTACCATTTCGGCGACAAGTCCGCTTTGTGGAGGCAGGCGGTGATGCGAATGATCACGCGACTCGATGAGGAGATGGCGGTTGTATGGCGTAGAAGCGAGGGCCAAACTCTCGTTGAAAGGTTTAAAATCTATTTGCGGGCCTATGTCCATTATTGCGCCGCCCACCCCGAACATGCGCGCATCATCGTGCAGGAATCACTCAAACCGTCAGATCGGGTCGAGTGGATCGTGGAGCATGGGGTGCGCCGCCAGCATGCGGCGTTAACACCCGTACTCGACAAGCTCATCGCCGACCGTACTCTTCCCGATGTATCCATACCGTCGATCATTTACGCGATATCTGCTTCGGCACAAACGATCTTCATGCTCGCGAACGAAGTTAAATCGGCACATGGTGTTGACTTTACGCAAGCGATGAATGTCGAACGGCACGCCGACGCACTGGCGGCGCTGTTCATCAGGGGTTGACGGCGACTTCGACCGGCAAAACGCATCAGAAGCGTGCGGCAAGGCTTACACCCCAGGTCCGTCTCGCGTTGGTACCGATGAACTGACTATACCCGCCTGTGTCGAGCGGCGTGCCGAAAATCGTTTCGACATATTGCGTGTCGAACATATTTTTTCCGAAAAGCGACAGCGTAAATGTGTCTCCTGGATCGGTTATACCAAGCGCACCATCGACCAGCTCATACCCGCGTTGCCGGGTATTCGGGTCCTGACTGAGGGCCGTCAGCGTCGCTGAACGATGGAAAACGGCGCCCTGAACGAACGCATTCCAATTTCCGGCGACCGGAAAATCATACCGCCCTGAAACCGAGATGATGTAGTTGGGCGAGTTGGGCAGCTGCCGACCGGACAAATTCTGGAAGCGCTGCGCGCCTTGCGTCACGCACCCTTGCGCAGCGGTCTGGCCGGTATAGCAGGGACCCTGCAGAAATTGTTTGAAGCTGGCATCGGTGTAGGCAAAATTTGCATCGAACACCAGGCCCTGGGTCGGACGCATCGACAATTCAAGTTCGAGACCCTTTGTTTCGAGCTTGCCCGCGTTGACAATCGTAAAGGTCAGCAGATTGGAAACCGGGTTTATCGTGACTGCCTCGGCTTGGAAATTCTTGAATTCGGTCTTGAACAGATTGGCGTTGAAGGTCAGGCCGCCATCGAGGAATGTCGATTTGAAGCCGGCTTCATAGCTGGTTGGAATTTCCGGCTGCACGCGTTGCAGCAGCGATACGTCAATCTGCGAGTTAAATGCCGCACCCTTATATCCGCGCGTCACCGTCGCAAACACGTTAAGGTCGCGGGTCGGCTGATACTGCACGCCCGCGCGCCAGCTCCACGAACTGTCGCTCGATGACGGCACGCCTGGCTGCGGTCCGGTGGGGCCGCAGGTCGCTGGATTGGCGCGAGTGCAGCTATAGGCAGGGCTTAGCGTCAACGTGCCGGGCAAGGTATCGCGAACAAAATCGATGCCGATCTTCTCATGGGTGTAGCGCGCACCAGCCAAAAGTTTGAAGCCCTCCAGGATCTCGAGGCTTCCCTGGCCGAATACGGCATAATTGGTGGTATCGACCTCGGTGAACTGCCGCCGGGACAGCGCAAGGCCAGGCGGCAATGCTATCCCGAAGGTGCCCCGCTGAAGCGAATTATTGACGATTTGCTGGTTGAAGTAGAACGCGCCCAGCACATATTCGAGGCGTTGTCCGCCGGGCGAGGCAAAACGCACCTCCTGCGTGAATTGACGCTGGTTGACGTCGCCCTGGTTTAAATCGAGCAATGCGAGCGGCGTGCGGTCGGCGTCGTTATTGTCGATCGCGTCCCAACGGCGATAGGCGGTTATCGACGTCAACGTATTTTCGCCGATGTCGAGATTTATCTCGCCCGATACGCCGCGCGATTCCTGTCTCGTGAAAAGCCTGCCGCCCAACGTCGTTTCCCGATTTTTAGAGCCAGCGACGATGCCGGCTGCGGCCTCTGCCGCACGCAATGCGGGGCTTATGCCATAGGACCGTGTCGTCCAGGTGCAGCAGTCTGGCTGCCGTTCCGACCAGTCGCCGCTAATCAATATATTCAGCGTATCGCTCGGCCGGAATTCCAGCTTGGCGCGAACACCCCAGTCGTCGACGTCGTTTAGATCGCGGCCGTCGTTCACGTTGGCAATGATCCCGTCGCGGCGCGAAATAAAGCCCGTGACGCGACCGAGTATCTTGTCGCCGACAATCGGACCCGAGACCGATCCGTTTACCTTGATCTCATTATCCGAACCGTAAGACGCAAATGCAGTGCCACTCAGCGTTTCCGATGGACGTTTGGTGACAATCGAAATCACTCCCGCCGACGCATTCTTGCCGAACGATATTCCCTGTGGCCCGCGCAAAACCTCGACCCGTTCGACATCGGCAAAATCGGAAAAGCCGGCGCCCTGCCGACCGATAACGACGCCGTCGATGATGATGCCCACCGCACCTTCGACCGCGTCGCTGAACGTGTTTGTGCCGATGCCCCTGATGATCGTGCCGGAGGAGCGCGGACTCGAGGCCTGATTGAAAATCAAACCCGGCGATACGCGTTGAAGGTCGGCGAAGCTGCTGATTTGCTTGTCTTCAAGGCTTTCGCCGGTAAGTGCCTGGATCGACAAGGGGACGTCCTGCAGCCGTTCGGCCCGGCGCTGGGCCGTGACAATGATTTCACCAGTATCCGCAGTGGTGTCCGCACCGTCGTTGGATGCCGCTGTCGTTTGCGCCATTACCGGAGAAGACCAGATCAGCATCGGAATTGTCCCGACCAAAAGCCCCGCGCGCATAATTGTGAATGCCGACTTCATACCTCAACCTCTCCTGTGCCGGATTTTCCGGTCTTGACTGCGACTGATTGCCGCTTGCTCTTTTCTGTTATAGACGTATCTTATTACCCAAATGGGTAATATTGCAAGCGAGATTTTTATGATCGACAAATCGAATGAAACTGGCCTCTCGCCGGAAAGATTGAACGAGATCGCTATGGCCTATCGGCGGGACGGTTATGCCGTGGTTCAAAATCTGGTTTCCGCCGAAATAGTGAATCGCCTGAAAGATGAGGCGACCCATATCGTCACGGGTGAGCGCGGACCGATATTGGGTTCCGAAATCATCGCCAAAGAAGGTATTGCGGGTGAAGCGGTGCTTCAGGCCGTGCTTGCGATCCATTTCCCGCACAAAGCGTCGCCACTGATGCGCGAGATGCTTGGCTATGAACCCATTGTCGAGGTTCTGCGCCATATTATCGGTCCCGACATCAAATGCATGCAATCGATGCTCTTCGTAAAAAACGCAGGCAAACCAGGCCAGGCATGGCATCAGGATGAACATTATATTCCAACGCGCGACCAATCGCTCGCGGGCGTATGGATCGCGCTTGACGACGCAACTATCGACAATGGCTGTCTATGGATGCACCCGCAGAGCCAGCATGACTCGATCATCTGGCCGACGAAGCCGCACGGCGATCCTCGGTTCGACAGTTCGGAAGAAGCGTTCGATTTCCCGTATGACCGCGAAGGTGGCATCCCGCTGGAGGTCAAGGCGGGGGGTGTTGCCTTTTTCAATGGCTATACGCTTCACCGCTCACTCGATAACAAGCGGCAAACCGGCTTTCGCCGCGCCTTGGTCAACCATTATATGAGTGCGCGATCAATGCTGCCCTGGTCTTTTGGGCTGCCCCCAACACCCCGCGCCGATTTTCGCGATATCGTCATGATAACAGGCAACGATCCATATGCTTATAAGGGCCTTGAGGATGTCAGTTTTCCGTTTATTCGGCCGGAAGATCCAGAGCAAGCTGCAAGGGTCTTTGGCCGGGCTTTGGAACAAGCCGCAAACATCGACACGTAGAATCTTTGCCTTCAAGCGGGCATTCTTCAGACTAAGTTATCACGCATGCAAAAAATTTCGATCGGATGCATCTAATAACGCGTCATACCCGTAAAGGGATACCGACCTGCTAGGGCACGCGCTCGTGCAGCATGATATTGGATTCAAAATTCTACGAATCGCTGAGAACCGAAAACTGAAATACGGTGATAACTATTGATGCTACTAACCGCCCAAAACTATTTGACATTCGTTCGGAATTCATAATATTATTACTGAGTTGGCCCGTCGGCCATTCCCGATCCCGGCCTTGTTCGGCGCTTTTTAACGATATCGACAAATGAAGCGCTTTGACCAGAATGAAACTGCTTACTTGGACAGCGCTCAAGACAATCTGGCTAAGCATATAAGCCGTATCGCACATGGCGATATTGATGCTATGCATCAACTTTATAAGGCCACGGCTCCGCGACTTAACGCCATCGCCGTTCATTTTTTAAGAGACCCGCAGGAAGCATCCGACATAGTTCACGATGTCTATATTACCGTTTGGCAAAAGGCCGCCCAGTATCAACCGGCACGCGCTCATCCGATGGCTTGGCTGACTGTCATTACGCGCAACCGGTGCCTGGATCGCCTTCGTCAAACCACCCGTTTCATAAGCGAATCCGTAGCGGTCATGGACACCGCCGCCGATTTTGCGCCATTGGCACATGAACAAATCGAACAGAGCGAACTTGGTCAACGGCTCCTGAACTGCCTTAATCAACTGAATGAGGACCAGCGCGGCGCGATCAGCCGAACATTTTACGGCGGCATGACCTATGACATACTCGCGCAGACAATCGGCGTGCCGCTGGCAACGGTTAAAAGCCGCATTCGACGGGGGCTACGCGTGCTGCGGGCTTGCCTTGAGTCATGACCATCGACGCGAAAAAGATGTTCGAGTATATCGAACAATATCTAGGGGTGGTGCCGCAGCAAAAAGATGGCGACCTCGATTGCCCGGATGAAGAATTGCTCGATTTCGCGGCGCGGCTCGATCCGCTTTACGATGCGCTTCCCGCAAACGCGCCGCCGGACGATTTATGGACTCGCATCGTCCTATCGCTAACCCCCAAAGCGTGCGCCCCAGTGATCGGCCGGGATAGATTTGCCCACCGCAAATGGCAGATTGCAACGGCTGCAATGTCCGCGATCGCTGCCTCGCTGTTCGTCGTCATGCTGATCGATGGCAAGACGCAATCGCCGGTTCCGCAGCCTGTGCAACCGCGCGAGATTATCGTCGCGCAGGCCCCGCTGACGGCGTTGATGACCGGCTCGGCAGGTGAACCTTCCCGCCCCGCCTTTGTCCTGGCGACTACGGCTAACGGCAGATTTATCCGCAGCAATCCGGCGACCGCCCGCGAAATACCGAGCCACAATTACCACCTGTGGATTTCCAACGGCACAAATTATACTTATGTGGGTATCGTCAGTCCGGTCATATCGCACTCGATTCCGGTAAAGCAGGAAATCCGCGGATTGCTAGGACAAGGCAATGATCTCGTAATCGATACCAGTGCCGGTGTCGAGCCGCTGGCTCAGCCGGTCGATATCGTCGCGCGCGGACAGCTGTTACCCATCGGAGAAGGATAAACTTCGCTCAGGTCTCGCGAAAGCCCGTTGCAAAAGCATCCAAGAGCGGGCGGATGAGATAGCTGAACATCGTACGGTCTTCGGTCGGCACGATGACATCGACGGGCAATCCGGCAGTAACGCGTTCAGCGAGCTTTTGCGGCAATGCGCCGGGAGCCATTTTTACGCGCACCAGAAAATACGCCTCGCCGGTCATTGGATCGGTAAGTCTGTCGCGTGACACCGATGTGATCTTGCCCTCGGCGACCGGCGTTGTTCGGCTGGGCAAGGCGGAAAAACGAAGCGATGCGGCCATGCCCGGTGCGAGGCCGTCGACATCTGTCGGCCTTACCCGCCCGTTGACAACCAGCATGTCGTCGCTCGGGGCTATTTCAAGAAGCACAGCGCCTGGTTGCACGACTTCTCCAACTGTCGAAACGGTCAATCCCTGCACCACCCCGGAATAAGGTGCCCTTACCACCACACGGTCGAGCATGTCCTGCGCTGCCATTGATCGTTGGCGCAGTTCCGCCAGCCGTTCGCGAGTCCCGGTCAATTCAGTCGCCACCTCTTCACTGAACGACTGCGTGATCTGCGCGATCTCGCGCTTGGTTTGCTCGATCAGGTCGCGGGTCCGCGCTATGTCCGAGTCGCTCCGGCCGATCGATCCCGACAGCCGGGCTTTTTCGCGCTCGACGGCCGACAACCGTGGTTTGGTCACAAGTCCGCGCTCGAAGAGGCTGCGCAGGCCGACCAGCTCATCCTCGATAAACTTAAGCTGCGTGACCCCGGCCTCCCTTTCGCGCTGCAACCCTGAAATCTGGTTTTGGGCCTGGGCAATGCGCGACTGAAGAATGGCTATCTGTCCGTCCCGCGATGCCCGGCGCTCGCGAAACGAACTGATCTGGTCGGCCTGCGCCGCCAGACCCGTTGCGTTTGTTTGCAGCGACCCAGGAAAGGACGGATTGGAAACGCCCTCGCGCTCGGCGAGCAATCGCGCTTC
>CALRMO020000063.1:0-13320 GCA_943369235.1 Sphingomonas paucimobilis
TAACCAGCATGGGCGCGCAGGTTGGGATCCGCAGTTTCGCGGCGGCAAGGAAATTGCAGCGGCAATGGGCGGAACCTTTCCGGCAATATTCTGGGATGGTGCGGGCGGGGCCGAACGGGCGCCGATCGTGATGGACGAGACCGCTGCCTTGTCGCTTGGCCTGGCCGATATTAGCGCCGATCCGGCAACGGCGCAGCCTTCGCCTCTCGCCGCCGCTACGTCCAGACCCGCGGCCTTGCCGAAAATAGTGCTTCCTGAAGCGATGGAGGCGGCGGTTCGCTAATGCGTCTGCTGGTGTCGGCGTTGGCAATATGCTCGGTTACCGTAGGCCTTTCTGCCGCGCGGCCAGCAATTTCGGACGCGACAATAACAGCAACGGCTACCCCGGCGACGCTCTCTGCGTTCGGTTTTTTCGAAGGTGCAGCCGACCAGCCATCAGCGCAACTTATCGGATATAGTCTGCGGACGCCGCTTTTCTCCGACTATGCCGAAAAGCAAAGATTTATATATTTGCCTGATGGCGAATGGCCGACTGCGGCAGCCGACGGGCGGCTGATTTTTCCGGTCGGAACCGCGCTCATCAAAAGCTTTGGCTATCCGGACACTACTTGGTCGCTCAAAATTCTTGAAACGCGGGTCTTGCTTCACCGGCAAGATGGCTGGGTGGCGCTGCCTTATGTCTGGCGAGCCGATGGCAGTGATGCCGATCTGCGGGTTGGCGGAACACGCATTCCTGTTCAATTTACGCACGGCGCAACGAGTATGCAGATCAATTATGGTGTGCCCAACAAAAACCAGTGCAAGCAATGCCATTCGTCCGACGGCGGTATCCTGCCGATCGGGCCGGTCTGGCAGAATATGGAATTTGGCAAGACGACGGACCGGGAAAAATTTCTCCGCGCTATGCCGATACTGGCGAAGCTAAGGCCCGAAGCCAAATGGAACGAGCCCATGAGCGGTTCTTTGAACGAGCGTGCGCGCAGCTATCTGCGGGTGAACTGCGGTCATTGCCATGCGCCAAAAGGGTCTGCCAGCAACAGCGGCCTCTTTTTGGATGGTTCAGCCAACGATCCGGCTGCTGATGGAATCGGCAAGCGTCCAGTGGCAGCGGGCAGGGCAAGCGGCGATCTTGATTTCATTATCGAACAGGGCAAGCCCGAACGGTCGATTTTGATTAACCGGATGAAAAGCACTGATCCCGGCATCGCCATGCCCGAGCTGGGCCGGACAACAGTTCATTCAGAAGGCGTTGTCCTACTTGAAGAATGGATCGCAGCGATGAAGCCGCAAGGCGCTTACTGACGCATCATTCGTTTGAGCTCGTACCGCTCGCCCGTCCAACCTTCAAACACCGCATTAATCCCCGGATGGCTTACCTTTCCGCGCTCCCTGTCCGGAAGCAAATTCTGCTGGCTCACATAAGCGATATAGCTGTTTTCCGCGTTTTCGGCAAAAAGGTGATAGAAAGGCTGATCCTTTGCTGGCCGAACCGATTCCGGAATGGATTGGTACCAATCTTCCGAATTGGCAAAAACCGGATCGATATCGAACACGACGCCGCGAAAATCGAATATGCGGTGCCGAACGACATCGCCGATCGTGAATTGGGCTTGAGCAACATCGGGAGCTATTAATTTCTCGTCCATATCGTCAATATCATATCGATTTGCCGACAAATCAACCTTGCGGCTTGGCAAAGCGAAAAACATCGGTTAATGGCCCCGCTCTGTCTTCGGGACGCGCCGGTTTTCCGGCATTGACCAGTTCCAGAGACCTGCGGAGAGATGGCTGAGTGGTCGAAAGCACCGCACTCGAAATGCGGCGTGCCGGTGACGGTACCTAGGGTTCGAATCCCTATCTCTCCGCCATTGATATCGGGAACAAGACATTACTTGTTACCCATACAATTCAAACCCTTCGGCCTTTTCAACCTCAATAGATTTTTTGACAGAAAATCGTTGCAGTAAAAGTAATAGTGCCTGCCGCCTCGTGAACGCTAACTGATGCAACATGGCCTGCCAGGTCGTCTATCTCAACCAATATAACCTGTTTTCACCGTCGTATAAAAATGCCGGGCATAGCTTCCTTGTTCGCGGGGGCCGAAGCTCGATGCCTTGCGGCCGCCAAAGGGAACGTGCGGATCGACACCGGCGGTGGGGAGGTTGACCATCACCATTCCGGCTTGCGCGTGACGCAAGAAATGTCGGGATTTTGCAAGTGACGTTGTACAGATACCGGAAGATAGGCCAAACTGCGTGTCATTGGCGATGGCGAGTGCGTGATCATAATCATCGGCAATGATGGTCGACGCCACCGGACCGAAGACTTCCTCTTGGTTGATAGCTGCAGCGGGTGAGGTATTGACTGCCAGGGCAGGGGTCATGAAATGGCCTTTCGTGCCGACCTCGACAAGATCGCCCCCAAAGACCGTTCCGCCGGTCAAGCTCGCGCCTTTAACGTAGGACCGGTTCTTGTCCAATTGTGCATTGTCTACCACCGGACCTATCTGTGAGGTCGGATGGAGGGCATGGCCAACCACCAGCTTGCCCATGGCTGCGGTGAGTTTTGAAACGAATTCATCGTGTACGCTGCGCTCGATGATCAGGCGTGACGAAGCCGTGCAGCGCTGACCCGTAGAGAAAAAAGCGCCGTTCAAGCAAGCGGCAACAGCGACGTTCAAGTCGGCATCCGCAAGGACGACCATCGGATTTTTGCCGCCCATTTCGCATTGCACCGCTTTGCCGTTGCCAGCGCAGGTTGCGGCGATCTGTCGACCTGTCGGTACCGACCCGGTAAAACTGATAGCATCGACGTCATCGTTATCGACTATCGCCTGGCCGACGACACTTCCTTTTCCCAGAACCAGATTAACCACGCCTTTTGGCAATCCGGCTTCTTCCAGTATGGCAATTAACGCTGCCGCAGTGGCCGGGGTTAATTCGGCTGGCTTCAGGACAACGGAGTTTCCGAATGCGATGGCAGGAGCAAGCTTCCACACTGGAATTGCAATCGGGAAATTCCACGGAGTAATCAATCCTACGACGCCGAGCGGTTCGCGTGTGATCTCGACATCGACGCCTGGCCGCGTGGAAGCTACGCGCTCGCCGGTCAATCGCAGTGCTTCGCCAGCGAAAAACTTTAATATCTGCCCGGCGCGCGCAGATTCGCCGATGCCCTCGGCAAGCGTTTTCCCTTCTTCGCTTGAGAGCAAACGACCCAGTTCATTCTGTCGTTCGAGAACGAGGCTTCCTGCCTTGTCGAGTATATCATGCCGAACCTGCGGACTCGCTGATGACCATGTGGAAAAAGCCGATCTCGCGGCCTCTACGGCGTCTTGAACATCGCTGATCGTGCCTAGACTGCTTTCGCCGACCGGACTCGAAAGGTCGGAAGGGTTTTCGTTTGTTTTGTCGGCGACACCACGCCATTCGCCACCGATAAAATGCCGCGCAATCGTGACCATGATGATTATCTTTCTTAGACTTAGGAATTCTTGAAAAAGTCTGCCCGGCCACGGCGTGGCTGAGTATAAAGCCGCTCCTCGCCAGTGTCGGCTTCATAGGCTGCGAGAAACTTTGCGCCGTCCCCGGCGATATTGGTCCCTGGCGGATATTTGGCAATTTCTTCAAGAACCAGATCAGTACCGAGTCCAGGGCGGTCGGGAACAACCATATGACCGTCTTCGGTAACGAGAGAGTCCGTTAGAATAGTGCTCCTTCCAGACCAGTCAGTCAAAAATCTTTCATGGATCATTCCGTTGGGAATGCTTGCCAGAAAATGGATCGCTGCGAATTCGGCAACTGGCCCAAGTGTGCCGGAATGCGGTGCCACCTGGATATGATGCGCCTCTGCGAACGATGCGATTTTGCGCAACTGACTGATACCCCCGGCCCGCCCGGTGTCGGGCTGTACAATATCGACAAGGCCTTCGCCGATCAGGGTCCGGTAACCCCACAAGGTTGATAGCCGTTCACCTGCGGCAAGCGGAATTGAGGTCGCAGCGCGGACCCGGCGCAGACCGTCGATATCTTCGGGGGCCACGGGTTCTTCAAGAAAAAGCAGATCGTGCGGATCGAGCGCCTTCGCCATCCGGATCGCATCAGCCGAGTTAAGCCAGGGTGGTCCGTGCAAATCTACAGCAATGTCTACGTCGGTTCCAAGCTCCGCCCGGAACGCTGCAACTTTATGATGAGCATCGACGATATTGCCGGTTTTGACGGCACGAAAACCCTGCTCTATCGCGGTCTTTGCCGTCTCGACGCTGCTAGCGTGGACATAGCATGGAATGCGTTCCCGAAACTTTCCTCCCAACAGTCGCCAGAGCGGGACACCCAACGCCTTTGCATTGAGATCCCAAAGCGCCATATCAATTGCGGCGATAGCGCCCGCACCTACAACGCCGGTCTGGCCATGACCCATTTGCGCAACAAACATTCGGTGCCAAAGTCGGTCGATATTCTGCGCATCTTCACCGATAAGGACTGTGGCCAAATCGGAGATCGCGGTAGCTACGACCTTAGGCCAGCCGCTCCCTTCGCCGATGCCATATTGTCCATCCTCGGCCTCCACTTTGACGAAGCACCAGTGTCGACTGCCCGCGCTACTCAAGCCGCCGGTCGACCACGCTGTTTCTGTCGGCGCACCAGCCTGCATCAAATATGGTGTAATGGACTTTATTCGCATCAGGATGCTATAATTAGTCTGACAACTTTGTGCAAGCAAAGGTTGCTTCGATCAGGCTACTCCGTCGAATACCCGATTCATTGCACGGGTCAGATGCCGTCGCATGGCCACCTTCGCACCTTCGGCATCATTTGCAATTACCGCCTCATATATAGCCTTATGTTCGTCAAAAATGATTGTGAGCCTATCGGTTGATCGCGCCTGGATAAAGTTCGGGGTAATTGCCATCGCGGTAACGACGCTGGATCGCAGGTTAATCATTGTTTCCGAAAAGAACCGGTTGCCGGTGGCAATCGCTACGCTCAGATGAAAACCAAAATCGTTTTCAGGTACGATTACATTGTCCAGTAAATCTTTTTCGAGTATGTGAAAGGCTTCTCGCAATATGTTGCGGTCCTCCTCACGCCCATTCGCAGCATGCCACGCGGCCTCGCTTTCAACGCTAATGCGAAACTCAAGACATCGACGCATATCGGCAATGGATGTTAAGGGCGGGTGGCTGCTCTCCCCTGCCATCTGAATCTTTTGTACATATGTGCCCGAGCCGCGGCGAGACACGACGACGCCATCGTTACGCAATCTCGCCAATGCTTCGCGCACGACCGGTCGAGATACCCCGAGCCACTCGGCCAATTCATTTTCTGTCGGAAGACGAGAATCGATCGGATATTCTCCCGATTGGATTTTGCCGGAAATCTTCGCATAGACCAGGTCGCTCAATTTCAGCGTGCCGCTGTCGGCAGAACGCGCTGGGGAGACCTTCATGCCCTCTGCTAATTCACTATCCATCAATATCCTGTCCCTGACGCTCTTTGGAAATCAGTAAGGCATAGCAGCTCAAAACGAAATGATTTTGTGTACCCAAACCTATCGTCGCAGCTGGATTGCCCGGTTTGCTATATGCTCGCGGCTTCAGGATCACGTTGGCGAACCACCCGAAAATTTTTAAGATGACAACGGCAGAAAGTTGTAATATCAATATCGAATAGTTGTAAGGATTAGTAATTGAATCGTCCCGTGCCCGTTTCTGCCATGGCTGACCTGATTGCCGGAATGGCCGCGTTACGTGCCCTGATGGGTGATCGTATGACCGAAAATCGTGATGTCTGCCTTGCTCATGGGCGAGGGGAAGCCTTTCACGCCGACATGCCCCCCGATGCTGTGATCTTTCCGCATTCGACGCAAGAAGTGCAGGCGATTGTCCAAATCTGCGCGGCTCATTCCATCCCCATAATTCCGTTTGGTGCAGGTACCTCGCTTGAGGGTAACGTCGCTGCGCCACATGGTGGTGTTGCGCTCGATATGACTCAGATGGACAAAATCCTCGTGGTGAATGCCGATGACCTCGATTGCGTGGTTCAGCCCGGCGTTACGCGCGAGAGCTTGAATGCCTATTTACGCGCATCGGGCTTGTTCTTTCCAATCGATCCCGGCGCGAACGCGACGATTGGTGGTATGGCGGCGACACGGGCCTCAGGGACCAACGCCGTTCGCTATGGAACGATGCGCGACAATGTTTTGTGGATGACGGTTGTTATGGCGGATGGAAAAGTTATCCGCACAGCCCGCCGCGGACGCAAATCCGCCGCTGGATACGATTTGACCCGGCTGTTCATCGGATCTGAGGGAACCCTCGGCATAACGACTGAAATAGGGCTTCGCTTGCATGGGCAGCCCGAAAGCAGCATCGCTGCGACCTGTGCGTTCGCCGATTTGGAGGGCGCAGTTCAGACGGTTGTTGAAACCCTGCAAATTGGGGTACCGATCGCGCGCATCGAAATTCTCGATACGCGGCAGGTGCAGGCAATCAACGCATATAGCAAGACTGATCTTATCGAAGCACCGACATTGTTTTTCGAATTTCATGGCAGCGAAGCCGGCGTGAAAGAGCAGGCGGAGATGGTAGGGGCACTTGCCGCAAACAACGGCGGAACCGGATTTGAATGGGCGGCGCAGGTTGAAGATCGCAGCAGGTTGTGGGCGGCGCGTCACAATGCATATTATGCGGCGCAGGCGCTGCGGCCCGGATCGCGACTGATCGTGACGGACGTGTGTGTACCCATATCGCGCTTGAGTGAATGCATCACGCTGACGCATCAGGATATTGCGGCCATTAACCTCGATGCGCCGATTGTTGGTCATGTCGGCGATGGCAATTTCCATGTGATGATTTGTGTCGATCCCGGTAACATCGATGAGGTCCGCCGAGCCGAAGATTTTAACGATCGGTTGGTGGCGCGCGCGCTTGCGATGGATGGTACCTGCACGGGCGAACACGGTATCGGGCTCGGCAAACAGGGCAAGCTTGTCGACGAACTGGGCGAAGATGCTGTGGATGTCATGCGAAAGATCAAAAACGCGCTCGATCCGCAGGGTATTTTAAATCCAGGGAAGATATTTGCGGCCAATCAGTGACAGATACCGGCATTTTCGCCGAAGAACATCTAAGGCCGACGGCGAAGAAACGGGACCGGTCGCCGGGTAAGGCGACGTCGAAATAAGCGGCGCGGTTTAAACGAGGGGAGTGAAGTGCATTGAGCTATCTGACGATCACCGACGCGCAAAAGGCAAATATCGGTCGCCGGTTGACCGAAACCGAACGTGAAAAATTGCTGACGATATCAACCGCAACCGTTGCGACTATCCTGCATGCCAAGGGGCTTTACAATCGTTTCGTTCAAGGCGTGTTCCGGCTGAGCGAGCATCGCCGTCCGATGGTTGGACAGGCACTGACTATGCGTCACATTCCGGCACGCGAAGATATCGATGTTCGCGAAATCTTTGGCCATCCGGACCATCCGCAACGTGTCGGCGTTGAAGCTGCCGGACCGGGCGACGTGCTGGTGCTCGATTGCCATCGCGATCCCAGCTCGGCATCATTGGGCGGGATTTTGGCATCGCGCTTACAGGCGCGCGGATGCGAAGGGTTTGTTTCGGATGCCGGAATTCGCGATAGCGATTATGCTGCATCGCTCGATCTCGGTATTTACGTTGCCTCGCGATCTGCGCCGACAAATCTCACTCGCCAACATGCGATCGAACTCAACGTTCCGATCGGCTGCGGCGGTGTTGCCGTTTATCCTGGCGATGTGATGCTGGGCGATGGCGACGGGGTAATGGTGATACCGCTGGAATATCTAGACGATATCCTGCCCGAAGCTTTGCGAATGGAGCATTACGAATCTTTCGCCCAAAGCCATATTCTGAACGGAGCCAAAGTTACCGATTTCTATCCGCCCAAGGACGAAGCGAAGCGGCTGTACGCCGAGTTCAAGATCCAGAATCCGATGCCGTTCGGCGATGTCTGAAACACACAATATTAGTCTGGGTCTTGATGCTGCGCCCGCCGGTCCGGTTTTCTTGACTGGCGGTTCGGGGCGCGTCGGCACCTGTTTGCGAAACCGACTGCGGCCCGCTGGTTACGATATCCGTTTTACGGACCGTGTCGAACCTGCGGATGGCGACATGCAAGGCTTCGTCAAGACCGATCTTGCCGACCAGGATTCAATGGCGGAGGCGATGCGCGGCTGCCGGGCTTTGATACATCTGGGCGGTCATCCACGCGACGCCGCGTGGGCAGCGCTGCAGCAACAGAATATCACAGGGACATACAATGCCTTCAATGCCGCCCGTCGCGCCGGTGTTACCAGCATTATCTTTTCCAGTTCCAACCAGATTTGCGGGTTGAATCCTGCTGACAGCCGGTTGGACGCGCAATTACCCATTAATCCAGCCGGCCTATATGGCGTATCGAAGGCCTTTGGCGAAGCGATGTTACGCGCCGAGGCAGAAGCACGCGGCATTTCAGCCTTCGCCTTACGAATTGCGGCGTTTAAACCTGAACCGGAAACCGCCCGCGACCTTCGTCTTTGGCTTAGCCTGGATGACGCGGCGCGGCTTGTCGACGCCGCGCTCTGGTGGACAGAACCCGGATATAACATGGTGTGGGGCGTGTCCCAAAACAGCCGTTGCCGCATCGACGACCCAATCGCGCGTGCGATCGGCTATGCCCCCCGAGACAATGACGAGAACTATGCGTCGAAGCTGCAAGCCACCGGAATCAACATTGATATAGTGTCGGAATGGTCCTGTCTGGGCGGCGAAAAAGCAGACGAATGGCTTCACGGCAAGACTTAAAAGCAGGGGGCCGGACGGTGAGGAGAAGGGCAATGCAGCAGCAAGACAGGCGCAATTTTCTGATGGCCGGGGGCGCCGGATTGGCTGTGCTGGCTCTCGGCGGTCCGGCATTTGGGCAAAAACTCGATACCGGCCGATACCGGGTCGTGACTAGTATGGATATCGACTTGCCTTACATCGGCTCGGTTCGTCCACGCAGCACGAGCGAGATTGAGGGATCGAACTGGCTGCTGGGATGTGAAACGCTCGACCGCGATTTTGCCGATTACGATGCGTATAAGGAATATATCGCGCCGCTGGGCATCAAGCGGCTGAGAATGCAGGGCGGTTGGGCAAAGACAGAGAAAGTGCGAAGGGTTTATGATTTTGCCTGGCTCGATCATATAATAGATGATGCCGTTGGCCGAGGGTTTGAGCCATGGCTTCAAACATCTTATGGCAATTCGATCTATCCCGGCGGCGGCGGTACCAACCTGTCAGCGGGACTTCCGATATCGGCAGAGGCGCTAAACGCGTACGATAAATGGGTTGAAGCCATGGTTACGCGTTATCGGGACAAGGTCTTCGACTGGGAGGTCTGGAACGAACCTAACTTTGGCGACAACGCGATGAATTCGCCAGAAATGACGGCAGATTTTAACATTCGAACCGCGCAAATTATTCGCCGCGTTCAACCGAAGGCGCGCATATCTGGTCTTGCACTTGGTCATTTCAACCTTCGGTTCGTCAGGCGTTTCTTTGCGCGTCTGGGAGAGAAGAAGGCTTATGGCCTATTCGATAACATGACCTATCACGATTATGTCTATAATCCTGACGGCAACCGGCATGAGATTTACTTATTGCGGCAGGAACTCGACAAATATGCGCCGAAGATGCCGCTGCGTCAGGGTGAGAATGGTGCCCCGTCTGCAGGCGGTCCGGGTCGCGGGGCGCTCGGGGACTACCCCTGGAGCGAACTGACTCAAGCAAAGTGGAACGTCCGACGAATGCTGGGGGACCTTGGTAACGACATCGAATCCAGCGTCTTCGGCATTGTCGAGATGAACTACACCAGCGGAGTCATCAGCCGGTTAAACTATAAAGGCTTGTTAAAATCCGATTCCACCAAGCGAGTCATCCGGCCCAAAACAGCCTATTATGCGGTACAGAATGTGACATCTATCTTTGACAATCAACTGCAACGAATTCAGGATCTGCAGGAATTGCACAGCATTGAAGCTGCCGGCTCCGACGACCGGGTTTTCCGGCACTCCACCGACCGGGCGCTTGCCGTATTCGGCTATGCCCACAGGAATACTCAGAGGCATGCATACACGATCTGGCAAACGGAAAATATTCCTGTCGATGCCAATATTGTCAGCCATCAGGAGCTTCAATTCACCAATGCCGAAATCGATAACCCCGTCTGGGTCGATATCATCACGGGCGCTGTTCACGAAGTTCCATCGTCGCAGTGGAGCCGCGACGGCAACGTAACGCGGTTTAACGGCATACCGGTTTATGATTCGCCAGTAGTTCTGGCTGACAAAAGCTTGATCGCTATCAATGCCTGAAGCAACGGCTCGGCCATCGGCGCAACTGCGAGCTCGCCGCGCTCAATTGTTTAAATGGTTTAGCCTTTTTGGAGGTTTGATTGTGTTCGCGGCCATGCTTGTCTCGGCTCCGCCAGTGGGCTTGAGCGCGCGCGGATGGGCGGTGGTTTGCGTTGGCGTACTCATGACAGTGTACTGGTTTACCGAACCGCTTCCAGTCACCTTGACGGGGCTGGTTCCATTTATCGCGCTACCGCTACTTGGCGTGAATAAAGCCGACGCCGTCGCCGCCAGCTATTTTTCGCCAGTATTGTTTCTCATTCTCGGCGGTTTCTTTCTTGCGTTGGCCATGGAAAAATGGGGGCTTCACAAACGGATTGCCTTATTTGCCCTAAGCCATGCGGGCGGCAGCGCGCGAACGATCCTGCTGGCTATAATGGCGACCACCGCCGTCATCTCAATGTTTGTATCGAATTCGGCGGCGACGCTTGCCATGCTGCCTGTGGCGTTGGCGATCATCTCGGCAACTGCCACCCCGAATGAGGAGGAAGCGGAACATCAGCGTTTTGGTCGGGCCATGGTCATGGGCATCGCCTACGGGGCAACACTCGGCGGGTTCGGGCTGATAATCGGCAGTCCCGGCAACGCTGCAGCCGTCGGCATCTTCCAAAAAGTTTACAATAGCGAAATCAGCTTCAACATGTGGGCAGCGTTCGGCCTGCCGATGGTATTAATCAGCATCCCACTGGCCTGGCTGCTTTTAAGCAGGGTCGTTTTTCCGTTCAAAATGGCCGGAATGGATAGCGATACAGTGCGTGACGCGGTTGGTGACAAGTCGCCATGGACGTCAGTCGACCGGAGATTGCTTGCCGTGCTACTATTGGCAATGTGTGGCTGGGTCGGGATGCCGTTGATCAGGATGCAGGTCCCGACAATGTCGGATGCCCACGTTTCCCTGTTTGCGGCGCTGCACTGTTTCTGCTGCCATCCGGTGCTGCGGGAAAGCCGCTGGAACCCCGGTTGGTGTGGGATGATACCAAATCGGCACCATGGCATTTGCTAATCTTGCTGGGCGGTGGACTTGCGCTTGCCGAAGCAATCAACAGCACCGATTTGAGCCAATGGTTACAGGTTCAGTTTTCCGGAACCAGCGCGCTGGCACCAATCTGGCAACTCGTCATCCTTGCTGCAGCTACGCTGTTTGTTACCGAAATCGTTACCAACACCGCAACTGCAGCTGCGTTTTTGCCTGCGACTGTGGCTCTTGCAGGATCCGGCAAGATCGATCCGGTAACGTTGGGGATGGTAACTGCATTCGCAGCAAATTGGGGCTTTATGATGCCAGCAGGCACGCCGTCGCTTGCGCTTGCTTACGGCACCGGACGCCTGACTGTTCCGCAAATGGCATGGTCCGGATTGTTCATGGATATTGCCGGAGTATTTTTGATACTCGGCGTTGTACTCGGTATTGGCTCGCTGGTGTTGTAACATGAGCACGCCACGAATCCATGACGCACCAATCGAGCCGGGCAATGCGCGGCCTATTGGTAAACTGCGCGGACAGTTTGGCGAGTCAGCGATATGGTCAGAAAGCGATCAGGGAGTTTGGTGGGTTGATATGCACGGTCACTCGCTAAACTTCAGCAGGGCCGACGGTAACAGCCGACTCTGGAAAACTCCGGGACCCGAACTTCCTTGGGCACGCGCGGTTTTGCTGCGCAAGGGGGGAGGGCTCGTCGTCGCGCTTGCGGATAAGCTGGCGACTTTTGACCCGAAAACCGGATTATCTACCGTCCTTCCGGTCACGCTGGAGTTGCCGAGCGGACACTTGTTCAATGACGCAATTGTGGATCCTGCGGGAAGGATCATTATTGGCACGATGTTGCCCGGGCGAGGGAATGATGGTCACGCTCGGTTTTACCAGATCGGGCATGATCTTTCCGTCCGAACAATCGTCGACGGTCTGAACACGACCAATGGCCTCGCATTCAGCCCCGACGGTCGCACACTCTATTATTCTGACAGCTTCGTTGACGTCAGGAAGATATGGGCGGCGGATTATGAGCCTGCCACTGGCAGGGTAGGGCAGGCGCGGCTGTTTGTCGATTTTGAGAACTTGCCTGGAAAGCCCGACGGCGCTGTCGTGGACGGGGAAGGCGGATATTGGAGTGCGGCGATGGCCTCGCCTTATCTCCATCGCTTTACTCCGGATGGAAAACTCGACCGTAGTTACGTGTTGCCGCTGGATTCTCCAACCCGCCCGGCATTCGATGGAGTAGGGCGGCAAACAGTGTATCTTACAACGGGAGGGCTAAAGGCGGGCGAACCTGATGATGGGTTGAAAGGTTCGTTGCTGGCGCTCGATACTCCGTATTCCGGTCTCCTGCCATATGCCGCCAGGTTTTGATGGGCTGCAAGCAGTCTTCGATAAAATTGCATCGTGCATCGGGTATCAACTCGCAACCTGTCGGACAGATTTACAGCACATCATTTGGCTCTCCCCGATTTTTGGCCAAAATTGGTATAAACCACCCCGGTTTGAAAAAAATCGATCTCAATTCGTAAAGCTCCTGTGATATATATTGACACATATGTTTAGTTGTAAGACAACTATCCGACGAGCCGCGTCAGTCGGCCTAAAGGGAGAGATGCTATGTCAAAGGTTGCGATCAATCGTTTAAAGTTAATTTCAGCGCTCGCATCCGGCACGGTCGCGCTCTGTTTAATGACGTCAGCTCAGGCGTTCGCTCAAGAAACCGCCGCAGAGGACCCTTCAGGATCGCAAGCCGGGGCGGATGAGGCAAACACTGCGGAAAACGAGGAGCCTGCTGACGAAATCGTGGTTTCGGGAACCCGGGCAAGCCTTGAAAGCGCGCTTGCCAATAAGCGGGCGTCGTCTGTCATTGTCGACTCCTTATCCTCAGACGGCATTGGTAAGCTCCCTGATCTCAACCTTGCAGAATCGTTG
>CALRMO020000064.1:0-13254 GCA_943369235.1 Sphingomonas paucimobilis
GCAATCGCCGGAATATGAAGCGCGTGGTTGGTAGAGCCTCCGGTCGCAAGCAGCCCAACGCAGGCATTGACAATCGATTTTTCATCGACGCATTGCGCCAGCGGACGGTAATCGTCGCCGTCCCAGCCGATCTCGGCCAAGCGGTGAACGGCGGCGCGGGTAAGCTCGGTGCGAAGCTTCGTGCCCGGATTGATAAACGCTGCGCCCGGAATGTGGAGGCCCATGACCTCCATCATCATCTGGTTGGAATTGGCCGTTCCATAAAAGGTGCAGGTTCCGGCGCTGTGATACGACGCCGATTCCGCCTCGAGAAGTTCCGCACGCCCGACTTTGCCTTCGGCGTAAAGCTGGCGGACGCGTTGCTTTTCCTTGTTGGCGAGGCCAGACGGCATGGGTCCGCCGGGAACGAGGATAGTCGGCAAATGGCCAAACCTGAGCGCACCGATCAGCAAGCCTGGGACGATCTTGTCGCAAATGCCAAGCATCGCGACGCTTTCGAACATGCCGTGGCTAAGCGCGACCGCGGTCGACATCGCGATGACGTCACGGCTGAACAGGGACAACTCCATCGAGTCCTGCCCTTGGGTAACACCATCGCACATCGCGGGTGTTGCCCCTGCGACCTGAGCGGTTGCGCCGACTTCGCGGGCGAAAATCTTCATTTGCTCGGGGTACCGGCCATAAGGCTGATGCGCCGACAGCATGTCGTTATAGGCGCTGACGATGCCGATATTCATCGTCTTGCCGCCACGAATGGCCGATTTGTCCTCGCCGCTTGCAGCAAATCCATGCGCGAGGTTGCCGCAGCTTAACGTCGGACGGTTGACGCCGGCATCACGCTGCCGCGCCATCAGGTCGAGATAGGCGGTCCGGCCCGGCTTCGACCGTTCAACGATGCGCGCAGTGACTTTTTCGATTGTTGGGTGCAGCTTACTCATGCCAGCTTACTCCATCGCGTTCGGCAAGCGCTATTGCGGCGTTGGGGCCCCAGCTACCCGAGCCATATTTGCGGGGCTTAAGGCCAGTCGATGCCCAGAGCGCGCGGATGGCGTCGACCCATTTCCATTGCGCCTCGACCTCGTCGCGGCGAACAAACAGGGTCTGGTCGCCCTCAATGAGGTCGAGCAACAGCCGTTCATACGCAATGCGGCGGCGCGACCCGGCAAAAGCGGTGGTGAGCGACAGATCGAGCGGCACTTCCTGCAAGGTGATGCCGCCGCGGTCGAGCCCTGGCTCTTTTGCCATCACCAGCAAACGAACATATTCTTCGGGCTGCAACCGGATGATCAGCGTATTGGCGTCGAGCCGTCCGCCGCGCTCCCTGAACACATTATGCGGCACGGGCTTGAACTGGATAACAATCTCGCTGCGCCTTTCGGGAAGACGCTTTCCTGTGCGCAAGAAGAAAGGCACGCCCTGCCATCGCCAGTTGTCGACATAGGCCTTGATCGCAACGAAGGTTTCAGTATCCGACGGCTTGCCAAGATCGGCGTCATAGCCCTTTACGGCTTCGCCTTTGACGGCACCGTCGCTATATTGGCCGGTGACAACATCGCCCTCAACTACCGGACGCAAGGCACGAAGAACTTTCACCTTTTCGTCGCGGATGGCTGTTGCATCCAGGTTCGCAGGCGGCTCCATCGCGGTTAAGGCGAGGAGTTGAAGCATATGGTTTTGCACCATATCCCGTAGCGCGCCGGTATCGTCATAAAACCCGGCGCGTCCTTCAAGGCCAACGGTTTCGCTCACAGTAATCTGAACGTGCTCGATAGCGTTTGCGTTCCACAATGGCTCGAACAGCATATTGGCAAAGCGCAAAGCCATCAGGTTCTGGACGGTTTCCTTGCCGAGATAATGGTCGATCCGGAACGTCCGCTTTTCCGGAAACACCCGGTTTACCGCGTCGTTGATATGTTGCGAAGATGCAAGATCGTTGCCCAGCGGCTTCTCAAGGCCAATGCGAACATTGTCACCCGCAAGCCCTGCCCCGTCGAGGCCCTTGATCGTAGGTTCGAACAGCGACGGTGCGGTGGACAGGAAGATCGAAAGGCCGCCCGATATATCGCCGATCTTTTCCGCAAGCGCCGCAAAGCCCTCTTCCTTCGAAGCATCGAGCGACTGATAATATAGCCGTTGCAGGAAAGCGTCCATCATCCCTTCGGCCTTGCGGTCATCGGGCAGGAATTCGCACAAGGCCGCGCGCGCAAACTCGCGGAATTCATCGTCGGTGTAGGCGCTACGTGCGGTGCCGAATATTCGAAGGTCGGACGCAATCAGTTCGTCGGCATGGAGCGCGTATAACGACGGCAAAAGCATCCGGCGGGACAGATCGCCCGTTGCCCCGAATAATAACAAAGTCGAACTGTGCTCGCTCATTCCACCTGTCTCCAGATATCGTCGCGCTTTCCTCGCCGATATGCGACACCCCTTAGCCCCGGCACCCGCCGCGTCTAGGCCTTATTCGTATGCACCGCTTTACCCGGTGACAAGCGCGCGTTGCTCGGCAATCCCCATTGACAATATCACCGGATCCACAACCTGCCGCCCCTGAAAGCCGGTTTTGCCCGACAGCCCCCGCCAATGCGATGCAATAAGGGCTTGCGCGGTCGGTGCACCCAAGGTCGTTCCTGGCCCGAGCACGATAATTTTATCGGGCGCAAATTCGGTTGCAGCGACCTGCACTGCACGAGTGAAGTCATAGGTCCGGTTAAGCTGCTCGCCCAAGGTATAATCATGTATCGCCGCCGTATCGAACGCACCCGGCGACCATATTCTGCCAGTTCCATCAATGGCTGCAACCGAGCCAGAACGGAAGTCTGACGCAGGATTTTCGGCACGCGCCATCGGCACGATATGGTCAAGCAACGGACTGTGGAACGCCGCATGGTGCATCAAGCGCATGGGAAAGCGGTCGTCCTTTGGCAGACGCTCCGAAAGCCACTTAAGCCCGGCATCGTCTGCGGCAAACACCATCATTCCGCCGAGGCGGATCGAAACATGGATGTGGATGTTAGAATTTTCCGCAGCCTGTGCCAGTAGGTCACCAATAAGGCTTACTTTCAAGGGATCGATTTGCCAGTCAGAATTGACAATTGGCCACACAATCTGTCCGCCCACGCCATGCGCGTGCATCATTACTCCCATAGTGTTGACCAAACGGGCTCCGGCTTCGAAATCGAGTATGCCAGCGCATGCAAGCGCCAGATACCAGCCCATCGAATTGCCGGTCACGGCAACGATATCGTAACGCTCCCGATCAATCGCAGCAAAATCGGCCAGGGCGCAGGCGTAGATGAGGAGCGACGCGTTGTTGCCCGTCATGTGCAGCGACGGGCTGTATTTTTCGGCGCTGTCGAGCTCAGTGATCGTCGGCTGTCCAAGCGATGTACGCAGCCTGTCAAGCACCGCAATCATATCGTTGCGCGCTGGATGATTGGTCTTCAGATATCCGAGTTCCGACGCATTATAGGTACCCCGGCCGGGGCAAACAACCAGAGCAGTTTCTTTCATGCCACCGCCGCCTTTGCTGCCTCGATGATAGAATCCTTGCTGGGCAACACGAGTTCGGCGGCAGGACCGAGCGGTATGAAGCAATCTTCGGCGGTTATCCGGCCGACCGCATTGCCTCGACCTGCCTCTATGAGCAATGTCATCAATTTCTCGCTCAGACTGCCGGAGCGACGACTTTCGTCAACAATCAATATCCTCTTGCAATCCGCGACCGAGGCCACAATTGCCTTGTCATTCAACGGGTGGAGCCAGCGCAAGTCGATAATCCGCAGATCGATACCCGCAGCGCGAAGTTGGGGTTCCGCCTGTCGTGACAGAAAATAACCGTTTCCGTAGGTTATGATAGCAAGCTCAGTTCCTGTTCCATGTTGCGCAATTTCACCGAAACCGATTTTTGCGGATTTTTCAGGGGCGACATAGGGCGCTGTCCACGCGCCGTCGTCACTCTCAAGCAGATCAGCGGTATGATACAAAGCAATGGGCTCGACAAAGACAATAATTCGGCCATCCTCGTGCGCCATTCGGACGCATTCGCGGAGCATTCCCGGCGCATCGGCTGCGTTGGAAGGACAGGCGACGATTATGCCGGGTATATCGGTCAGCACCGCCAGGCTGTTATCATTGTGGAAATGCCCGCCGAAGCCTTTCTGATAAGGAAGCCCGGCGATGCGCACGACCATCGGGTTCCGATATTGCTGGTTGGAGAAGAACGACAACGTCGCCGCCTCGCCGCGCAACTGATCCTCGGCGTTGTGCAAATAGGCCAGAAACTGGATTTCAGGGATTGGTACAAAGCCGTTATGCCCCATGCCGATCGCAAGGCCCAAAATCGTTTGTTCATCCAGCAACGTATCGAACACACGGGCCGCGCCGAATTTGTCCTGAAGCCCTTGCGTTACGCCGTAAACGCCGCCCTTTTTGGCCACGTCCTCCCCAAACAAAGCGACATTGGGATATCGCAACATAAGGTCGGCAAGCGCGAAGTTAATGCTCTTCGCCAGCGTCACAGGCTTCGCCAGATTGCGCGCATCCTTGGCGAACAGCCTATCACGGGTAGCACCTTCGGCAAGCGGCAGGGACGCTTTTGCGCCCACAACTGGCTCAATCGACGCCATGACATCGGCGGCGGTCTCGAGGCGTGGTTTGGCCAGCGCCTCGAGCGCAACGCGATTGACCCGCGCGCGCATGTCTTCATACCGGGCAACTATCTCGTCGCCAGACATACCTACCTGCTCGTGCAATATCCGGGCGCTGTGCAGCAATGGATCCTGAGCCTCTGCGGCCTCGATATTGGCGAGCGCCGAATAGCTTGCTTCGACATCCGCTCCGGCGTGTCCCATCAAACGCACGGTGCGCATATGCAGGAAGACCGGTCTGCGCTTGGAGCGTGCATATCGCACAGCCTCCTCAGAGCCGCGCAGCGCGTCATTCAGGTCTGCACCATCGCACTGGATATAATGCAACGCCGGACGGTGCGCAAAGTTGGCTTCGATCCATCCGCCCGGCGTTTTGACCGAAATGCCGATGCCATTGTCTTCACAGATGAAGATGATGGGCATCGGCAGGTGCTGATACGCCGTCCAGCACGCGGCATTGAACGCGCCTTGCGAGGTTGAATGGTTCGCCGACGCATCGCCGAACGAGCACAGGATAATGGCGTCATGCGGCAACACGGCGTCTGCAAGCTTCAGCCGCTGCGCCATCCCAAGCGAATGCGCGGCCCCGACCGCTTTCGGCAAATGCGACGCAATTGTGCTGGTCTGCGGCGGCACAAACGTGTTGGCACAGCCCAGAACCTTGTGCCGTCCGCCCGAAATCGGATCTTCGGCAGAAGCCGCAAAGGAAAGCGCCATGTCATATAGCGGTGTCAGTCCGCCCGCCTGCTTCTTGCGCTGGATCAGAAATGCGCCATCCCGATAATGCAGGAATGCCATATCAGTGGACCGCGTCGCTGCAGCCATCGCAGCGGTGCCTTCATGCCCGGAGCTGCCGATCGAATAGAAAGTCTTTCCCTTCGACCGCCGCGCCCACAGGTCGAGGTGGCGGCTCATGATCTGACTGTCGAACAGGTCGAGGAGCAGAAGGGGCGGTGCGTTTAGCGGCGCCGAATTGCTGCGCGCGGCAGGGAAATCATTGGCAGCAACGCGGCGCACAAACGCCTCGTCGATTATCGTGGGACGGTCAAACATATCGACCGCGTGAATAGCGCGAGGAAACGCAAAAGCCACAGCAAATCGCAAAATTCAATCGCGCGATTAAATCGTTGGATTTGTGAAAATTGTTCGATAGGATGTGTTTCGAGAGAGAGCTTATTCCCCGGGAAATACCCAGAGAATTTGTAATGACCGCCAAATCCAGACGAGCAGGAAATGCCGCACGGGTCCCGGTCAATAGGAGGAGAGAGAGAATGCGCCGATTTAACCGTGTCATCACGGCTGCCCTGTGCAGCACGATTTGCAGTGCCATGCTGGCCCCTGCCGCCTTTGCCCAAAACACCGAAGAAGATGATGGCGACGAGCCTATCATCGTTACGGCCACGCTTCGCGCGATGGACGTTCAGGACATCCCGCTCGCCGTGACCGCCGTTGCGCCAGAGGCGCTTGAGCGTGAAGGCGTGTCGGACATCAAGACATTGTCCTCGATTTCGCCAAGCTTCAATATCCAGTCATCGCAAACCGAAACGCAGGGCACGTCGATCAAGATTCGCGGCGTGGGTACAACGGGTAACAATACCGGGCTCGAAAGCTCCGTGGGTGTGTTCATTGATGGCGTGTATCAGTCACGGCCCGGGGTCGCGCTCGGCGACCTTGTCGATCTGGAGCGGCTTGAAATCCTGCGTGGGCCCCAAGGTACATTGTTTGGGCGCAATACGTCAGCGGGTGCCTTGAACATCACCACCAAGCGCGCGAACCTGTCGGAATTCGAGGGCTTTGCTAATGCAAGCTACGGCAATTATAATTTCATCAATGTTCAGGGAGGCGTGAGCGTTCCGATCGCGCAGGATCTCGCCGCAATTCGCGTGTCGGGTACCTATCGCAAGCGCGACGGTTTTTTGAAAAGCACGACCGGCGCCGAAAGTAACAACCGCGACCGATATATGCTGCGTGGCCAGCTTTATGTTGAACCGAGCCCTGATATCAGCATCCGGCTGCTCGGCGATTATTCAAAAGTTGACGAGAATTGCTGCGATGCCGTCGTCGTTCGTGAAACCGAACTGGCGCCGTTTTTTGCAGCAAACGGTTTGACCAATGATGGCGTCGACCAGTCCGGTCGCTCGGCCCAACAAAATCTCGCCACGAACGGACAGCTTTTCGTCAATGGCGCGGAGCAATGGGGCGTTTCCGGCGAACTTAAATGGGACCTCGGGGCCGTCAAGCTGACCTATATCGGCTCCTACCGCAATTTTAAGTCGAACTCCGTTCAAGAATCCGATTTCGTATCGCTCGCGATATTCACCACGGGTGCCGGCGGCCAAAATTCCCGTCCGGGTATCTTGCCAACGGGTAACAATATCAAGACGATGACCCATGAGCTCCGGCTTCAGGGAACAGCGTTTAACGATCATCTCGACTGGTTGATCGGCGGCTTTTATTCTACCGAAGACATTGTCGAAGACCAGACCATGACCTTCGGCACTGACTATCAGCGGGCAAATAGTGCATTCAACTTCGGTCCGGCTACCACAGTAGGACCGCCCTTGGGACTTGGTCCTAATCCATTGTTCACTCTAACGGCTTTTGGTAATGGCGGTATCCCCGTAAATGCTGCCGGTGCATATGCAGAAAACCG
Source organism: Sphingomonas paucimobilis (assembly GCA_943369235.1). GTDB lineage: Bacteria > Pseudomonadota > Alphaproteobacteria > Sphingomonadales > Sphingomonadaceae > Sphingorhabdus_B > Sphingorhabdus_B paucimobilis_A. The sequence continues at coordinate 7,300 of CALRMO020000064.1, forward strand.
GTTTAGCCAGGATGCAAAAAGCTTTTCGATTTTTACCCACAATGTCATCAGCTTCACCGACAAGTTGAGCCTGACTCTCGGCGCACGATATGTGGACGAAAAGAAGACGGCATCCTTCGATCAGCTTAACGCTAGCAACGGAGCCTGTCAGGCGAGCGTCAACGGTGTGCTCTCGGGCGCGTTCAGCGGTATCGGTTTGCCAGGAGCGGTCCAGTCCGGCATAGTCGGCCTCAACTGTTTCCCGTTTGCGGCACCGGTGACACTGACTGCCCCTGCTGCGCTTGGAGGAGGCCTCGCCAGCAATTTCCTGCCGACGCCGCGTGAGTGGTCGAATGTCTTCAAGGACAACGAGATTACCTACACGGCCCAGGTCGGGTACAAAGCAACGCCGGATCTGCTGTTCTATGGTGGTTTCAGCCACGGCTTCAAATCGGGTGGCTTCAACCTGGATCCAACCGCAGCCAACATCACCAATTCCGGCGCAGTGCTGGCTGGTGGCGGTACCGTTGCCCCGATTTTTGCCGATCCCCGGTTTAAATCGGAAAAAGTCGATCAGATCGAATTGGGCGTGAAGGCAACCTTTGGCCCGATCAAGGCGAACCTTGCGTTGTTCGATATGAAGATGAGTGACTTCCAGGTGCTCGAATTTACCGGCGTTCAGTTCCTGACCTTCAATGTCAATTCCGCACGTTCGACGGGTGCGGAGCTGGAATTGTTCGGCGATTTCGGCAATTACATGAGGGGTAATGTCGCTCTCACTTATGCCGACGCGCGGTATCCGAAAAACTGCGCCAATGGTGTTTCTCCTGATGCTTTGGCGTCGGTTACGCGCCTGTGCGGGCAGGACCTTACCAACGCGCCGAAATTTACCGGTGTCGCAGGTCTGACATATGACGGCCCGCTGAACAGCTCCGGCTGGGGCTTGCTCGTCAGCGGCAGCATCAATTATTCGGACAGCCGCACCACGCGGACGATCGACCTCGATACAAATGGCGCACCGGTTCCGCTCGCGCGGCAGGAAAACTACTTCAAGATGAACGCACGCATCGGGCTGACCACGCCTGACGAGCGCTTCACTTTTGAAGTGTGGGGTACCAACCTGTCGAATGAGATCACGCGCGGGATTACAGCCAATACACCGCTTCGTGGCGGTGGTGGAACGGCGTCTCCTTTCACCCCGGCCACCCGCTCGCTAATCGGCTTTATCGAAGAGCCACGGATGTATGGTTTGACGGTTCGCGCAAGGTTCTAAAACCAAATCGTCACGCACAAAAAAAGGGGCGGCCTCCAAACGTGGAGGCCGCCCCTTATTAAATAACTAACCCGTTCGCATCGAGCGTAGTCGAGGCACCGTTAGGTCGCGCGCTGCGGAGGGGTGTCTCGACTTCGCTCGACACGAACGGATGGAAAAATCGGCAGTAATTAAGCAGCCGCTTTGTAAAGCGCCTCTTTATTGTCAGCCATTTCGCGGAATGATTTTGGCGGTGCAAAACGGTTACCAAATTGCTGCGCCAGATTGTCCGCCGTTCGCACAAAGTTTTCGAGACCAACCGTGTCGATATAGCTCATCGGGCCGCCGGTATAAGGTGCAAAGCCCCAGCCGAAGATGGCACCCAGATCCGCGCTTTGCGGGTCGCGGACGACTTCTTCCTCGAAGCATTGTGCGGTCGCGATTAGCTGAATGTAGAGTAGCCGCTGCTTGACCTCTTCGACCGTTGGCTGGTTTTCGGCAAGCGGATAATGCTCGGCCATTCCCTGCCACAGGCCCTTGCGCTCACCCTTCTCGTCATAATCGTAGAAGCCCGAGCCGAAGCGGCGACCCTTGCGGCCTAGTTTCATTACCATCAGCTCCATGAAATCTTCGGTGCCGTTTGGCTGATACGCGTCGCCAAGCTCTTTCTTGGTCGACTGCATCACATCATAGCCCAGTTGCAAGGTGGTTTCATCGAGCAAGGCCAACGGGCCAATTGGCATACCGAGCGATTTCGCTGCGTTCTCGATCAGTGCAGGCTTCACACCCTCTGTCACCAGCTTCATCGCCTCGCCCATATAGGGCGGGAAGACACGGTTGGTGAAGAAGCCGCGGACGTCCTTGACGACAATCGGCGTCTTCTTGATCTTGGCATTGTAATCAAACGCCGCCGCCATCGCGCGGTCACCAGTCAGCTCGCCCGGGATGATTTCGAGCAAAGGCATTTTCTCGACAGGCGAGAAGAAATGCAGGCCCACGAACAGTTCAGGACGCACCGAGTTTTTGGCGAGGCCAGTGATCGGCAGAGTCGAAGTATTCGATGCGAATACGACGTCGGGGCGAATGACGGCTTCGGTCCTTTTAATTACATCGGCCTTCACATCGGGGCGTTCGAACACGGCTTCGATAATCAGGTCGACGTCTTTCAGATCGTCATAATTATCGGTTGGCGTGATGCGCGCCATAAAGACTTCGCCCGCTTCCTTGGTCATCTTGCCGCGTTGGACCAGCTTGTCGATGATTTTGCGGCTGTAATCGACCGCCTTGTTGGCATCTTCCAAGCTGCGGTCGAGCACGATCACGTCCATTCCGCCCTTCACGGTAACATGGGTGATACCCGAACCCATCAAACCGCCGCCGATGACGCCGACCTTTTTGATGTCAACGGGAGGCTGGTCCTTCGGACGTCCGGCACCCTTTTCCGCCGCCTGCTTGTTGATGAATAACGTGCGGATCATGTTCTTTGCTTGCGGGCCGGACAGCAGCTTGGTGAAATATTTGGACTCCACACGAAGCGCGGTGTCGAACGGCAGGATCGAGCCCTCATAGAGGCACGACAGTATCGCCTTCACCGCATCGAAATTGCCCTTGCTCTCCTTGTGCGCCATCGCGTTGAGACCAACGAACAACTGCACCGAACGCGGGTCCATTGCGCCTGCACCGCCGGGGAATTTGAAGTCCTTTTTGTCCCACGGCGCGGTTACCTTTGGATTGGCTTTTACCCAAGCCTTGGCATTGGCGATCAGGTCTTCGGCGGGAGCGACCTCGTACACCAAGCCTTGCGATTTCGCAGTTGCCGGATCGAGCGACTTGCCCTGAATGATCATCATCGCAGCGTTCTGCAGGCCGATCAGGCGCGGTGTCCGCTGCGTGCCACCACCGCCTGGGAGCAAACCGACCATGACTTCGGGCATGCCCAACTGGATTTTCGGATTGTCGGCAACGACACGGTAATGGCAAGCGAGCGCGAGTTCCAATCCGCCGCCGAGCGCCAAACCATTGAGGGCGCACGCCACAGGCTTGGCTGAAGCCTTGCCACTGCTGAGGTCCTTGGCCGTCTGCCCGCCAGTCTCCATTTTGCGGAGCAATGCGTTGAGCGCGAATGCCTGTTCAAATGCCTCTTTGGTGCTCGCCGCTTTCGCGCCGCCCAGCATTGTCAGATCAGCGCCTGCCAAAAAACCGGACTTCTTGCCCGAGGTGATCACCGCGCCCTTGATGGCGTCATTGGTCGTGAAATCATCGACCCACTGGCCAAATTCGGCTATCAGCGCGCCGTTCCATACGTTCATCGAGGCATCGGGAAGGTCAATTGTCAAAAGCGCTATGCCGTCGGCGTCCACATCGACCGAGAAAGTTGTATAAGTCATGTTGGTCGTCCTCAATTCACGCGTTCGATGATGGTTGCGGTGCCCATGCCTGCGCCGATGCAGAGCGTGGTCAGCGCGGTCGATTTGCCCGAGCGTTCGAGTTCATCGAGCACTGTGCCCAAGATCATCGCACCGGTCGCGCCGAGCGGATGGCCCATGGCAATCGCGCCGCCATTCACATTGATGTCGCTATGATCGATGTTCATCGCCTCCATGAAACGCAAGACAACGGCGGCGAAAGCTTCGTTCAATTCCCACACATCGATATCGCCTTTAGCCATGCCAGCGCGCGATAACGCCTTTTGCGCAGCAAATTCGGGGCCGGTAAGCATGATCGAAGGTTCGGAACCGACCGACGCCATCGACACAATCCGTGCGCGCGGTTTCAGACCAAGCTTTTCGCCAATTTCCTTGTTGCCGATAAGGACAGCGGCAGCACCATCCACGATACCAGAGCTATTGCCTGCGTGATGGACGTGGTTGATCTTCTCGACTTCGGGATAGCGCATGATCGCGATATCGTCGAAGCCAGGCATCATTGTGCCCATCATCTGGAATGCGGGCTGAAGTGCGCCGAGCGACTGCATGTCGGTTTCGGGGCGCATCAGTTCGTCATGGTCCAGAAGCACCTCACCTATAACGTCCTTGATCGGCAGGATGGATTTTGAAAATCTCTTTTCTTTCCAAGCAGTTGATGCGCGCTTCTGACTTTCGACCGAATAGGCGTCGACGTCATCGCGGCTATAACCGTAGATCGTCGCGATCAAGTCGGCGGAAATCCCCTGGGGGATGAAGTAATTGGCAATCGCCGAGCGCGGATCGACCGGCCATGCGCCGCCGTCGCTGCCCATTGGCACACGGCTCATCGACTCAACGCCGCCACCGATGGCAAGGTCGCATTCGCCCGACATGACCTTGGCCGACGCAATGTTCGATGCTTCGAGGCCCGAGCCGCAGAACCGGTTGACCTGAATACCTGACGTCGTGTGCGCATAGCCTGCCTGCAATGCCGCCGTTCGCGTAATAACCGCGCCCTGCTCACCGACTGGCGAGACGCAGCCAAAGGCGATGTCCTCAACCGCGTCGGCAGCCAAGCCATTACGTTCGCGCACGCTGGCGAGAACTTGCGCCGCCAGATCGAGCGGGGTGATTTCATGCAGCGCGCCGTCAGAGCGCCCCTTGCCGCGCGGGCTTCGCACCGCGTCATAGATATAGGCTTCGGTCATAGTCAGTCCTTGTTTGCGACCACGGCACCCGCCGCGATCAATTGGGAGATTTCGGCTTCGGTCAATCCTGCTTCACTTAGCACAGAAGCATAGTTACCGCCCTTTGTTGCAATTTCGAAATGGGTAGCAAGCGGCTGCGTTGCAAGGCGTGGCGCGACCTGCGGATGTAGCCAGCGACCGTCCTGCACAACGGCGTGCCGCTCGGCATTTGCGGGGTGCGATGCCGCTTCGACATAATCGAGCACGGGTGTGACGCAGGCATCGGTACCCGCAAAGATAGCTTCCCACGCGTCGCGGGTCTGGGTGGCGAACACATCCTCAAGCATCTCATGCTGCTTGGCCCAGGCCGAGCGGTCATGCTGGCCACCATAAGCTTCGGCATCAATCGGCAGCCGCTCCATCATCGCGGCAAAAAACTGTGGCTCGATGCAACCCACGGCCATGAACTTGCCATCGGCGGTCATGTAGCAGCGATAAAAGGGCGCGGCGCCGTCAAGCAAATTGCCTTCGCGCGCCGTCCACCATTGGCCCAACCCCGCCATGCCGTGAACAAAGCTCATCAGGCTGTGCGTGCCATCGACAATCGCCGCATCAACGACATTACCCTTCCCGGTCCGGCCCCGCTCGATCAAAGCTGCGAGAATGCCAGTGACGAGAAACATCGACCCGCCACCAAAATCACCCACCATGTTGAGCGGCGGCACCGGCGGCTGGCTGTCCTTGCCGATCGCGTTGAGCACGCCAGTCATGCTGATATAGTTTATGTCATGCCCGGCCATTTTAGCCCACGGCCCGGTCTGACCCCAGCCGGTCATGCGGCCATAAATGAGGCCGGGATTGACGGCGTGGCAGGCATCCGGCCCGACACCCATGCGCTCCGTGACACCGGGGCGCAGGCCTTCGATCAGGACATCAACCTTCGCCACAAGCTTGAGCAACGCATCGACCGCCTCCGGCTTCTTAAGGTCAAGGACAATTGAACGTTTGCCGCGCCCGTCAATCGCTTTGGGCATTCCGCCGCCCGGTCGGTCGATTACGATGACATCAGCGCCCATATCGGCGAGCAATTGCCCTGCATATGGTCCGGGGCCGATGCCAGCAAGTTCGACAA
>CALRMO020000065.1:0-12956 GCA_943369235.1 Sphingomonas paucimobilis
TTGAAATCATCAAGCGCGTGGCAGTTGGCACCTACACCGACGGCTTCATTCATGCCGGAAACCTCGCCTATCTCTCATTGATTGCGCTGTTTCCGTTTTTCATCACCGCCGCGGCGATACTCGGCACTATTGGCGAACCGGAGGACCGGCTTCGCGCTATCGCGGCAATCCTGTCGACGATGCCGCCAAGCGTTGCCGATACATTGGGGGACCCGCTGCGGGAAGTGGTGACAGCCCGAACCGGATGGCTCTTGTGGTTGAGTGCGGGCGTCGGCCTGTGGACCGTGGGCAGCCTTATCGAAACGATGCGCGACATATTGCGGCGAGCGTATGGCACGCAATTCAGTGCCAGTTTCTGGCAATACCGGTTATATTCGATCGGCCTGATTGTCGCGTCGGTCGTCCTGCTGCTTATCTCGTTCAGCGCGCAGGTTCTGACCACCGGACTTGAAGAATTCATCGAACGCGTGCTGCCCGATCAATTCGGCGGGCTGACACAAATCGCCTTTTCGCGTGGGCTGTCGGGATTGGGATTGTTCGTCGCATTGTATATGCTTTTTTATACGCTTACCCCGTCAAAATATCGGAAAACAGCCTGTCCGAAATGGCCCGGGGCGTTGTTGGTGACCTTATGGTGGATCGCGGTAACGCTCGCGCTTCCGCCTCTATTGAGCAGCTTGCTCAGCTATGATGCGACTTATGGCAGCCTGGCCGGCGTTATGGTCACGCTTTTCTTTTTCTATCTTATAGGGCTTGGCGTTGTGGTAGGGGCCGAGTTAAATGCGGCATTGGTCGAGGCGGGGTTGGAAACGGCGAGCCATGACGATATCGGGCAGGCGGACGATCGCAAGCGAAAGGGATAAGAATGACAGGATTGATGGCCGGCAAGCGCGGCTTGATTATGGGGCTTGCCAACGACAAGTCGCTTGCCTGGGGAATAGCGCAGCGGCTGAAGGCCGAAGGCGCTGAGCTGGCTTTCAGCTATCAGGGCGAAGTGATGGAAAAGCGCGTTCGCCCATTGGCTCAGTCGCTTGGCTGCGATTTCCTGATTGATTGCGATGTAGCCGACATGGCCAATCTCGACCGCGCCTTTGCAACGCTTGCAGACCGGTGGCCGACCATCGATTTCGTCGTTCACGCCATTGGCTTCACAAACAAGGAAGCGTTGCGCGGAAAATATTTCGACGTCGGTCTCGAAGACTTTTTGATGACCATGAACATCAGCGTCTACAGCTTTACTGCCGTCGCCAAACGCGCAGCAGCGATGATGAAACCTTTGGATGCCGAAACAGGCGAGGGCGGCGGGTCGATGCTGACCTTGAGCTATTATGGCGCGGAGAAGGTCGTGCCGCATTACAACGTGATGGGCGTCGGCAAGGCGGCATTGGAAACGTCGGTGAAATATCTCGCCAACGACGTCGGCCCCGACGGCATTCGCGTGAATGCGATTTCGGCAGGTCCCATCAAGACGCTGGCCGCGTCCGGGATCGGTGATTTCCGGTACATCCTGAAATGGAATGAGTTGAACTCCCCGCTTCGCCGCAACGTCACTATCGATGATGTCGGCGCGTCTGCGCTGTATTTTCTGTCCGACCTTTCGGCGGGCGTGACCGGCGAGACGCACCATGTCGATGCAGGTTATCATACAGTAGGCATGAAGCAGGAGGATGCTCCTGATATTGCACTCGGCTGATGTTAACAGGGCATAGCAACGAGCTGGTTCTCCTGCTCGCAGGCTCTGCCGTGCTGGTCGGCGTCCACGGCTATTGGCACGCAAAGCATTATTGGGAAGGCTTGCCGCCGATCCTTGATGCGTTTGTGTCGATGGCGGGTTATGGTGCGGTCATCGCTGCGTTTGTCTGGGCTGGACGTGTCGGCGCGGAATACGGCCATCCGCACGCCGCGCGCGTGCTGGCAGTGGCTATCACGCTCATCATTTTTCGTGCAATTCGGACATGGATAGGCAAGGAGCAGGTGCGTTACCGATCTGTCAGGGCACGCCAGCCAAAGGTCAGCGATGAGTTACAATAGTTTCGGCCGCGTTTTTCGCTTTACCACCTGGGGTGAGAGCCACGGGCCGGCGTTGGGCGCAGTGGTCGATGGCTGCCCTCCCGGCATTGCTCTGAGTGAAGCCGATATTCAGCCGTTTCTCGACAAGCGCCGTCCGGGCACGTCGCGTTTTACCACGCAGCGGCAAGAACCGGACGCAGTTAAAATCCTGTCGGGCGTTTTTGAAGGCCGCACGACGGGAACGCCGATTTCGCTTATGATCGAGAATGTCGACCAGCGGTCAAAGGATTATTCGGATGTCGCCAAGGCCTATCGTCCCGGCCATGCCGATTATAGCTATGATGCGAAATACGGCTTTCGCGACTATCGCGGCGGTGGGCGCTCGAGCGCCCGCGAAACGGCGGCTCGGGTTGCGGCGGGCGCGGTGGCGCGCGCGGTTATTCCGGATGTTGAGATATTGGCCTATGTCGCGGAAATCGGCGGCGATGCCATCGACCGCGATAATTTCGAAGTCGCACAGATCGGCAAAAACCCGTTCTGGTGCCCCGATGAAGCCGCTGCGGGCCGCTGGGAGAAGATGGTCGACGAAGCGCGTAAGGCGGGTTCGTCGCTTGGCGCAGTTATCGAATGCGTTGCTACAGGAGTTCCGCCCGGCTGGGGCGCGCCACTATATGCCAAGCTTGATAGTGAGTTGGCTGCGGCGATGATGAGTATCAACGCGGTCAAGGGCCTTGAAATCGGCGCAGGCTTTGCTGCTGCACGGCTGCGCGGTGAGGAAAATGCCGACCGGATGCGGCCAGCGACAGAGGGCTCGAACCACCCGGAATTTCTGGCCAACAATGCCGGCGGAATTGCGGGCGGGATTTCAACCGGGCAGCCCGTGCTGGTGCGTGTGGCCTTCAAGCCGACCTCGTCAATCCTGACGCCCGTCGAAACCGTGACGCGTGACGGCGAAGCAACCGACATCGTTACCAAGGGCCGTCATGATCCGTGCGTCGGTATTCGCGGCACACCGGTAGTCGAGGCGATGATGGCCTTGGTGCTCGCCGACCAGAAACTGCTTCATCGCGCGCAATGCGGATAGGACATCGCAATGCCCAAAATCGATATCGAAGCGATCCCGCAGAGCAATGCAACCGGTTATCCGGCGCCATTTGGCACGCAAGTGGAGGGTCGCTGGTGGCGCAGGCTGGGGCCGGTCGCCGGATTAACCCAAATGGGCGCGAGCCACGTGGTGCTAAAGCCAGGCGCATGGTCATCGCAGCGACACTGGCATGAAGGCGAAGATGAACTGGTCATAATGCTGTCGGGTGAGGCAGTATTAGTTGAAGATAGCGGCGAAACCACATTGCGACCAGGGGATGTTGCCGCGTGGCCTGCCGGGGTCCAAAATGGCCATCATCTTGTCAATCGTGGCGACGAAGACTGCGTTTTCATTGCTATTGGAACGGGCGAGCGGGCCAAGGGCGGGGCCTATTCCGATATCGATATGACATTCAGCGACGACGGTTATTTTCACAAGGACGGGACGCCCTATCCGGCAACGCGATTGATTTAGGTAGCAACGTCCTCGAAGCGCTTGATCGTCCACACTTCCTCGGCCGCTGCGGCGCACCATTCTTCCATCCACGGGTGCGCCATCATCGTTTCGACATAGGCTTCGGCGAAGCCTGGCAACGTGAAGCCGTATGTGACAAAGCGCGTAACCACGGGCGCGAACATGATGTCGGCGGCGCTGAACGTCCCGAACAGATACGGTCCCTCGCGTCCAAATCGCGAACGCGCCTCGGCCCACGTCTGCAAGATCCGGATGGCATCGGCGCGCGTTTCCTCGGATACCGTCACGCCCGAAAATGTCTTGCGAATGTTCATCGGGCATTCGCGGCGCAGCGACAAATAACTGCAGTGCATTTCTGCTGCCATCGACCGCGCCATCCCGCGCGCCACTTCGTCTTTCGGCCAATACCGGTCGCGCCCCACCTTGTCGGCAAGATATTCGATGATTGCCAGACTGTCCCAGACGACGGCTTCACCGTCCCAAAGGATCGGCACCTTACCCGACGACGGCGCAAGGTCTTCCTCGCGTTTGCGCTCGTCCCATGTCTCGTCATACAGCGGCACGGTCATTTCATCGAAATGCAGGCCCGACTGCTTGGTCGCGAGCCAGCCGCGCAAAGACCAGCTTGAATAAGCCTTGTTACCGATTATCAGTTTGATGGTCATGAAGCCACCGCTTCTAACACTGCGCGGCGCAGATCATCAATCCCGCCCTTTTTTTCCGCCGATGTGACCGACAGGTCGGGAAAGGCGGCGACATGTTTGCGCAGCTTTGCCATCGTGTCGGCTTCGACGGCTTCGCGCTCAGTGGCCTTAATCTTGTCGGTTTTGGTCAGCACGATCCGGTAACTGATTGCGGCAGCATCGAGCATACCCATGATATCGTGGTCGACCTCCTTGATGCCGTGGCGGCTGTCCACAAGCACGAATACGCGCTTCAACACCGCACGCCCACGCAGATAGTCGTTGATCAGATAACGCCATTGCTGAACGGTCTTGAGCGGTGCTTTCGCATAGCCATAGCCCGGCATATCGACGATCCGGAACAGCGCAGGATTGCCAACATCAAAGAAGTTCAGTTCCTGCGTTCGCCCAGGTGTGTTCGACGCCCGCGCGAGATTGTTGCGGTTTACAAGCGCGTTGATCAGGCTTGACTTGCCGACATTCGACCTGCCGGCAAAGGCGATTTCGGGCACGGTCGGATCGGGCAGGAACTCAAGCTTTGGTGCCGATTTCAGGAACGTCACCGGACCCGAAAATATCCGGTTCGGTTCGGCTATTCCGGCGATGACATCCGCGCTCACGTTGCCGCCTTGGCTTTCGCTGCTGCCTTTTCGCTCGCTTCCTTGGCCATCTGCTCCTTCAGGATCGGATGTCTCGAATACAACCATTTCTGCTGCGCTATCGAAACCAGGTTCGACATCACCCAATACAGCTGAAGTCCGGCGGCAAAGGGTGCCATGATGAACATCAGGAACCACGGCATGATCGAAAAGACCTGCTTTTGCACCTCGTCCATCGGCTGCGGATTGAGTTTCTGCATCAGCCACATCGTAACGCCGAGCAGGATTGGCAGCACACCGATTGCGAGGAAAGTCGGTGGGTCGAAGGGTAGCAGGCCGAACAGATTGACCGGAGTGAGCGGGTCGGGAGCGGACAAATCCTTGAGCCACAACACGAACGGCTGGTGGCGCATTTCAATCGACAGCAGCAAGATCTTGTAGAGGGCAAAGAAGATCGGAATTTGCAGCAGGATCGGCAAGCAACCCGCAAGCGGATTGACCTTCTCTTCCTTGTACAGCTTCATCATTTCCTGCTGAAGGCGGGGCTTGTCGTCTTTCCAGCGTTCCTGAAGCGCCTTCAACTTTGGCTGAACCGCGCGCATCTGTGCCATCGAGGCGAACTGCTTTTGCGCCACCGGATACATGAAGCCGCGCACAATGACGGTCAGGCCGATGATGGCGACGCCAAAATTGCCGAATACACCGAACAGCCAATGCAGGATCCAGAAGAACGGAATGGCAATGAACCAGAACCAGCCCCAGTCGATTGCATAATCGAGATAGGGGATGCCCAATTGCTTAGTGTAGCCGTTGAGAACAGCCATTTCTTTGGCACCAGCAAAAAGCCGGGCGGTGCTGTCGGACGCTGCGCCCGGGGCGACATTGGTATAGCGGGTCGGGATAAACTGCGCCTGGTATACGTTTCCACTGGCGCGGAACTTCGCCGAGACGGGGACTTTCTGGTCGGGAATAACCGCGCCAAGCCAGTATTTGTCGGTGAAGCCGAGCCAGCCGCCGGTCGTACCGAATTTCACCTCGCCAGCATCATTTTCGGCGACATCGACATAGCCCCAATCATAATTGGGCTTGCCATCGAACACGCCCATCGGACCAATGTGGATGTGCGTGAAGATTGATCCGCCCGAGGTAGCGTCCGAAGGTTTGCCGGTACGGCTCAACAAGGCGTAGCTTGCGATTTCAACAGGTGCAGCGCCGCCATTTGCGAAACGCTGCTTTGCGCTGATCATGTAGTTCTCGTCGATCGACAAGATAATTTCAAATTGCTGATTCTGCGGGTTTGTCCAGCTGAGCGTGATCGGTGTCGAGGGGGTCAGCTTGCTGCCGCTCGGGGTCCAGACTGTTTTGTCATCCGGCACAGTGACGCCGGTGCCGACCCAGCCAAAGCGGGCAAAATAGGCATCTGTCGTCCCTGAAGGCGCAAACAGCCGAACGGGAGGCGAATTCTTCGGCAGCGCGGTGCGGTGGGTAAGCAGCACCAGGTCATCGACCTTCGCGCCTTCAAGATTGATCGAACCGCGAAGCTTTGGCGTCTCGACCAATATCCGCGCACTGGCTTTAAGCGCATCGCCCAAAGCTATGGTTTTGGTTGCCGCGGCCGCAGGGGCACCAACGGCAGCGTCCGACGTGACCGTACCGGCCGGTGCGGCGACCCCGTCCTTGGCGGGCGCAGTTACAGGTGCCGGCGCAGGCGTCGGGAAAAATGTACTCGCAACATAAGGCCAGCCGAACAATATCAGGCCGGTCAGCAAAACTGCCAGTATCAGGTTACGCTTATCGTCCACGTTCAACTTTCCCCGTTATTCAATGTGTTGGGTGCTTCCGGCACCGGATCATATCCGTGCCCACCCCAAGGTTGGCAGCGCAATAGCCTTTTGGTAGCAAGCCAGCCACCCTTAATTGCGCCATATCTTTGCAGCGCCGTGATCGCATATGCCGAGCAGCTCGGGCTGTAGCGGCACGCGGGCGGCAGGACACGCGAAGGTCCGATCTGCCAGCCCCGCGCGATGAGGATGAGGAGGCGAGCGATCACTAAAGCCCCTCCCCTTCAGGGGAGGGGTTGGGGTGGGGCGGTAAAGGAGTGCCGGACGGTGCAACCCCACCCCCGGCCACTCCCCTGAAGGGGAGGGGAGCAACTGCGCAGAGTTTGCCCAAAGCTTTCGCCATATCGGTGCGCAGTTCAGCAAAATCCTTTTCGATCCCGCCATCGCGGCCGATCAGAACGTGATCGGCGCCAGCCTTGCCCTTTTCCGCCAGCATCTCGCGCGCGAGTTCGCGAAACCTGCGCCGCATCCGGTTGCGGACGACCGCATTGCCGACCTTCTTGGTGATGGTGATACCCAGCCGAATGGCCGGATCATCGTCCTGCCGGTCCTTCACCAGCAAAACAAAACCGGGAGTTGCATATCGCTTCCCCCGGTTGGCGGCCAGAAAGTCCGACCTTTTTTTGATGACGCTGTAACCGCGCATATCGCGGTCCGCCGTTTCGGGTGTTAAGCCGAAAGCTTCTTGCGGCCACGTGCGCGGCGGGCATTCAGGATGTTCCGGCCAGCAGCGGTCGACATGCGAAGACGAAAACCGTGGCGACGGGCACGCACGAGATTGCTCGGCTGAAAAGTGCGCTTCATGTCTGTAATCCTTGTATTTTATACATCTTGAAATGAAAAGGGCCGCCGAATCTGTCCAGCGACCGCCTGTGTTGACGTGGCCGATACGGTTGCTGGGGGCAAAAGTCAACATCCGTCAGGGCAGTTTTGCATCGATATCATCGCGCCGGCACAGGTGCATCAAATCGGCTTTCAGGTCGGGAAAGGAAGGCCGCTCGGTCACTTTGCTGCGGCGCATCGCCCAGTTCGCCCAATTGGCATAATCGGGGTAGCGCCGCGCCGCTCTTGCATAGCGTTTTTTGGCCCACAGCGAATGTTTCAATATGATCGCCAGGCCGATTGGCAGAATGACCAGCGGGCCAGGGCCGGGAAGCGGGCCGAGCAGCGGGGATCCGATCACCAAGAGCCAGCCCAACAGCAGCATGAACCACCGGTAGGCATTGGAATTACGCCAGTCTTTCGCGCCCTGTTGGTCCATTTTGCCGATGTGGGAGCATTCATGGGCCTTCGCAAGGGCGGGATTTCCCGTTCAAGGTGACAATTTAATCATGTTTTTGCCTTAAACGGGCTGTATCGCGAACAATTCTCCCTTATATTGAAAGCATCATGGCCCTCGCTCTTCCCCATTTTCACCGCATCGGCGTTTTGCCGGCCGACATCGATTTCATGGGGCACGTCAACAACGCGCGATATCTGAACTGGGTTCAGGACGCCGTGCTTGCACACTGGAACAAGCTGGCGCCGCCGGAAACCGCTGCCAAATATCTGTGGGTCGCGTTGAAGCACGAGATCACCTACCGCAAGCCGGCGTTTCTGGATGACGATGTGATTGCGACGGTAGTGCTCGAAAAAGTACAGGGCGCGCGTTCATTCTACGACACCGTAATCAAGCGCGGCGAGGAAGTTCTGGCCGAGGTCAAGTCGAGCTGGTGCTGCATCGATGCCGAAACACTTCGGCCCGCGCGGATTGCTGCGGAGATCCAGGAATATTTCTTTCCGAAAGATTGACCCCTCTCCTTTAGGGGAGAGGAACGAGACTTACGAGCTTGCTCGTTAGTCGCAGTGGAGAGGGGTGGTGCGCTTCCGGTGAGGGCAGACCCCTCTCCAACTTCGCCTAATTCGCTTTGCTCATAAGGCTTCGTATCCTCTCCCCTGAAGGAGAGAGGGAGTTGTCTCAGAAAATGGGGTCGTTGGCCCCGGTATCGTCCAGCGGCGTCACTTCGGTGTGAATACCACACTCAACCTTGTCCCAGCCTTTCCACCGGCCCGAGCGTGGGTCCTCTCCCGGAGCAACCATGGTCGTGCACGGCGAACACCCAATGGATGGATAGCCTTGCTCGACGAGCGGATGCGCGGGCAGGTTATGTTCGGTCATATAGGCATCAAGCCTAGCCTTGTCCCAATCGGCGAGCGGGTTGACCTTCAACCGGCCATCCTCGATTTCAAAGCGGGGAAGTGCCTTACGGGTCGATGACTGAAATGCCTTGCGGCCGCTAAATTGGGCGTCGAACCCAGCCAGCGCGGCTTTCAGCGGCAAGACCTTTCGAATTTCGCAGCAGCCATCGGGGTCGTATGACCAGCGAAGGCCAGTTCCGTCGCGCTTTTCGAGCAATACCGGGTCCGGGGTCAGGTTACGCAGATCCGTCAGGCCGAGCAGTTCGCGCAATTCTTCACGATAGGTAATCGTTTCAGGAAAATGTTTGCCGGTTTCCAGAAAGAGCACGGGAACCGTTGGATCGACGCTGGCGATCAGGTGAAGTAACACCGCACTTTCCGCCCCAAAACTCGAAACAATGGCAGCATCGCCAAGCATGTTTTCCTTAAGCAAGACAGTCAGCATCTCGACGGTATCGCGCCCGCGGAACATGTTATTCAGGCGCACGGCATCCGCCTCTGTATAACGCGGCGCGGTGTCGATACGGTCTTTAATGCGGACATGCTCACCCATGGCGCAGCTTCCATACAGGAACTGCGGCATCGGCGGCGGGCTGATAAACATGGTCATAGCGAGCAAACGCCGCGTCCACATCGGCGGGGTTAAGCGATCCTTCGGGCGAGAAGCTGTCGAAACCGCAGCGCCGCATGAAAGCGATTTGGTCGACGAGCACGTCGCCTTGCGCGCGTAATTCGCCAGTGTAGCCCGCTTCGCGCAAGATACGCGCCGAGCTATATCCACGCCCATCGCGATATTTGGGGAAGGCGACTTCAATCAGCGTCAGCCGGTCGAGAAACGGGATCAGCGCGCGCGCATCGTCATCCGGCTCAAGCCGGACAGCAGTGGCGTTCGACTGGTCGAGGAAGGCGTCGAGCGTAACCGAAGGCTGTTCGGAAACTTCGTCGTCGCGATATCTAAACTCAACCATAAATCGCCTCCTTGAACGGATCGAGGCCGACACGGCGGTAGGTGTCGATGAATCGCTCATCGCCCTCGCGCAAAGATTTGTAGACTTCGGTGGCTTTCTCGACCGCATCGACCACGCCGTCTTCATCGAAGCCGGGGCCGATAATCTTGCCGATGCTGACATCCTCTGCGCCGGAACCGCCAAAGGTCAGCTGGTAATTCTCAACGCCCTTCCGGTCCACACCCAAGATGCCGATATGTCCCGCATGGTGATGTCCGCAGGCATTGATGCAACCCGAAATCTTGAGCTTCAGTTCGCCCAGATCGCGCTGCCGGTCCATATCCGCAAAGCGTGTTGCAATTTTCTGCGCAACCGGAATCGAGCGCGCATTGGCAAGACTGCAATAATCGAGGCCCGGACAGGCGATGATATCGCTGATCAGGTCGAGATTGGCATCGGCCAGCTCGGCTTCGCGCAAGGCCTGCCAGACGGCATAGAGGTCGCGCTTCGCGACATGCGGCAGTACGATATTCTGTGCGTGCGTGACGCGCAATTCGTCGAAGCTGAATTGCTCGGCAAGGTCAGCCATCACGTCTATTTGCGCCGACGACGCATCGCCGGGGATGCCGCCGATGGGCTTGAGGCAGATGTTGACGATAGCATAGCCCGCTTGCTTGTGCGGCTTCACATTCTGGTCGAGCCAGACGGCGAAATCGGGATCGCTGCGATCGGGTTCCACATCCGGCGCATCGAATGAAGGGGCGGCGAAAAACGCGGCTATGCGCTCGAGTTCGGCCAATGGCGGGTCGATGCCAAGCGTTTTGACGTGTGCGAATTCTTCCTCAACCTGGCGGCGATATTCGTCCGCGCCCAGTTCGTGGACAAGGATTTTGATCCGCGCCTTGTAGATATTGTCGCGGCGACCATAGCGGTTATAGACGCGAAGGCAGGCCTCGACATAGCTGAGCAGGTCGTCAGCCTTGACAAACGCGTTGATCTCCGGTGCGATCATGGGAGTACGGCCCATGCCGCCGCCGACGAACACGCGAGCGCCAAGCTCGCCATCCTTTTTGACAAGCTCCAGCCCGATGTCATGCAAGCGCATCGCAGCGCGGTCTTCGGGGCTGGCAATCACCGCAATCTTGAACTTGCGCGGCAGATAGCTGAATTCCGGATGAAAGGTCGACCATTGGCGCAGCAGCTCGGCCCACGGACGCGGGTCTGCTACCTCATCGGCGGCAGCACCTGCATATTGGTCGGACGAGATATTGCGGATGCAATTGCCACTGGTCTGGATCGCGTGCATTTCGACGGTTGCAAGGTCAGCCAGCAGATCGGGGCATTCTTCCAGTTTGATCCAATTATACTGGATATTCTGCCGCGTCGTGAAATGTCCGTAATCGCGGTCATATTTGCGCGCGATATGCGCCAGCATCCGCATCTGGCGGCTGTCGAGCGTGCCATAAGGAATGGCGACGCGAAGCATATAGGCATGAAGCTGCAGATACAGCCCGTTCATCAGCCGCAACGGCTTGAATTGATCCTCGGTAATCTCACCGGCCATGCGGCGCTTTACCTGATCGCGAAATTCCTCAACGCGGGCATCTACGATAGCCTGGTCATAATTGTCGTATTTATACATGTCAGATCACCCATTCGCCAGCGGTCGGATCCGCAGGCTTCAATGTCAGGTCGGGACGTACCGTCGGCCCAAGCGCGCGGACGCGATCCTTGATGTGCGCCGGGCGCGGGCCTTCGGGGGTATCGATTGCGTCGATAATATACGGCGCGTTAACGCGGCGAGCACCTTCTTCGGCTTGAAGAATGGCCTCACCGCCTTCGCCAACATCGACCGCATCCTCGACATGGATCGACCAGCCGCTGCCAGTCCACCAGGTAACAGCGCCCGAGCCCAACTCATTTCCCGTCAATAACTTCACGCAATATTCTCCGCCTGTTTGGCAAAATGGATCAACCGGTCTTCGGCATCGGACCTAAGCACGACATCGCCGACCACGATAATGGCCGGCGATGCCACGCCTTCGCGCGCAATCATGTCGCCCAAATCGGTCAATATGGTGCGCATTGCGCGGGCATTAGGCCTGGTCACGCGCTCCAGCACCGCGACCGGCGTGTCGGGGGACAGCCCGTCGGAAATCAATTTTTCGGTAATGTCCGCAGCGGTCGCCACGCCCATGTAAATTACCAGCGTGCGGCCTTTGCCCGCCAGGCCCGCCCAGTTCTGGTCGGTCAGGCCTTTGCACTGGCCCGCCACGAACGTGACCGCGCTCGATGCATCGCGGTGGGTAAGGGGCAGCATTGCCTCGGCGGCGCCACCCATCGCAGCCGATATGCCGGGGACAACTTCGACATCGACGCCCGCATCGCGGCACGCCTCGGCTTCCTCGCCGCCGCGTCCGAAGATAAAAGGATCGCCGCCTTTAAGGCGGACAACGAGATGGCCAGCCCGTGCCTCGCGAACCAGGATGCCGTTGATGCCCTCTTGCGGGACCGAATGTTTCGACCGGCTCTTGGCAACCGAAATCAGCCTGGCGGCGGGGTTGATCAGCGCCATGATTGCAGCATCGACCAGGCCGTCATGCACAACGACGTCGGCTGCAGCAATCAGGCGCGCTGCCTTTACCGTCAGCAATTCGGGGTCGCCGGGACCGGCCCCGACCAGATAGACTCGTGCGCTGTTCATCCGGCCAACATGCGCCGCGCATATGACAGCTTCAAATCAGGATATATTTGCAGCCGACTAGCTGAACTTTAGGCGACTATTTTGCGGTTACACCCGCGATTGTCTCGTCGTCTTTCATACCGATACCAATCATCGCCTTTGGCACTTCATTTTCCGCAGAAACAACGGGATAGGCGCAATAATCGGCAGCATAATACGCGCTTGGCCGGTGATTGCCGGAAAGGCCGATGCCACCGAACGGAGCCGCCGAAGACGCGCCGTTCGTCGGTGCATTCCAGTTGACGATCCCGGCGCGGCTGTTCGCCCAAAATTCGTCATATTGTGCAGCAGTCCCGCCCACCAGCGACGCCGACAGGCCGAACCGTGTGTTGTTTGCCTCGGCGATAGCGGCGCCGAAGTCCGCAACGCGAATGACCTGAAGCAAAGGCCCGAAAAG